>JBBCIP010000114.1:0-23608 GCA_037189785.1 Alphaproteobacteria bacterium
TCGATCAGAGCGCGTTTGTATTGTTGGTTTAAAGCAGTGTCCGCGTCTTCCGCCCGCTGTCTCTGCATACCGACCAAAGCTTCACCAAGCGGCGCGCCGGATGCCGCCATTAACTGTGCGCCAAGTTGGCCTAACGGGCCGGGGTTGTTGATGTAATTGGCCAAGCGTCCCATAAAACCCGCCGGTTTACTGTCTTGTGCTGCGGGCTGTTGCGGCGCATCCATACCAGAATATTCGGGTACATATGGCGGCGTTGAATATGGTGGGCGCGCCAACACGCCACGGACACCACCACCAACGTCAGTGCCTAACAAACCCCTTAAAGGTTGACCATTCATAAAATCAAAATCAAGGATACCCATCTTATTTGTTCCAGTTTTTATAAACATCCAGCCCAGTCAACGCAGCGCCTAGAACCCCTCCAAGCCCGCTACTGTTGGTGGTAGTCTGTGTTCCATAACCGTTCGATGTGGTGCGGATATTGCCATTGTATGCATTGACGCCAGTCCATGGGATTTCGGCCGCCGAACCCAACAAACCAATAGCCTCAGGTACACCAGCAAACTCCGAAGCTCTAAGCGACGGCAAAAGGCTTGCCGCTTGCATTTGTCGCTGCCGTTCAGCCTCATATTCTGCGGCACTCCGGGACAGCATGCTTTCCCCAGCCATAAACTGCCGTTGACGTTCAGCTTCGTAATCTGCTGCGCCACGGGATAACATACTTTCGCCAGCCTGGAACTGACGACTCAGGTCGCTTTCCATCGCGCCATAAACAAAGGGCGAAAGCTCACGCGTGACGTGCTGACCTAAAGAAATTGCGTGCTCTGGGGAACCGGTCCGCCCGGCCAAAGAAAAGGCGTCGCCCACCGATCGTGTCGCCGCGTTCGTGATGTAATCGGCCACACCAGACAAGCTGGAATTGAAGCTCCCTAATGTTGGATTCATCTGGCCTGCATATGGATTTGAACCACCGCCAACCATGGCAGGGTTCATCACTCCCGAATAAGGATTAGAGTTCAGGTAATCCCCACCCAAAACACCTGACAGGTAATTCTGGCCTGCCGTGATCGAAGATGACGGATTAAGGGCTTTGCTCGCGACCTTGTTATAAAGATCATAAGCCACATCCCCTAACTGCTCTAGCCGTGGCTGTTGCTCATTGAACACTTGTTGAGTATTCTGCAAGCCCTGCAAAATATATGGTTGCGCCGGAGCCCAGGGCTCGTTCTTTGTCTTCGACTTTGACTTCATAAGTCACACTCCAATTCTATGGCTATCACTTCACTAGAGGCCCGACCTGACTCATAATCGAGTCTTAATGCTTATGTGCGGTGTTCGGATAAACTATTTCTCGGTAACGTAACGCCAACTGTTCAATCTGAGGTCTTGTTATCGCGGTATATTTTACCGCGTACTCTGATTCTACGTCAAACTTTGTAGTTCCATAGATCACATCTGTTTTCATATTTTTATCACATGAAGACTGAGTTAAATATGAAACGACAGCAAAGCATGATTGTGTATGCGAAACGAGCAACAACGCATCGAAGTCACTAGGCTCAACACATATAACTTTGTCAACTATTGACGAAAGATGCCAGCCAAATATAGCAGCGTACCCTGTATTTTCACACTCAACACGCTCACTTGTTTCGCATTGATGGACAATGACATTTGATAACGGAAGCCAACATGCAATAGCGGACATATTATTTACGTTACAGTTATCCGGTAACATTGCTGCGATTAGTGTGAGTACAAATGCACGTGACTCCCCTGCATTGAGATAATTAAACACCTCAAGTTGCTTGCTTCGTCTGGTTATTTCATCGTGCGGCTTGTCCAGAGTTTCGGCAATAGCACGAACTAAATCATCACCATGAGACAGAGCAGCGGTCATTAGTCATCCTCACTATTTTCTGTCGTTAAAGAGTGGGGCGGATCAACAATCACGCGTTCGATAATGAATGCCCCCGGAGTATTTAGAATACCATCTGCTTCGTCCTGTGGTGTCCATGGTGAGATGCGCAAAACCGGGCGTGTCTTTGGCGGTCCGATAACAGCACGTTCAACTTTGGAAAGTCGATTTTTGATCTGGCTCATTTGTTCTGTCCCATCCGTTTTTCAATCTCAGTTAATCGTAGTTCAAGATCGTGAGTTTCTATGTGTCGCCTCTGCGACTCTAGAAGGGCCATTAGACGCGAACCTTCGTCAGGGGATAACTCACCCGCAGCGACGGCCGAGATAACTCTAAAACCAGCCTCTACGGCGCTCTGGGCGCTATCTACGCTCGGCAGACTAATAGTGATATGGCTGTCTTTGCGTGCAGGAGCTACTCGATCTAAGCAAAGACGCAACGCAGTGACATCGCCAGTCTTTGCCAGGTCGATCACTCGACGCGTCAGTTCTTCTGCCTCACCTTCGAGCAGAATTTCAACAGCACGTGATGCCCGGTGACGAGCACCTCTCGGTTTGCCCGCAAGGTTCCCAGATTTCCCCGGTTTGAATCTACCAGCCTGATCTCTACCTGAATTTTCAGGGTCGTCCATTCGATCTTCCTCTACACTTCACCATCGGGACAATTTCTTCCGGTTGAGACATACGGGACATACGGGACACCCCTAAAGGGGTGTGTCCCGATTTGTCCCGCTAAATGGTGTCCGGGGGACACAAGAGACATAGGGGGACATGTCCCGATTTGTCCCGCTAAGCTGGCCATATCAAACCCTCCCAAATGCCAACCAAATTTTCTGTTTGAAGACGTTGCAAGGCTCTTTGAAAAGCCTTCTTCCGTGCTTCTGGAGTATCGGTATCTGAAATGTGGCGTTTATAGGCATATTGGCGCACAACTTCGATATTCGCTGCATAAACATTAGCTGGAATATACTTGCAGGCTTTTGGCAGAACTCCGGCATCTACTATAGCTTCATTCAAAGCGGATAGTAGAATTTGAGCAGCTCCCGTGACCCTTCTCCTTTTTGTCGTTTGTAATCCGCCACCGTCCACAGGTATGCAAACACAAGAAGTAATTGGATCGCCATCTTCATCAGTTCCAAGATCGACAGTTTGAAGTTCAAACGCAAACTCTTGTCCTTCAACCCCGTCCTTTTGCTTGGTCACTTTGGCTATGCGCTGACCGACATCTGACTTACGAACTTCTATTTCGGTGTCGGCTGCTGCCTTCAAACTGCTGTGGCCGCGCGCACCACGCGTCTGATCTTTACCGCCATGATGAACGACCATGACATGTGCGCCTGTTTCGTCCCGAATACGATCCATATTCCGGATAAATGCACCCATGTCCTCCGGTGAGTTTTCGTTACCTCCTGAAATGGCACGAGCCAACGTATCGACCACCACCAACTTGACGTCTCCACAGCTTTGAATAGCGCCAATGGTGCGATGCAGGTCACCATCGGCTGTTAACAGGTCCAGGGGAGCAGGAACGAGGTAAAAGGGAGTTTGGACCACTCCATCATCCTCAGCATTGTAATGCCTCTGGAGGGCCAGGACGCGGCTTTGTAGACCGCGTCCTCCTTCAAGCCCGAGATACACGACAGCACCGCAAGCAATTCTATGCTCCCGCCAAGGCCAGCTCAGCGCAATGTGAGCAGCCATGTCGAGGGCAAAGAAGCTCTTGCCGCTGCCAGGTTCACCCCACAGCACTGACAAAGTGCTTTCAACCAAAACGCCTTTAACCAACCACCGAGGCGGGTCAGCATTAGCCATATCACCCCATCGCAGCATCGGGAGAAGTGACTTTCGATCTTGGCTGGGGAAATGAGCAATACGCCTGGATTCTAACCCTTCGGCCTCAGCCTCAAAGTCAGCATCGAAAGCAGATGCGTCAATCGCCATACTGCTCTCCTAGCTTTGCCAACAAGCGAGTGCCAGCAAGAAGATGACGAGCAGCATCTGTGACCTTCTCAAGATCTTCAATCGGCCACGGAGAGTAAACAGCACGACCAGACCAGGTTGCTATGATTGCGTGCGCCATATGAAAGTCCCGCGGCCACTCTTCCCACCTACCCATTCGAGAATTGGCAATGTCACGGGCCACCAGTAGTTTTTCACGAATGGGAATGGTCTCCGGCGGTGCTGACGGATACATAATTTCGATGGCGGAATGCTTACCCATCGCGGCTCTCCTTGCTGTATTGAGCAGCCAACGACAAGGCTTCGATAAGCTGAGGGATCAGTTCGACACGAACACACAATCCTTTCTTGGTGGGTTTTGCTTCGTCATCGTCGGCCTCGACAAACACACGCATATCAACGAGTTGATACCCTTTGAACTCTGAGATAGATACGCGAATAGATTCCCGAGCATTCTTCTGAATGTCCACGATTGTTTGGGAAGCGTTATCCATGTACGCCTCCCAAGCCACTGAGTTCAGCAATAGCGTAAGCACGAAGCGGCGTTACACGACAGCGTCGAATAACGTATCGAACAACTTGCAGATCTTGATTGAAGGTTGTATTCTCAAGTCCGTCATTGCCGCCAAGCAAATCGACATTTTGAGCCCGCGCCATCCCCCCGGCGCGGGCTTGTTGTTTCTGATGCATTAGGCAGCCTCCGCCGTAAGCGTCTCGACTAAGCGTGAAATCGAGTCTTGAACGATAAGACGACGACGGCCGACTTTCACCGCATCGAGCTTCTTAGCTGCGAGGAGTTCGTAGATTGTGGATCGAGAGAGACTGAGACTTTTTTGGGCGTCTGGAATGGTGATGAGGATAGGGGATGACATTCGAGTCTCCTAGCTTGATTGTAAGTGTCCGACCAAGGGCGCCGGTGTAATCAAGTCTAAGAGCAGACAAAACACGCTCTAAAAAAGCTGCAGAGAAATCAAATAATTCGCAGAAAACAGCCACTTCCGGAGTGTTTGATCGTGATTTTCTCAGTTACTGGCTAGTCGTCGTCTGATTCATCCAGTCTTCGTTTTAATTCTTCAAAGCACGAACGCACCATTCGAGGCGTAACCTCAAACTGAGAAACCTTTGCCCCTCCTAACTTCTTAGTCCATTCAGCAGCAATTTCCTCATAGATTTTCTGTTTTCCACCTTGGGAGCGGTGTTGTGTGATTTCCCAAACCCGACCTGCACCAGACAAACCGGCTTCTTTTCTAGCCAAGCGCATAGTTGCGTTAATATCGTCAATATAATCTCGTCGTCGTTGTGATCGAAGCCATACTCTTCGATCTTCAACTGGTACGTCTTTCACTTCTTGATAAAGCTGTTTAATTTCCTCACGCCTAGGCAATTTTTCTACAGCAGCATCGAAGGTTTGCAAATCTGCCTCATATAGCCTTTTCTCCACTGCCGCACCGATACAAATTCTTTCCTCAGCCGTAAGCTTTCGGTTGCCTATCGAACCTGGAGGGCGTCCAGCACCCGTCCGTTTGCCCCCACGTTTCAATTTAACGGCTCCTAACAAAGCTTTGCATTACACTCATCCCTTCCCTATCCAGACGTCGGAGTTTGGATCGCGTCACCCCCTCGCACTCACAAACCTGATTGTCGGCCTCAACCCTGTGGCCTTGGCATAGCCTTCCAGCGTCTTCTTGCTGGGCCAGTGCTTGCCGCTCTCGATACGGGCGATGGCGCTCTGTGTCGTGCCCATGAGGTCCGCAAGCTCAGCCTGACTCAGACCGGCTTTGGAGCGTGCTTCGATCAAGGCGGCTGCAACCTCGAACTCCTCGGCCATGTCGTCATAGGCCTGCTTGACGGCCGGTTTCTTCAGCAGTTCAGCTGAGAGGGTCTTAAAGCTCTTGCTCATCTTTCCAGTCCTTCATGCGCCGAAGCGCCAAGTCGATTTCACGCGGTGGTGTCTGCTGTGTTTTCTTCACAAAGGCCCTCACCACAACCAAGCTTGCCCCATCCGCCACGAAATAAATGGCCCGGGCAATACCATCCCGTCCGGTCATCCGCATTTCCCAAAGACCTCGACTTAAGGAGCGGACATAAGGCATGCCCACCTGCAAGGGACCATGTTCAATCAGAATCTGGCCGACTCGCACAAACCGGGCCTGCATGTCGTCTGGAAGCGCCTTGATTTCCTTCTCGGCAGCTTTGGTGACGATAATATCCCATATAGCATCTTTGCTATATTTTGACAAGATGATCTCCCGGTTGAAATCTCGCATCAAGAAATGCAGAATCTCTACGAAACCGCATCTTTCTTCTTCATTTTCAATATCTTCCCGCCTTCACTGGGCAAGGTATGGCAATATCGCGCCCAGCCTTCCATCAATTTGCGGCGTTTCTCGAACAGATCACCACGGCGATAGGCAGCCTCGACCTTGTCGGAAACAGCATGCGCAAGCGCCATCTCCGCAACTTCACGGGGGAAATTGGTTTGCTCAGCCGCCCAATCCCGAAATGTGGACCTGAAACCATGAACTGTGAGCTCCGACCGTTCCATACGGTCTAGAAACTTCAGCATTGCCATATTGGAAAGCGGATTCTTTGCTCTCCCACCAGGGAAGACATAGTCACTGACACGTGTTTCTTTCATCGCTTCTAATATCGCCAAAGCTTCTGCGGTGAGCGGTACTTTATGCTCGCGGCTTGCTTTGATCCGGCTGGCCGGAATGGTCCAGACTTTGTTCTTAAAGTCGATCTCGTCCCATGTGGCGCCAATTGTTTCACTTGTCCGTGTCGCGGTCAGGATGACGAACTCCAGGGCCTTGGCGGCCACCACATCACTTTTCCGAACCTCTTGCATAAACGCGCCGGTCTCCGCATACGGTAAAGCCTTGTGATGCTGTACACGCTGGACCTTAGCCCGTCTCGGCAACAGATTCTGGAGATGACCACGCCACCGCGCTGGATTCTCACCCGACCGATAACCTCGTGCCGCAGCCCAATCCAAGATGGCTTCAATCCGCCCCCGAAGCCGAGAAGCCGTCTCGGTCTTTGTCTGCCACAACGGCTCCAGAACCTTCATAACAAGTCCGACGTCAATCGAACCCACAGAGAGTTGACCAAAAACAGGATAGACATAAGTGGCGAGGGTGTTTTCCCATTGCTGGATATGTTTTGCATTCCGCCACCCCACCTTGTGCGCCTTGATATAGGTCTCAGCCGCTTCCTTGAAAGTAATGGCACTAGCAGCCTCAAGAGCGATCCTGAACATGGTGGCTTTGCGGTCTTCAATGGGATCTTGGCCATCAGCCAGCAATTTACGGCAATCCGCGGCCTTACTCCTAGCCTCTTTCAAGGTAATAACCTGAAGCGTTCCCAAGCCCATCTCCCGGCGCTTTCCCAGAAACATATAGCGAAAGACCCAGGTCTTTGCCCCACTGTCGGCCACGACCAAATAGAGCCCGCCGCCATCAGCATACTTGCCGGGCATCTTTTGCTTCTCGATCGCCATGGGCGTGAGCTTGTGAATAGACCGCGTCATTGACCCACCAATTGACCCACCAATTGACCCACCAATTTAAGCTGGATTATGACAAACAACAGCAAACACGTCCAGACAAGACATGACCTAATATACTAAGAATCAAAAGGATTTTTAGACGGTAGCGGACAGTGGCAAATATTAGTTAGACGGACTTCCTCTCCGCCATATCCCCCCGTTCCCGCGAGCATATATGGGAAATGAGGCGGCCTTCACTGATGTGAAAATAAAAAAAGCGAGTCTTTCGGCAGTCCGGTTTGCAGGGTACGATCTCCTCATAGATAGACTTTGCCGAGGTAGAGATGACAAGCCAAACCGTGACCGATAAGACACCGACGCCGGATCCGGCCGAACATAACGCGTTCTTTCCCTCCCCCTATTCGCTAAGCCAGTTCACGTCACCGAAATCTGATCTGAGCGGCGCCGATTATCCTGCGCCTTATCGAAGCGGAAAATTGAAAGTGCTCATGATTGGCGCGGATGAGCGTTATTTGCTGACCGCCAACGGTACGTTCTTCTCGACCGGAAACCATCCCGTAGAAACGCTGTTGCCGATGTATCATATGGACAAGGCAGGCTTCTCCTTTGACGTCGCAACCGTGTCGGGGAATCCGGTGAAATTTGAATATTGGGCCATGCCGTCCGAAGACCAGGATGTGAAAGGCCTCTACACCAAATATAATGAACAATTCAAACAACCCCGGAAACTATCCGATATCATTGAACATGGACTTGACGATTATATCGCCATTTTCATTCCCGGCGGGCATGGCGCATTGATCGGCCTACCAGAAAGTGATGACGTCAAGACCGTTCTCGAATGGGCAGCGGCACAGGACAGATTTGTCATATCGTTGTGTCACGGACCGGCCGCTTTCTTGGCTGTGGGAAACAGCGATATTTATCGCGGCTATAAAATTTGCGCTTTTCCCGATGCCCTTGATGCCAAGACGCCCGATATCGGCTATATGCCGGGCCATCTGACCTGGAAGTTTGGCGAGAAATTAAAGGCCTTAGGATTCGAAATTTTAAACGATGACATTTCCGGCGCCGTTCATCAGGATCGAAAACTGCTCACGGGTGACAGTCCGCTTGCCGGAAATGCATTGGGAAAACTTGCCGCAAATGCATTGCTGAACGAAGTGCAAAACCGGTAAATGTGGCAAGTTTATAGGGGATATATGTATTAACCAGCACGCGTGCCTATATCATGCCGCGCTTCCAACCCTAATAAATAGCGCTTTGCCTCTAACCCACCGGCAAAGCCTGTCAGGGATCCATTCGTGCCGATAACACGATGGCATGGCGCTATGATGGAAATAGGATTTTTACCGTTCGCGGCCCCCACAGCGCGGACCGCTTTGGGGCGACCGATTTGTTTGGCGATTTGTGCATAGCTGCGTGTTTCTCCATAAGGAATGGACAGTAAGGCGGCCCACACTGACTTTTGAAAACTTGTTCCGTTAAATTCCAACGGCACTGTAAATTTTTTTAGGTGTCTGGCGAAATACTGCCGCAGTTGCTGTTCCGTTTCCATAAGAACGGAATGATCTTGATATTCCTGCAACGTGCCTAATCGTACACGTGCAGGATTATCGCCTTCCCACAATATCGCAAGCAGCTTGGTGTCGGATGCGACCAACGTCAATTGTCCGACAGGAGATGTCATATGTTTGAAAAAAGATGTCATAATAAACCTAAAGTCCATTCCAAATATGTAAAACAGCGTAGCTCCGCCATGGGCGCCAGGCTTGCGATATGTCATCTGCTTCCCTGGCTGTGCATCCACCCAGTTTCTTGCGAATAACAATGTCTTCTTTTGGGAAAGCGTCTGGCCAACGCAAAGCGCGCATAGCAATATAATTGGCAGTCCAAGGGCCGATACCGGGCAGAGCATCCAATTGTTTTACGGTATTTTCTGGATGCATGCCGGATTCCAATATCAAACTTCCGGAAGCACAGGCTTGCGCTAGCCCAATAATACTCCTCGCACGAGCGCTAACAATACCGTGTTTTGCAATGTCATCAACTTCGCAGGCAGCTATCCGTTCAGCCGTCGGCGATAAGTGTGAAAGTTCAGGAAACGGAGTGCTGACCAGATCACCAAATGCAACCGCTAAACGACACGCAAATGTTGTTGCGGCCTTCACCGAAACCTGTTGCCCCAATATAGCGCGGATGGCTAATTCAAAACCATCGAAAGCACCAGGCACGCGAAGCCCAGGATTATTTTGAACGGCAGCCTTCAATATTTTGTCTTTTTGCAGATGTCCGGAAACTATGTCAGGCCGCGCATTCAGATCGAAAAGGTTACGCATGCGTTCTATAAGAACCGGCAGAACCATTGTTAAGTTATGCGTGAATTCCATCATCACCGCATTCTTCTGCGGCGCATGCGTTAAACGTATCCAACCACAGTGATTGCCAATCCGTACTGTACGAGCATAAAAATCATCTGTGATCCATTCGACACCTTTGATCCTACGCATCGACAGAAATCTTAAGATACCATTCCAGTCATAGGGTGGACGATAGGAAATCTGGACAACAGATGTATCGAATATGTTTGAATCATTTTCTTCAGTCTGTGTTTTTTTACGCAGACGGGATGGTGACATAGCATAGTGATTTTGAAATGCATCATTAAAACGGCGCAAGCTGGAAAAACCGCTGGAAAATGCAATCTCAGTCATAGACAATGACGTTTCTGTCAACAATTGTTTTGCTAGAAGCAGCCGCCGCGTTTGGATCAATTGGATCGGTGAAACACCTAATTCTTTTTGAATAATACGACGTATTTGACGGGAACTGAGTTGAAACTGATCTGCAATTTCGTTCAACCCAAGACCACCATCGATCAGCCCCCGTTCGAGTCTTTGCGCAATCAAATGTGCAACACGACGGGCGTCATCCACCGGTGCATTGCCCGGTGCCAATTCCGGACGACAACGTAAACAAGGTCGTAATGAATCCTTCTCTGCTGCCTCAGCACTGTTATAAAAACGACAATTGCTCAACTTAGGCATTTTTGCAGGGCAGATCGGGCGGCAATAAATACCGGTCGATATGACGCCAATAAAAAAGACCCCATCAAATCGCGGGTCACGTGCACGACAGGCCTGATAATAAAGCTCTTTATCTTGTTCCATCAGGATAAGAATAAAGCCTCAGCAAACGTCCTGCTAGCCATTTTCGGACGCCTAATCCAAGTCTCCCTGCCCGTCATAATCCTGCCCCATAACAGCAATCGTGTGAAGGGCAATCATCCGTTCTTCGTCGGTCGGGATAACGCGCACAACAACGGCACTGTCCGGGGCGCTGATAACGCTGGCATTTTGGGCATTGGCGGTGTCATCGAGGCGTAGGCCGGTCCACGCCAATCGGCGGCAGATGCGGGCGCGAACGTCGCTGTGGTTTTCGCCGATGCCGGCTGTAAAAACAAAACCATCAAGTCCGCCAAGACTTGCCATTAATCCACCGCACTCACGTGCCGCACGCCAGGCAAACATTTCAATGGCTTCGTCTGCCGCGGGGATTTGGCTTTCAGATAAGGCCCGCATGTCGCTGGACACACCGGAGACGCCGAGCAAGCCTGATTGTCGATACAATAAATCCTCGACCTCCGCCACGCTCATCCCCAGCTGCGTTTGGAAGTGCAGAACGACGCCAGGGTCAATGGCGCCGCACCGTGTGCCCATCATCAATCCGTCAAGCGCTGTGAAGCCCATGCTGGTATCAACGCTTTGGCCATTCAAGACACCGCATAAACTGGCACCATTGCCAAGATGAGCGACAATGACCCGCCCACGCGCTGTGATCGGATCGAGTTCAATCAGACGCTGTGTGATATATTCATAGGACAAACCATGAAAGCCGTATTTGCGAATGCCCTGATCGTGAAAATGGCGCGGAATGGCAAAACGGGTCGAGAGCGCGGGACGATCATGATGAAAGGCCGTATCGAAACAGGCCACTTGCAATAAGTCGGGGCATAACTCCGCAATGGATCTGATCGCTATCAGATTATGCGGCTGATGGAGCGGCGCCAGCGGGCAAAACGTATCAAGAACATTCAGCAGGTTGTCATCAACCCGTTGCGGTTTCACAAAACGTGTTCCACCATGAACAACGCGATGGCCAATGCCAACGACGGTGCGCTGTTCAAGACGTTTTAAGCCCCAATCAAACAGGTCAGCCAGAAGATCACGATGACGATAATGATTAGGCCATGTGCGTTCCGCAAGCACACGACCATCCGCATGTTTGATGCGCATATGGGGATCATTGCCGATCCGCTCGATCTTGCCGCCTGCAACAAAATTTGGCCCCGCGGCGTCACAATCAAATAAGGCGAACTTGATGCTGGATGACCCAGAATTGAGGCTGATAATCGATTGTGTCATCGGCAAACCCAAATCATGCGCGTTGCGGTAATCCTGGTGCAGCTTTGGTTTTTGCCCGTGCCAGCAAAACAGCCACGGCGCAGGATGCAAGCCGCGTGCGTACGCTATCGGCCCGACTCGTCAAGATGATCGGCACCCGCGCCCCCAATACGACCCCTGCGGCATCGGCATGCCCCAGAAAGGTCAATTGCTTGGCCAGCATATTGCCGGCTTCGATATCGGGGACCAGTAAAATTTCGGCCCGTCCGGCGACCTCCGACACAATACCTTTTTCACGGGCGGCAGATTCACTGATCGCATTATCAAACGCAAGCGGCCCATCGAGCAACCCGCCACTGATTTGTCCGCGATCAGCCATTTTACACAACGCGGCCGCATCAATGGTTGAGCGCATAGCCGGGTTCACCGTTTCGACTGCCGATAAGATTGCAACACGCGGACAATCAATGCCGATCACATGAGCCAGATCGATGGCGTTACGGACGATATCGGCTTTGGCGATCAAATCCGGTTCGATGTTGATTGCCGCGTCCGTGATAATCAGCGGCCGCGGATAACTGGGCACATCCATTATATAGGCATGGCTGATGCGCCGTTCCGTGCGCAGGCCGGTATCGCGCACCAACACGGCGCCTAAAATTTCATCCGTATGCAACGAGCCTTTCATCAAAAGTGCAGCCGTACCGTCGCGGACCAAGGCAACGGCACGGTCCGCGGCCGCATGACTATGGGGCGCGTCTTCCAAACGAAATGCCGAAATATCCATGTTGGCGGCCGCAGCCGCCGCCTGGATTTTATCACGGGGCCCTACCAGAATGGGATCGATTAGTCCCTCGGCCGCGGCGTCAACCACGGCCGTGATCGCCGATGTACTGCACGGATGAGCGACAGCGGTAAGGATTGCCGCGCCACCCCGTGTTGCGGCAATGAGCTGGCTGTAACGATCATTATTGGGCTGGGCATCGGTCATGGTGCACTCTGTTTGTTGCGGACAAGCAGGACATCGCTATCTACTGTTTGGATAAGATCATTGGCGATACTGCCGATTGCCAACTCATACAGCGCACTGCGGCCATGGCTAGCAATGACGGTCAAGTCTGTATCATGACTAAGAACATAGCTTTCAGCCAAGCGCACGGGATTACCATGCTCAACCTTTGTCTGAACTTTCTTTACCTTATCGGCATCCAACCCAGACCGTTCTAAAAATGCGTTGACCTCACGTTGTTCGGCTTGTTGTAAATATTCGTGGAAGTTGTCGGTGGTGTCGGATACCGCAAACGGAACCTCGTAACCATGTAACAACACTTTTGTCGCATCGGGGAAAAGTTCACACGCGCTTTGTAGAGCAAACACCGACGCTTCCGAGAAGTCAGTCGTAATCATCAAATTGCGATACGCATTCAACACACGCCGTTTGACGATCAATACAGGAACCGGAGAAATACGAACCAATCGTTCTACCGTCGCGCCCAATAATCGCCGCCCCAACGTTTCGTCCCGGGCAACACCGGTTACGATCAAATCACAGCCTTCGCGTTCTGCAATTTCAGAAATGCGATCAACCGGATTTCCTTCCTCGATCACAACACGAACATTTTGGGCAATGTCACCAAAGTCTTGTGCGAGACGACGCTTCACCAATTCAACCGGCTCATAATGGCGGCGCCATGTCGGTGGATTGAACCATTCCCGCGTCAAATCCACTTTAGGCACAATAACATTCGCCAAAATGAGTTCAGCGTTCCAAGTTTGCGCCAATCGAACTGCCCGATCAAGCGCGCGGTCACTCCGCGCACTAAAATCCGTAGCAAGCAAAATACGAGTAGGAACAGTCATAACAGTCTCCAAAATTGTCTTCACAACAAACCAACGTGATTAGCTATTCAATTCTTCAAACCAACCTAGCCGACGTAACAACAGTTTTTCAATCTCAAGCAATAGCATCAGTGCAATACCAATACCGATGATCAGCGCGCCATCGGCCAAGGTCAGCGGACGACTACCAAATATGTCATGCATCGGCGGCCAATAGGTGAAGACCAATTGAGCGACCACCACCACTGCAATTGCTCCCAACACAGCCGGGGTACCAAGTGCGCCACGCCAGGTCAAAGACCGCATATGCAAGTACCGAACGTTAAAGAGATAAAAAATCTCGGCGACGATCAGCATATTAACGACCATCGTCCGCGCCGTTTCAACATCACGGCCTTGCTCCAACGTTGCAAAGAAAACGCCAAGCGCCACTGCTGCCAATAATACCGACACCACGATGACCCGCCACAACAGGAAGGGTGACAGCAAACTCGCTGTCGGGCGCCGTGGTGGACGACGCATGACACCCGGCTCCGGCGGCTCGAACGCCAGCACAAGGCCGAGCGTTACAGCCAGCACAAGATTGACCCAGAGAATTTGCGTGGCCGTCATCGGCAGTGTGAAGCCGACCAAGATCGCCAGAATAACCGCCAATGCTTCACCGCCATTGGTCGGTATGGTCCAGGAAATAACCTTCCGAATGTTGTCATAGACCGTGCGACCTTCATGGACAGCGGCCACGATCGAGGCAAAATTGTCATCCAACAGCACCATTTCGGATGCTTCTTTTGCGGCCTCGGTCCCCTTGTTGCCCATTGCCGTACCGACATCGGCTTGTTTCAAGGATGGGGCATCATTGACCCCGTCTCCGGTCATGGCAACGATTGCCCCCTTGGATTGCAGGGCCCGCACGATGCGAAGTTTATGTTCCGGGCTCGTGCGTGCGAACACGGAAATGCGTTCGGCGAAAGACACCAGGTCATCGTCAGACATGGCATCAATTTCGGCCCCGGTCGCGGCCTTGGGATCGTCGGCGAGCCCGATTTGACGGGCGATTGCCAAGGCCGTTGCCTTATGGTCACCCGTGATCATTTTAACCGCAATACCGGCAGCGCGACATTCCGCAACGGCAGCAACCGCTTCCTCACGGGGCGGATCGATGAACCCCATCAGACCCAAAAACTCTACACCATCGGCAAGATGCGTGTGATCAAGTTGATCGGGCTTCACGCTGAGCCGTTTCATCCCGAACCCAAGCACACGTTCGCCTTGTGTCGCGGCTTCGGTAATGCGCGGCTCCCACTGATCTGGGTCAGCACTCGCCATTGTCATCACCGCTTCCGGCGCGCCTTTGACAAACAGCGCAACACCGCCATCCGGTGCTTGGTGCAATGTGGCCATATAGCGATAACTGGCATCAAATGGAATTTCATCAAGCCGTGGCCATTCCCCTCGCAAATGATCCGGCGCAAGACCGGCTTTCATGGCCAAGGCCACTAAAGCCCCTTCCATCGGGTCGCCTTCAACCCGCCAATCCGTATCAGTCCGGCGCAACACGGCGTCATTACACAACAGACCACAGCGGATAATCGATGCGGCGGCGGCAATCGCACCAGAGTCGTCATCGCCGTCGCTATCGAGGCCAATCGCCGTCAAGGCCCCTTCCGGGGCATAGCCCGAACCGGCAACCGTCAAGCGGTGATCCTTGATGTGAACATGACGCACGGTCATTTCGTTGCGCGTCAAGGTCCCGGTCTTATCGGTGCATATCACCGAGGTTGCCCCCAGCGTCTCCACAGCCGGAAGCTTGCGGATAACCGCCTTGCGTGCGGCCATGCGCTGAACACCGATGGCCAGGGTTATGGTAATGACTGCCGGTAGACCTTCGGGCACGACACCGACCGCCAAAGCAACAACGGCAATCAGCGCTTCGGTCCAGTCAAACCCCCGCACCAAGACCGCAAAAGCAAACAACACGACGGCAGCGGCCAGAACCACCCAGGTGAAGCGCCGCCCAAAATCATTGATCTGGCGCAACAGCGGCGTCGTCATGACATCCACATCTTGAAGCATTGCGCTGATACGCCCGATCTCGGTTGCGACCCCAGTCGCCACCACGATCCCCGTCGCCTGACCCGTGGCGACCAGGGTACCGGAATACGCCATATTGGCCCGATCGCCCAAGGCTGCAGTCTCGGCAATGATGTCTTCGCGCTTTTCGGCGGTGACGGATTCCCCCGTCAGCAACGCTTCGTCAATCGTCAATCCACGAATACGCAACAATCGTAAATCGGCCGGAACTCGGTCCCCTGCTTCCAACAAAACAACATCGCCCGGCACCAATTCGTGAACATCGACGGTCCGCCGGACACCGTCGCGCATAACAGCCGCATGGGGTGAAATTAGATCGCGAATGGCGTTCAACGCGCGCTCCGCCTTCCCTTCTTGAAGAAAACCGACGACGGCGTTCACGATCACCACCACCATGATCACAATTGCGTCAACGACATGTGCCAATAAAGCAGCCCCAGCGGCGGCAGCGATCAAGAAATAGATCAAAGCACTGTTGAATTGAGCGAAAAACCGGATAATCGGATGGGTAACCGCAACTTTCGGCAGACTATTCGGGCCATACTCCCCCTGACGGCGCAGCACCTCGGCCTCGGTTAAGCCTTTCTGTCCGCAGTCAAGACGAGACAGCACATCATTATTTGAAATGGCGTGCCAAGACGTGTCGGTTTTATTGTGCAATCGCTGCTCCTCTCGCATCCACGCGAAGGATACGACCGATTGCTAACCTTTCTTCAGCACGGCGGGGCGATGGTCGCGCAGTCTAAGGTCAGCCGATATGGACCCAGTACCCCAACGCAAAGAATTGTAACCAATCCCATACAACGCGTCAATTTTGGGTCAGATTATCCAGATTTTCATGAACAATATTTGATCAGTATCAAATTTTTATGACTTTTTAAGACCTTCCTGAAAAGTGGACGATAAGCCCGTCTTCAGTCGATCAGCTCAACCTTTATATGCGGCCATTGCCTCGTCAAACGCTCAGCCCACGCAGCATACGGCCACGGAATAACTTCGGCATCGAAATAAGGTTGCCGTTCATTCTTCAGGTTATAAAGGCTGACAAGATCATCAGCGTCGTTTTGGCTTTCAATGCGGATACGACTGATATTAAGAGGATGAATTCGCCCGCCATCACCCGACTTGGGGCCAATCCGATTTTGCCACCATACCAGCTCACCGGTCAGGACATCGATTTTGCTGCCCCGTCGCGGGTTGGCAGCCAATGCGCCCGCACCCGCCAAGGCAAACGCCGCTCCCATCCATTGCGCAATGGGAACAAGCCATGGGGCGCACTCCCCCTGACTGTTACAATTTTCAGCGGGATTCAGGACACTGCCAGCCCAAAAAAAGCATATCCCCACCAAAAATAGCCCCCAAATCCGGATATCACGACGGGCGCTCCGTTCATAAGCTGAATTACTGGATTGAGTGTCGATTATGGCCATGCAACGGATTTACCATGGCCATGGTAAAGGGACTTTAAAAATGCCCTAATATTTTATAGCTATGTCTTCTCGACCAACCTTCGCACTTCGGCCAGCAATTGACGCTCCATGGTCAACCACATGGTTTCCCATTCCGCCTCAGTGACAGCGACCGGCGTACAGGCACATTCTATTTTCACAAAGCAGGCATTCGGCCCCGCCGGGGTGATCCGCACATAGCCATGATAGTCCGTTACCGGCAATGGCCCGACATCGGTCAAGACATAGCGATACGTATATTCTGCGGTATTTAAGGACTCCATCCGCTCATGGATCGGCGGGCCTTCTAGGGGATAAATTGTTTTGGTCACGCCCGGCTTGGCAATATCACCCTGAAATTCGATCTTTTCAAAGAATTCGCCCGAATACTGACCAAGTTTGGCCACACCATGCCAACAAATATACTCCCATACTGCGTCCGCAGGGACTTCAAATCGTTCTACCAAGGTGACTATGGACAATGGCATCGCTCCTACCGTGTTCAACCGGGGTTTTGGACGATGGCAACTGTACGGGTAAAAATACAGTCAACAAAAAAGGAGATGCGGTACCATCACCACATCCCCCTCAGTGCGCTAAGAAATCGGATTGTATTAAAGCTTCCCGGCCTTCAACCGGTGGTCGATATGTTCAGCTTGTCGCAATGTTAACGCAACAATCGTCAATGTTGGGTTGGGGCAGCCCGAGGTTGGGAACAAGCTGCCGTCCGAGATATAGAGATTATCCACATCGTGCGTGCGGCCATAAATATCGCACACGCTTTCTTTGGCATTTGTCCCCATTCGGGCCGTTCCCATATTATGGGTGGCCGGAATGTAATCACCCATTTCGATGACTTGTTCGGCACCAAGCGCTTCATAGATTTTCCGCCCCCGCGACCAGGCATAAGTTTTCATGGCGATGGTGTTGGGGTGATCTTCATAATGAATGACCGGGACCGGCAGGCCGTAACCATCCCGTTCAGTCGGATGCAATGTAATACGGTTGGACAACTGTGGTGGGTCTTCGCCGATCAGCAACATACCGGCCAAGCGTTTATAGTTATCAAGAATTTTGGTCAAATCCCTGCCCCAGCCACCAATCAACATATTTTTCGCAAGAATTTCCGGGGTAAACGGCACGGTATTCATCAAAAAGCCGCCGACAAATCCCCGTTCTGGTTTGTGATAGCGTTCGTCCCGAATAACACCGGCAAGATGTGTCTGTTTATAGAAATGCACTTCACCCGGCATCACACCCATGACCTGAACGGTAAAATGGCGCATGTAATTCCGCCCAACCAAACCCGAAGTATTGGCCAAGCCATCCGGGAAACGCGTGCTGGTGTTGTTCAGAAGTAACCGTGTGGTCTCAACCACATTTCCGGCCACAGATACGGCCCGGACTTTTTGCACATGGGTGCGACCGTTCTGCCAGTAACTAACACTTTCGACCCGACCATTATTGCCAAGCGTGATATGCGTGACCATGGCTTCTGTGCGCAATTCAAACCGACCGGTGGCTTCGGCACGTGGAATTTCCGTATACAGTGTTGACCACTTGGCGCCGATGGCACAGCCAGACGTACAAAATCCCAACTGATGACAGGATGGACGATCATCGTAATCTTTGGAATTGATCGCCATATTATGGGTGTCAATTTCTTTATACCCACAAAGCCGACCGCCCGCTTCAAGCACTTTGAAGTTATTGCCTGGCGGCAAAAACGGCATATCCTGCCGCCCGGTTACGCCCATGCGTTTTTCGGCAGCGTCATACCAGGGTTCGATTTCTTCGTACGAGATCGGCCAATCGACCAAGGTTGTGTCTGCCATCGGGCCGTATGTCGACAATGCCCGCATTTCATGCGGCTCTAGTCGTGGACAAGCCGCTGTCCAATGCATGGTCGTCCCGCCGACCGTTTTACAATTCCACACCGGAAAATTTGGATCAGGTTTACCGGTCGCGATCCGGCGATCCAACCAAGTCATTTTTTCGAACATCACGGCTTCGTCATTGACGATATCCGAAAAATCAAGTCTTCGACCGGCTTCAAGACACACGACCTTGTGGCCCCGTTGCGCCAATTCATTGGCTAGTGTGCCGCCACTGGCGCCTGATCCGATGACCACAAAAACCGATGAATCATCCAAAGAAAATGTCGTCATGATCGTCCTTACTTTACAGGAAGCCAGGCGATGTCATCAAAGCCACGTTCCAGATATCCACCATCTTCTATGGATGATCCGCCGTATCCCAAAACTTTCCAGACATCGGGATTTCGGTAAATCAATTCCGAACCCCGCCACAACACTGCTTTAAAAAAAGGTTCTTGATCGTAACGGGCGATCAGTGAACGCCGCACCGGCATGGGTAGTTCTGCAAAAGGTGCGATCAAGGAACCATCCAGTAGAGCAAAACCGCGATCAAGTTCCGCCAAAGCTTGTGACGATTTTTCCAGTTCACGCATGTACGTTTTAGCGATCGATTCATAAAAAGCAGGTGACAAGGCATCATGCGGGAACGCATCGCGCATAAGCGCCGTCAAGGTTTGCAAGCGTGTCGGTTGCGCGTAAGCCAAAGCGGCCTTGGCCGTACCGCTCCATAGTCCAAGAAGCGAAGTGCTGCTTGCCAGCACAAAGCCAGCAAGCATATGACGTCGCGATAACAGTGGCGTTTTCATGGGATCACCCCATCTATGACAACATTAGTACGAGAATGCAGCCCTTACATAGTATTGACGGCCACGATCCAAGCCTTCCATGTAGAAGCCGAACGACGGCTGATAATCCCCAAAGATTTTGTATTTTTCGTTGGTAATATTATCAACACCGACCGTGATCGAATAGTGATCGTCAGCACTGGCCCAACGCAGGCTACCGTTCAAAATGTGGTATCCCGGTTGATACAAGCGTGGATCATTGATCCCATTGGCATTGGTGAAGAAACCGGAGCGGTACGACCAATCAAAGCGTGGTGTCAATACACCGTTATCGGCCAAATAAATTTCTTTCTCAACCGAGGCACTGACGGTCCACTTAGACACGTAAACCAGTTTTGAATCTAGCGTCAGACCTTGGACATTGGCGGCCAACTCTTTGAACTTGGCATCGGTCATCCCGACCGCTGCGTTCAAACGCCAACCTTCGGCAGGAATTAAGTTCCCTTCCAATTCAAAACCTTGAATACGGGCTTTCCCGGCATTGGTGATAAACGGTCCGACCCGTGTCGCATCCGCGACAAGAAGCTGCATGTCATCGTAATCAGTATAGAACACAGCGCCGTTGAAGCGCAGGCGATTATCAAATCCCAGGAATTTAAAACCGGCTTCGTATGATGTCACGGTCTCAGGCTGGAAGCTCGGCAAGCTTGCTTCCGGTGGGAAAATGCGTTGTGTATACCCGCCACCCTTGAAACCTTCAGAATAGGTCGCATAAACCATGAAATCATCTGTCGCTTGGAACGACAGGTTGACCATCGGAGTCCATTTGTTGACATCGGACTCGACAGTTTCATACGGCACAATGCGCGTTCCCACAGGCAGGTCTAGGAATGGCAACAGCGTCCATTTCACGAACTGGTCGGGCAGGTAATCTTTGCGATCTTCCGTATACCGGATACCCCCGGTTAAGGTCAGCTGATCAGTAACCTTGAATCCAAGCTGGGCGAATGCCGCCCAGTTTTTATAATTAAAGTAACCGCCAGATTGAGCCGACACCACCAGGAAGTCGATTTGGTTGATGTTCTCGCCCTTTTCCTTGAAGTAATAAAGACCGGTGAGCCAATTCAGGCGGTCATCAAAAGCGCGACCGACCAGTTGAAACTCCTGACTAAATTGTTTTTGAACAAAGGTATCCGCCACGTGATTGATCGGCAGGTTGGACCCATCACGATCTTGAGCAAAACTACCGTCGATGCGACGATAAGCCGTGATCGACTTGGCTTCAACTGCATCAGTGATATCCCAAGATATAGTCAAAGATGTTGACCAGAGTTCAAGCTCCGAAAAAGTCGGGCCGGTTCCATAATTCGTATCATCACTAAATAGACGACTATTATAACAAGCCGTATTTGTCGCATTGGCCGGGGTGTAACAATCTCCGGGATTACCAAACCCCATAGCGATGAAGTTATTAAGGGTAACGAAGCTTCCTCCTTCATTGGGGTCAATGCCTGTTACTGTAATAGGTGCACCGTGGCTTTTATCGCGCGAATAGTCGGCGGATAAACTGATTTCGAGCGGGCTATCGCTCGGGGCGTACCGCAACGTACCGCGCACCATTTTGGTATCTTGGTTACCAAGTTTATGGCCTTGTGCAGGCGCATCCACATAGCCGTCTTGGGAGAAATAACCACCAACCACCTTGGCATAAAGACCATCGGTCAATGCGCCGCTGACCAAACCACGGACATTAATGCGGTTGTCGGTGCCGTATTTCACATCACCCTTGGCCACGAAATTTTCATCCGGCTGAATGGTTGTGATATTGACAGCGCCACCAATGGTGTTGCGGCCAAACAGCGTGCCTTGCGGGCCGCGCAATACTTCCACCGATGATACATCGATCAGGTCGAACACACTGCCGACCGAGCGGCCGAGATAAACACCATCAACATAAATGCCAACACCAGGTTCAACAGTAGGCGCAAAATCATTCTGACCGATACCACGAATATAGACCGCAGCGTTTGAGGCTACACCGCTATTTGATGGAATGTTTGCAAACGTAAGATTCGGCGTGAAATCTTGTATGCGGCTGATCTGGGTGATGCCTTGAGCGTCCAAACGCTCCGCCGTGAACGCCGTGATGGAAATCGGCGTGGTTTGGATATTTTCTGTTTGCTTCCGCGCCGTTACCGTAATTTCTTCCAGCGCAAAGCTACCTGCGCTTTCCTGCGCCTGGGCTGCCGTAACAAACCCGCTCAACCCTACCGCCGTAACGCCTGCTACGGTCGAAATATTCAAGAAACGCCGATATATTTTTATCGTTTGCGATCTTACCATGATGAATTTCCTCCTGAATGAAACCGTGTTTTCGTATCTCTTACCTTTTACACCTTACACAAATCTTATCGTCAGCCGGTCAATTACTGTTATGCCAAAGCCACTGTTATGGATTTGGATTCCGTATAAAGGTCGACAGCCGCCCTGCCCAATTCGCGGCCATAGCCGGACATTTTGTAACCACCGAACGGCACTGCCGGATCTAATAAATTGTGGCAGTTGACCCATACCGTTCCAGCTTTCAACTTCGGTACGATCCGATTGGCCAACGTCAGATTATTGGTCCAAACGCTCGCGCCCAAACCATAGTTACTGGCATTGGCCAAACGCGGCACATCAGTCGGATCATCAAACGCCGTCGCCGCAACAACCGGACCAAAAATTTCTTCGCGGATGATCGTCATGTTTGGGCTCATATCCGCGAAAACGGCTGGCTTGAAGAAATATCCAGGGCCATCGACGGCAGCACCGCCAGCAACCAATCGCCCCCCTTCTTTTTGGCCGATATCGAGATAATGCTGAACGCGACTGCGATGCTTGGCTGAAATCAGCGGACCCATTTGCGTATTCTGATCGAAACCGGATCCTAATTTGAAGCTATCGGCAACAGCGGCCAAACCGTCGATCACCGCATCGTAAATGGGCCGTTCGACATACAGCCGCGACCCTGCCGTACACACTTGACCATGATTAAAAAACACGGCTTGTGCCGCACCTTGCACGGCCATATTGATATCGGCATCTTTCAGAATAATGACCGGCGATTTACCGCCAAGCTCCAAAGACACGCGCTTCATTGTTTTTGCGGATCTTTGTTGGATGATTTGCCCAACCTCCGTCGATCCGGTAAAGGCAATTTTATCGACATCAGGATGATCGACCAGCGCCTGCCCCGGCTCAGAGTCACCGGTGATGATATTCACAACACCATCGGGGAACCCGGCCTCGCAAATCAACTGGCCCAAGCGTAAAGCCGTTAACGGCGTGTCTTCAGCCGGTTTTAACACCACGGTGCAACCAGCGGCCAGCGCCGGCGCAATCTTCCATATAGCCATGACCAACGGGAAATTCCACGGAATAATTTGCCCGATAACCCCGACCGGCTCTCTAACCGTTTGCGATGAAAAGCGAATATCAGGCACATAGGCAAACGATGGCGAAATAGTCGTCCCTTCGATTTTGGTGGCCCAACCAGCCATGTAGCGCAAAGAGTCAATGGCAATATTCAAATCGCCATGCCGCGCCATCATCAAAAGCTTACCGTTATCAAGGGTTTCAAGCTCAGCAAACTCGTCGGCATGCCGTTCCAGCAAATCAGCCAACTTCAGCAACAAACGTTCTCGTTGGACCGGACGGCATGCCGCCCAACTGCCTTCGAACGCCCGCCGCGCCGCCGCGACGGCGGCATCAACATCGGCCGTATTTCCAGCTGGAACCG
>JBBCIP010000115.1:0-2251 GCA_037189785.1 Alphaproteobacteria bacterium
CGCCGACCCCAAAGAAGTTGGAGATTTGGTGGCGATGCTCGCGTCTAATCAAATGGGATTTATGACCGGCCAGAATATTATCATCGACGGCGGCGCATACCCTGGCCTTTTCTAAAAGCCAGGGTATTGGTGTTTTATACAGAAATAAAGGCCTGAAGCCGCTTTGCAATAATCTGAGTGGCTTCCGCAATAATCCGATCAATCAGCTCTTTGCAGCTTGGGATATCGTAAATCAAGCCCTGCACCTGACCGGCCCAAATCAGACCCGCGTTGACATCGCCCGTCTCCAACGCCTCGCGCCCGCGCGCGCCGCGCACAAGGTGGGCAATGTCGCCAAACTCCGCATCGGCACCAGCCGATATTTGATTGACTGATTGCGAAATGTCATTGCGCGCCACACGCGCCGTATTGCGAAATTTGCGGAAGATCAAGTCTGTGGCGCGTTCATCATTGGCAACAAGGAATTGCTTGATGGCATCATGAATGGGCGCTTCCTTGGTCGCGCAAAAGCGCGTTCCCATATTGATCCCTTCGGCGCCGAGCGCCAATGCTGCCGCTAAGCTGCGTCCATCCCCCATGCCGCCGCTGGCGATCATGGGTATTTTCACCTTGTCAGCCGCCGCAGGTATAAGCACCAATCCAGACACATCATCTTCGCCTGGGTGTCCGGCACATTCAAATCCATCAATGGAAATCGCATCGACGCCCAAACGTTCGGCCGATAAGGCATGACGCACGGATGTACATTTATGGACCACGATCATGCCGTGAGATTTGAAATCTTCCACATGTTCTTGTGGCTTTGACCCAGCTGTTTCAACGATTTTGATGCCG
Source organism: Alphaproteobacteria bacterium (assembly GCA_037189785.1). Taxonomy (GTDB): domain Bacteria; phylum Pseudomonadota; class Alphaproteobacteria; order Sphingomonadales; family Govanellaceae; genus Govanella. The sequence continues at coordinate 835 of JBBCIP010000115.1, forward strand.
GAGTCGATAATGGCGCGACGATAGTCGGCATAAGGTGGCGGCGTCACTGTCGGCAAGATCGTGAGGTTAACACCAAACGGTTTATCGGTCATACTGCGGCAGCGGTCGATTTCGCGTCTGAGATCATCAGGCGTCGGTTGTGTTAACGCCGTTAATATGCCCAATCCACCAGCGTTGGAAACAGCGGCCGCCAGCTCGGCGCGGCCAACCCATTGCATGCCCCCCTGGACAATAGGATATTGAATGCCTACTAATTCCGTAAATCTTGTGCGCATGGTCGTTTAAACCTTTTATCCATTACTCTTGTGGCGGTTGACGATGGAGAGGCATACCATCCAACAAAATCGTCTTGCTTTCAAGATAGGGGCGTAAGCCTTCTATACCGCCTTCGCGGCCGACGCCTGACTCTTTAAAGCCGCCAAAAGCAATACTGAAATCCATGCGGACCGCATTATGACCAAACGTGCCGCTGCGCACTTGGCGTGCCACGGTATAGGCACGTTCCGTATCATTGGTGAATACAGACCCGTTCAAACCGAACACGCTGTCATTGGCGAGTTCAACCGCATGCTGTTCGTTTTCAGCCGGAATGACACAAAGCACCGGGCCGAAAATTTCCTCTTGCGCCAACACAGATTTATTATCGACGTTCCCGAACACCGTCGGCTCGATATAATAGCCTTTATTCAGATGGGCCGGGCGGCCGCCGCCGGTGCCCAGGGTGAAACCACTACTGCGTCCTTTTTCTATATATGATTCCACACGATCGCGCTGGCGAAGCGTCGCCAACGGTCCCATTTGTGTCGCAGGATCGAAAGGATCGCCGACCTTGGTCTTGGCAAATTCGGCACTTAATGCATCCAACATTTTATCATGGCGACCTTTGGTCACCACCACTCTGGTCAAGGACGCACAGACTTGACCAGACATATCGGGAGCACTGGCAGCAATGGTCTTTGCTGCCGTTTCAATGTCATAGTCATCCATGATAATGGCTGCGGATTTCCCGCCAAGCTCCAACGTATAGCGTGCCATCCGCGCGCCCAGTATGGAGGCGATGGTTTTTCCAGCGGCACTTGATCCGGTAAAAGATATCTTATCAACACCGGGGTTACGGACTAAAGCCTCGGACGCTTCGCGATCCGCGGTGACGACATTGACGACGCCAGGCGGCAGACCGATTTCTTCTGCAATCTCCGCCATAAGCAGGCCATGACCCGGCGCTTCTGGTGATGATTTGATCACCACCGTACATCCAGCCAACAACGCCGGCGCAAGTTTAAAAGCGATCAATGATATCGGGCCGTTCCATGGAATGATGGCGCCCACAACCCCAACCGGTTCATGGGCCAAGAGGCCGACCTTGGCCCCTGAAAAGGTCCGATGTTCCTCCTCAAACGGGAAGCGTTTGGCAAGG
>JBBCIP010000116.1:0-4020 GCA_037189785.1 Alphaproteobacteria bacterium
TCAAAAAAGATAATCTCGGGGCTTGAGGCAATGGCGCGGGCCAAACCGACCCGCTTTTGCATCCCGCCCGAAAGCTCAGCCGGGCGTAACAGCGCGACATCGGCGGCAAGCCCGACCCGGCTCAAAACCTCGACGGCAAAATCTTTGGCGTCGTTGCGGTTGAGTTTCTTCTCGGCCAGTAAGCCGAACGTGACGTTTTCCCAAACCGGTAAGCTATCGAACAGCGCAGCACCCTGGAACAGCATCCCGATTTTGCGCAATTCGGCGCGCAGATCGGCGCCTTTCAAATCGGTGATTTCGGTGCCGTCAAGCTTGATGCTGCCCTGTTCGGGGCGCAGGATCCCAAGGATACATTTCAGCAGCACGGATTTGCCCGAGCCCGAGCCGCCGATGATAACCAGGCTTTCGCCCTTGGCCACATCCACAGTGACGCCATCCAGCACCACTTTCGGGCCGAACCGCTTGGAGACATCGCGTATGGAAATTTTTGCGGGTTCTGTCATGACGTTGCAAAAAACAATTCGGTTACAATGTAATTGGCGAACAGGATCAGGATCGAGGCCGATACCACGGCGTCGGTGGTCGATTTTCCGACACCCTCGGCCCCGCCACGGCTGTTGAAGCCGTGATAGCAGCCCATCAATGCAATGATGAAGCCGAACACACAGGCCTTCACGAGGCCGGAGACGACGTCGTTGGTTTCCAAAAATTCGATCGTGGTATGAAGGTAGGTCCCGGCGTTGAACCCGAGCTTATCGGTCGCCAACAGAAAGCCACCGGCGACCCCAATGATATCGGCGATCAGCACCAGGCACGGCATCATCAAGGTCGCGGCGATGATGCGTGGGGCGATCAGATATTTGTAAGGATCGGTCGATAACGTCGACAACGCGTCGATCTGTTCGGTCACCCGCATGGTGCCGAGCTCGGCGGCCATGGCGGCGCTGACACGACCGGCGACCATCAAGCCGCCCAAAACGGGCCCGAGTTCCCGCACAAAGCCGATGACGACGATCCCCGCCACAGCGCTTTCGGCATTAAACCGCGATCCGCCTTCGTAGATCTGCAAGGCCAGCACGGCGCCGGTGAACAACGCCGTCAACCCGACCACGGGCAAGGAATAATAACCGATGTTCAGCATTTGCGCGCCGATGTGGCGGAAGTAGTAGGGCGGCCTGAAGGCATGACCGATGGCGGTTCCGGCAAAGATCCCGAGCCGCCCAGCGGCGGCCAGAAACTCCATCACGATCCGTCCGATGACTGCGAGGAAATTCAAACGATTATATCCCGTTGTATAAGTATCGTGCTGCATAAGTATCGTGTTGCATATGTGTTCCGTTGCATACCGTTACCCAACGTAGACACGGTTATAGCGGGGGCCGAGTTGAGTAAGCAACTCATAAGCGCTCAAGCCCGAGACTTCCGAAGCCTGATCGAGCGTCACGGCGTCACCGAGCAAGGTGATAAGTTTCCCGGGTTTCGCTGCGGTTGCAGGGGCGTCGGTCACATCGACGGCCATCAAATCCATCGATATGCGCCCGACAATAGGCACCCGTATGCCATCCAGATCGGCTTGCAGGCGGCCTTGGCCCAGGGCCCGCAAAAAGCCATCGGCATAGCCGACATCCAAGGTCGCGATGCGACAGGGGCGATTGGAGCCATAGGCGGCCCCATATCCGACCGTATCCGGTGGGGTTACGGTGCGAACCTGTAAGATTGCGCCTTGGAGCTTGATCACCGGAGCCATCGGGTTCGATGGGCCGCTGAATGGATTGCCACCGTAAAGGCCGATTCCCGGCCGCACCAGATCGAAGTGATAGGCCGGGTCCAGCAAGGTCGCGGCCGAATTGGCGAGGCTGAGCGGTAAATCAGGTTGCTTGAACGCTTGCCTGAACCGCTCCCCAAGCGTTTTAAAGCTAGCCAATTGCTGGGCGTTCATGGGGTGATCGCGGTCATCGGCGCAGGCTAGATGGCTCATCAGTAACGCGATCGGGAAGCGGACGATGCCGGGCCTGGCAAGTGTCTTTGCAAGCAGGGTTTCAGCCTCGTCATGGCTCAGGCCTAAGCGGTTCATGCCGGTATCGACATGAATAGCCGCAGGGCAACGTGACGCTTGGGGTAGGGATGACCACTGCTCAATCTCGGCCAGGCTGTTTAAAACCGGCTGTAAGTCGTGTTCCAGAAACGGTGTGGTCGGGCCATTGGCAAGACCATGGAGGACATAAATCGTCGCATCCGGTACCATACGGCGGAGCGCGATGCCTTCCGCCGTATGGGCGACAAAAAACGTGGTGCAGCCGCCTGCGGCCAGGGCCGGGGCCACACGGTCGATACCAAGGCCATAGGCGTCGGCCTTGACGGCGGCGGCACAGACCGCCCCGGCGGCACGTCGCGCGAAGTGGTGATAGTTTTGTCGGATAGCCGCCAGATCAATCGTCAACGTGGCCTTAGCTGATGCGCCAGCTGATGCGGGCCGGTTATCGCTCACTAGAACTGCTCCGGCAGATATTTGTCGTCGGCGAGGTCGGAGAAGCGGGTGGTTTCGCGCTCGAAGAACAAACGCACGGTGCCGGTCGGGCCATGCCGTTGCTTCCCGATGATGAACTCGGCCAGACCATGCAGGGTTTCGCCCTTGGCTTGCCATTCTTGATGGTCGGGCGTGCCCATGGTCGGTTCCTTCATCTGGTGATAGTACTCCTCCCGGAACACGAAGGTCACCATATCGGCGTCTTGCTCGATCGAGCCGGATTCCCGCAAGTCGGCCAATTGCGGGCGCTTGTCTTCGCGCTGCTCGACAGTCCGGCTCAACTGCGACAGGGCTATAACCGGAATATGAAGTTCTTTCGCCAAGCCTTTGAGGCCACGGGTAATTTCCGACACTTCCTGAACCCGATTTTCGGGCCCACGGCCCCCAGTACCGGTGCCGCGCAAAAGCTGTAGGTAATCGACGATGACGAGCCCGAGGTTATGTTGCCGTTTTAGGCGGCGCGCCCGGGTGCGCAAGGCGGCGATGCTGAGCTGCGGCGTGTCGTCGATGAAGAACGGCAGCTTTTCGAGCCGCTGGGCGGCATCGGCCAGATCGCGGAATTGCTCCTTGGTCAATTGGCCGCGCCGCAGGTTTTCGGACGGAATGCGTGATTGCTCGGCCAGAATACGGGTAGCGAGCTGCTCCGCCGACATTTCCAAGGAAAAGAACCCGACGGCGGCGCCTTCGGATTCTTTTGGGTTCATACCGTCCTCGAGGCTGCGCTGGTAGGCGAGCGCAGCATTGAAGCCGATATTGGTGGCCAGCGCCGTTTTCCCCATGGCCGGACGACCAGCCAAGATCACCAAGTCGGATGGGTGCAGGCCGCCGATCTTTTCGTTGATGGCGCGGAAGCCGGTGGTGACGCCGGATAGCTTGCCGTCACGCTTATACGCGGCCTCGATGACCGCAACGGCATCGGTGACGCTCCGCGAAAAGGTTTTGAAACCACCATCCTGCTGACCGCGCTCGGCCAGCTCGAACAGCTTTTGTTCGGTCGTCTCGATTTGCACGGCAGCCGGGGTGTCGATCGGCGAATCGTAAGCGGTTAGAACGACTTCCTCGCCGATGCTGATAAGCTCGCGGCGGAGCGCCAGATCATAGACAAGGCGACCATAATCCTCGGCATTCAGAATGGTGATGGCCGCGCCCGCGAGCCGCGCCAGATAACCGGCGCCGCCAACCTCGGTCAGGGCCGCGTCCCGTTCAAAGAACGGTTTCAGGGTGACCGGGGTCGCCAATTGGCCGCGCTCGATCAGACGGAGGGAGGCTTCATAGATCCGGCCATGCACCGGCTCGAAAAAATGGGGCGGCTGGAGAAAGTCCTGAACCTTGCCCATGGCGTCGTTGTTGACCAGGATCGCGCCCAGGAGTGCTTGTTCCGCCTCGAGATTATTGGGCAGGCTGCGATACTCGGTATCGCCCTCGTCTTGATCAAGGGTGCGCACAATGGGACGAACCGCGTCAGTCATATTTATTCCCGGGATCTTTTATGG
>JBBCIP010000117.1:0-5352 GCA_037189785.1 Alphaproteobacteria bacterium
ACGACCCCTCAAGAGGGGTGCGAGGGTTTCAGAACAACATGTCGAGAATGTGGTCAGGTCGGATTGAGGCCGCGCGTGGGGTCTTATCCGCGTCCGAAGCGGCGGCTCTGTTGTGGGCCATAACCCGGATTTGCGTGGGGATTAGACCCACCGCGGCCTGCAGAGCGTCGTTGCGGTTTGTCATCGAACAAGGATGCCAGCTGATCGGTCATGGCACCGCCCAATTGGTCCGCATCCATAATGGTGACGGCGCGGCTATAATAGCGGGTGACATCATGGCCGATGCCGATAGCGATCAATTCGACCGGGGACCGCGTTTCGATCCATTCGATCACGTCTCGTAGGTGGCGTTCCAAGTAATTGCCGGGATTGGCCGACAAGGTGCTGTCGTCGACCGGGGCGCCATCCGAAATCACCATCAGGATACGACGATCTTCCGGCCGATTGACGATCCGGTTATGAGCCCATAACAGGGCCTCGCCATCGATGTTTTCCTTCAGCAGACCTTCGCGCAGCATCAGCCCCAAGTTGTTGCGGGCCCGCCGCCAGGGCGCGTCAGCGGTCTTGTAGATGATGTGCCGCAGATCATTCAGTCGACCGGGATTGACCGGCTTGCCGGCTTCGATCCAGCGTTCCCGGGATTGTCCGCCTTTCCAGGCGCGGGTGGTGAAGCCAAGGATCTCGCACTTAACGCCACAGCGTTCGAGCGTACGGGCCAAAATATCAGCGGATATGGCGGCGATGGTGATCGGTCGCCCGCGCATGGAGCCGGAATTGTCGATCAACAGCGTCACCACCGTGTCACGGAACCGGGTGTCGCTTTCAACCTTGAACGACAATGGATGCATCGGATCGGTGATGATCCGCGGTAACCGGGCCGGGTCCAGAATGCCTTCTTCCTGATCGAAGTTCCAACTGCGGGTTTGCTGCGCCATCAACATGCGTTGCAGACGATTGGCGAGTTTGGCCACGGCTCCCTGCAACGGCGATAATTGTTGATCGAGCGCGCGCCGCAGCCGTTCGAGCTCGTCGTCATCGCAAAGCGCGGTGGCTTCAACCACTTCATCGAATGTGGACGTGAAGGCGCGATAGGCATCGGGTAGACGTGGTGCGTCGCTGTTCGGACGCCATGGTGTCGAACCGCTGGCATCTTCTTCGCCTTGTCCGGACGCTTCCATGTCTTCCGCCATCATATCGACGGATTGTTCGCCCGTTTCATCACCGGCGTGTTCGCTCAAATCGGCGGGCAATTCGCTCATGCCGTCGCCTTCAGATCCGCTTTCGCCTTCACCTTCGCTGTCTTGTTCTTCCTCGTCTTCGCCGTCCGGGGCGCTGTCTTCCGGTTCGAGCTCCTCCGGCGTTAGATCATCGGCCAAGTCTAGATCGGCGATGAGCGTGCGGATCGCGCGGGCATAGGCTTGCTGATCATCCAACAGCGGATCCAGGGCATCGAAATCATCAAGCGCTTTGTTTTCGATCCACGGCCGCAAGGCATCGACGGCGGGGCGGGCATTGACGGGGGCCAGTTTCCCGGTCATGCGTTCACGCGCCAACAACGATAAAATCAACGGCAAGTCGGCTTCATCAGGAGATGCTGCCGCTTTCGGAATGTAGCGGCTTAAGTTTTTTTCAAGGGCGGCATCGAGATTTTGACTGCAGCCTTTCATTTCACGACTGCCCAGGGCGTCGACGCGGGCCTGTTCAAGCGCATCATAGACGGCGGCGGCCATTTCACCGCGCGGCCGGAAGCTCGTATGGACATCTTTGTTGTGATAGCGCCGCCGCAACGCGAAGGCATCGGCGGCACCACGAATTTCTGCGACTTCCGTTGTCGTTAAATCGCGTGACGGCAACGGCAAGCGGGCCACAGGCGCCGTCGGATCGGAACGTTCGGCCCCAAATTGCACGTCAATCGATCCGTCACGCGCAATTGCCCGTAACGCGGATGTCACCGCAATCTTGAACGGATCTGTGGGGTTGCCGCGAGATTTCACGATATCGAACTTTACTGAGCTGCAAGAACGGTTTTCTTCACCGCGGCATCCGGCAAATCTTCACCGAAACAGCGCTGATAATATTCAGCAACTAAGGGACGTTCGAGCTCATCGCATTTGTTCAAGAACGTAACGCGGAACGCAAAACCTAAATCGCCGCCAAAAATTTCAGCATTCTGGGCCCAGGTGATGACGGTCCGCGGTGACATGACGGTCGAGATATCGCCGTTGATAAACGCGTTTCGGGTCAGATCGGCAAGGCGCACCATATTGCGAATGGTGTCGCGGCCCTTGTCACTGTCATAGGTCGTCATTTTAGCCAAGACGATGGCTTCTTCCTGCGCATGCGGCAGATAGTTCAAAGTCGTGACGATGTTCCAACGGTCCATTTGTCCTTGGTTGATTTGCTGCGTGCCGTGGTAAAGGCCGCTGGTGTCGCCCAAGCCGACGGTGTTGGCGGTTGCAAACAACCGGAACGCCGGGTGCGGACGAATGACCCGATTTTGATCGAGCAAGGTCAATTTGCCTTCGACTTCGAGCACGCGTTGAATCACGAACATCACATCGGGACGACCGGCATCGTATTCATCGAATACCAAAGCGGTTGGGTGTTGAAGCGCCCATGGCAAAATGCCTTCACGGAATTCGGTGATTTGCTGACCATCCTTTAACACGATGGCGTCCTTACCGACCAAATCGATCCGGCTGATATGGCTGTCCAGATTGACGCGGATGCAGGGCCAGTTCAACCGCGCGGCCACTTGTTCGATATGGGTTGATTTTCCGGTGCCGTGATAGCCTTGGATCATGACGCGGCGATTGAATTGAAACCCGGCAAGAATGGCAAGCGTGGTGTCGTGATCGAACACATAGGTCGGATCGATTTCCGGTACATGTTCGCTGCGGTCAGCAAAACCGTTGACGGTCATATTGCTGTCGATGCCAAAGGTATCACGAACCGATATTGTTTGATCGGGCAGTAAAACTTTTGTCTTTTCCGGGGTCGTCACGCGCATCAATCCACTTCGTCTTGGCCACAGAGCGGTCGCCCGCAAGGCCGTTTCGGTCGTCTATTCAGCTGTTGCCTGGGTTAACGCCAGGCTGAGGCCAAATGCTGGTAAGCTGCCGTCAGCGCACGGAATTTGTCTTCGCTTGTCCGATCGCCACCGCAGGCGTCCGGATGATAGCGTTTCACGAGCGCCTTGTATGCCTTTTTGATGTCTTCTTTTGTGGCCATCCCATCAAGCTCCAACACGTCTAGCGCGTCGCGGTCTTCGCGGGTCAGGGGCTGGTCTTTGCTGTCACTGAAATTCCGGGATTGTGGGCGCGCGGCCATACCGCTCATGATATCAAAGGGGTCGACCAGATTGGGATCGCGGCGATGTCCGCCCAAGCTGCCCAATTTCCAGGTCGGGCGGTGCCAACCGGCGACATCGCGCTGGAATCGGCTGATATCCGAGGTCGATTTGTTCTTAAAATAGTCCCAGGCGGCGTTATAGGCACGCACATGATCAAGGCAAAACCAATAGTGATCGGTCAAGCGATCCGGGCTTTTGGGTGCACGAAACTGCCCGGATTCCCCACAATTCGGGTGATCGCAACTGCGATCATGCGGATTGGACCGATAGGATTTCAGGTCGAGGAAAGATTTACGGGCCGTTTCAGGGTTCACAATCACCACATCCTTTTCTTGCGGAACGGAATATAATCAGTCTATACGCCTCAGAGAAGAGCATAGAGCGTATAAAAAGCGCAGAGTGCACAGCATATAAAGATAAACGGCGCAGGGTATAGAACGGAGTTCCGGTTATGACAGTCAGCGAGCGTATCAAACATAAAATTGAACAGGGACTGGCTCCGACCCATCTCGAAATTATCAATGAATCTCATAAACATAAGGGGCATGGCGGCTATCATCCGTCGGGTGAGAGCCATTTCAAGCTGGTGGTGGTGTCTGCGCTCTTTATCGGAAAGTCCCGAGTCGAACGCCAACGCAGCGTCTATGGTCTGTTGAGCGCTGAATTCGATGACGGGCTCCATGCCCTCAGCCTGACGACCCTGACCCCGGACGAGGCCCTAACCCAGCAGAATGGCTAGGACCACGGGGATCACAGCCATCGACAGGACGGTCGATAAGAACACCAGACTGGCCACGGTATCTGCATTCTTCCCGAACCGGGCCGCCAGCAGATAGTTCAAGACCGCAATCGGCATCGCCCCTTGGATGACGGCGACGCCGAGCGCCGGGCCTTCCAAACCGAGTGCCAGCCCTAAGCCTAAAACGACGCCAATCCCAAGGAGATAGCGGTAGATTACAAACCCGAATGTTTGCTTGAGATTGGTGACTTTGAGCTGCGCCAAGGAGGCGCCGAGCGCCAACAGCATCATCGGGATCATAAAACCACCGACCAGTTCCGTGGTGTTCAGGAGCCATTGCGGCGGCCGCGCCTCGGCCAGCATGAACAATAACGCGACACCGATGGCGTAAACCATGGGCATCCGCATCAACAATGCGGGTTTCATGCTGCCGGACGCCATCAAAACACCGATGGTCAGTTGTACGGTCGAGCCGACGGCATAAAAAGCGATGGCCAAGGCCAATCCTTCGTCGCCATAGGCAAAAAGACACAATGGCAGGCCCAGATTTCCCCAGTTTGGGAAGGTCAGCGGATGCAGCCAATCCTGTAGCGGCTTTTTCAATAGTTTAAGCAGGACGAAATTGATCGCCAGCATGACCACCAGGGTCAACCCGGCAACCAGCGCCATGGTCGCGAACAAATGGCTGCTGATGGTCATGGTGGTCAGGCCATGAAACGCCAAGGCCGGCGATCCGATATTGATCACCAGTCGCGAGATAAACCCGGGGTCCATATCCAATTTCAGCCTGACCCATACAAAGCCGAGGCCGACGGTAATGAACGCGGGCGCTAAAATATTGAAAAGCGCGCTCAGCATAAACTGAGTGTTACGCGGTAAGGTCTTCGCGAACAATGTCCTTTTTCGTATGCTGCGAATGTAAAAACAAGGAGTCTGCTCCATGGGCGACATAGCACGGAGTGAATTTATCGGTTTAAAGCCGGGTCAATTGGCGGCCATGGTGACGCATTTGGAAATGCGAACCTTGCCGCCGCGGGACGATTTAGGGCTGGATCGCGGCGATCTACGGCTTGATCGGGTGTTGATGCCAGCTTTGAATTGGTATCGGGATCTGTTTCGGCATGTGGGGGCCGATTGGCTATGGTTTGGTCGTCTGCGGTTGGACGACGCTGCGCTTACAGAAATTATTCACGATCCAGAAGTCGAAGTTTATGCGCTCTATCGGAAAGGGCAGGAAAGTCCTCAAGGGTTGTTGGAATTG
>JBBCIP010000118.1:0-15345 GCA_037189785.1 Alphaproteobacteria bacterium
GCGAGTTTTTCTGTGTCGCAGAAGGTCAGGCCATGTTCGGTTCGTAAATTGCCGCCATCGGGGCTGGTGACATGCACCTCTGCATCCGGAATGCGGCATAGCACTTCATAAGGGCCGGTGAAGTCCAACTGCGTGAAGTTGGGATAAAGCACAAAGACGATCTTGACCATGGATAAGTCCCTCGGGCGTCGGTGGTGAGTTGACGGTCAAGTCTAACAAGTGGACAATATGTCTTAAAGGTCATATTTCCAGCATAATAGGTCGTATTGTGATTCGAATTAGCTGTGTGGTTTATGAAGGTTTTGCGCTTCTGGACGCTGCAGGTCCTTTGGCGGCGTTCGAGGCCGCGGAATTTTGCGGGGCCGCAGGCTATTCCGTCGAAATGCTGTCCCGCCATGGCGGTTTGATTAAAAGCAGCGGCGGCGTCGCGGTCGATACCCAGCCCATAGATAACAGTATCGGTTGCGACACAGTGCTGATTCCGGGTGGTTTTAGCGCCCGCAACACGGCGCTTTATGAAGATCTGATCGATTTCATCGTCAAGCGGGCCGCCATGGGCTGTCGCATGGTCAGTATCTGCACCGGCAGTTTTGTATTGGCGGCGGCAGGGGTGCTTAATGGCCGCACGGCGGCCACCCATTGGCTCGAAGCCCCCGAATTGGCGCGCCGTTATCCGACAGTGCGATTGGACGCTAACAGCATTTATGTGCAATCAGGACAAGTCTGGACTTCGGCGGGGATGACGGCAGGGATTGATTTGGCTCTGGCTTTGATCGAACAGGATTATGGTGTCGCCGTGGCCAAGCAGGTTGCCCATATCTTAGTGGTTGATCATCGCCGTCGCGGTACACAGTCGCAGCATTCCGCTTTGTTGGATCATGTCGGCACGGACAACCGCTTTAACGAGGTGTTGGCATGGGCGCGCGGACATCTGAGTGATCGTTTGGACGTAGAGATCCTGGCCGAGCGCGCGCATTTGAGTGTGCGGCAATTTACCCGAGCTTTTACGGCGTCGATCGGAGTTTCTCCGGCCAAAGCCATTGAGCGACTGCGTTTGGAGCGTGCGCGGGCCGCCATTGAAGCCAACCGCGGATCACTTGAAAATGTGGCCAAAGACAGCGGCTTTACGACGGCTGACCGTATGCGCCGTGCTTTTCTGCGGGTCTATGGCGAAAGCCCACAGGCGATCCGCCGTCATGTGGCGTTCGGTGTGGACAAGCTTTAGTCGGCCAACTCGCGACGACGCATCATGGTGATTGCGACCATGGTCATGACCATTTCGCCGTTTTGATTTTCCACAAATACCTTGTGTTTGATCGAACCCCGGTCGGGCTTTGACTTCGACGCAGTGGTCTCAATCACATCAAAGGAAATGCTCAGGGTGTCGTTCGGGCGGACCGGTCGAAAGAACCGTATTTCGTCAATGCCGGGCGAACCGATGCCGGTGGCGTCGTTGAGAAAGCCGTCGCACATAACCCGCATGGTGATGGCGCAGGTATGCCAGCCGCTGGCGATCAAGCCGCCATACATGGTCTTGGATGCTGCCGCTTCATCGACGTGGAACGGCTGCGGATCGTATTTATTGGCGAACTCGAGAATTTCTTCGCGGGACACAGTATAGGTTCCGCAATCGAAATGTTGTCCGACCCGAACGTCTTCGAATGCGTAAGCCATGGATTTGCCTCCCTTAATACTGCGTCTTGATTCTTAAGTGTTGAAGCGAAAATGCATGACGTCGCCGTCGGCGACAACATATTCTTTGCCTTCGAGCCGCATTTTCCCGTTGTCCTTCGCCCCTTGCTCGCCTTTAAGCGTCACATAATCGGCATAGGCGATGGTTTCGGCACGGATAAAACCATGTTCGAAATCACTGTGGATGACACCGGCCGCGCCAGGCGCCTTGGTGCCTTTGGTGATGGTCCAGGCCCGGGCTTCCTTAGGCCCGACCGTGAAATAGGTGATCAGGCCGAGCAAATCGTAACCGGCACGGATGACACGGGCGAGGCCGGTTTCGGACAAACCGACGGCGGCGAGAAACTCGCTTTTCTCCTCGGCGGTGTCGAGCCCGGCAATCTCGGCTTCGATGGCGGCGCAAATGACGACGGCGCCGGAGCCTTCGGCGGCGGCTCGGGCAAACACTTTGGCCGACAATGCATTGCCGTCTGCAGCGGCGTCTTCATCAACATTGCAGACGTAAAGCACAGGTTTCGCGGTCAGCAATTGCAATTCGCGAAATGCCTTTATTTCGTCAGGATTGGCAGGCTGCACGAGCCGAGCCGGTTTGCCGTCGCGTAAAAACTCAAGCGCCTGGTCGATCAGGCCGACCACAAGCTTCGCATCTTTATCGCCGCCCTTGGCTTTTTTCGACAAATTGGCGTGGCGGCGTTCCAAGCTGTCGAGATCGGCCAGCATCAATTCGGTCTCAACGGTTTCCGCGTCGGCCAGGGGATCGACCTTGTTGTCGACATGGGTGATGTCGTCATCTTCAAAGCAGCGCAGCACATGGATGATGGCATCCACTTCGCGGATATTGGCCAAGAACTGATTGCCGAGACCTTCGCCCTTGGACGCCCCACGCACCAAACCGGCGATATCGACAAAGCCCAACTGCGTCGGGATGATTTGCGCCGATCCGGCAATTTGCGCCAGGGTGTCGATACGTGGATCGGGCACCGGCACCTGACCGACATTGGGTTCGATGGTGCAAAACGGATAATTCGCCGCAGCGGCCGCCGCCGTATTGGTAAGGGCGTTAAAAAGGGTCGATTTGCCAACATTGGGCAGGCCGACGATGCCGCATTTGAAACCCATAGTGCAGTCCTTAGTTGTTGGTCGAAGGAGCCGGCGTTTTTAATTCCGGCGGACGATATTTTAAGGCGAGGGCGCTGGTGAACGGTTGACCGTCCCCTTCCCCTAACAGCGGTGCCAAGTCGGAGACAACCGGCAACAGGGTGTCGATCCAGTCGTATTCGACCTTGGCAAAATCAGATAACACATACTGTGTGACGAGATCGCGTGACCCAGGGTGTCCGATGCCGAGCCGGACCCGGAGATAATCGCGCCCAATATGCTCGTCGATGCTTTTAAGGCCGTTGTGACCGCCAGCCCCGCCGCCACGTTTGGTTTTGACGCGTCCGGGTAAAACATCCAACTCATCGTGCAATACGACCACGGCGTTCGGCTCAAGCTTGTAATAGCGCATAGCTTCTCCGACGCTTTGGCCGGATAAATTCATATAGGTCATCGGCTTCAAGGCAATGGCCCGAAGCGTGCCGACCCGACCTTCGGAAATCATGCCGGAAAAGCGCGATTTCCAGGGCGCAAAGTTATGGCGGCGGACGATTTCGTCCACCGCCATGAACCCAATATTATGACGATTGTTGGCGTATTTTGGCCCTGGGTTGCCCAATCCGACGATCAGCAACATGGTGCTTCTCCCAAATTGGCCCCTAAATCTGGCCCTCGAACAGTCCCCATCCGATAGGTGGGGACCAGGTCACCGAACTTAGGCTTTCTTTTCTTCCGCTGCAGCGGCTGCCGCTTCACCTTCTTCCGACTTCAAGCTGCTTGGGGCTTGAATGGTGGCGATCGTGAAGTCACGGTCTTGGATGACCGGGGTCACGCCCTTTGGCAGTTTTACAGCGCTGATATGGACCGAAGTGCCGATTTCGTAGCCGCTCAGGTCAACCACGATATCTTCCGGGATGTTGTTGGCCGGGCAGGTGAATTCGACTTCGTGGCGAACGATATTGAGAACGCCGCCAGTCTTCAAGCCTGGGCTTGCTTCTTGATTGATGAAGCTGACCGGGATCGCGATGTTGATTTTGGCGTCGGCAGCCAAACGCAAGAAATCGATATGAATCGGCCAATCGGTGACCGGATGCAACTGAATGTCGCGCGGCAGGACGCGTTCTTTTTTGCCGTTGATCTCAAGATCGATGGAATGCGACAGGAAATGGCCGCGTTTGATGACCTTGATGAGTTCGTTCAAAGCGACCGAAACCGATTGTGGTTCCTTGTTGTTGCCATAGATCACGGCAGGAATACGGTTGCTGCGGCGGGCGGCGCGGGATGCCCCTTTGCCCAGGCGGTCGCGGGGTTCGGCTTTGAGTAGTGCAATGTCAGACATGGATATCTCCTTGATCCATAAAGGGTTATTCGGGCATTCGGCTGATCCTAATGGATTTTGGTGGATCTTGCCGTCCTCCCTCGCGTCCCACCTCAAGGGGGCAGAATCACGATAGACTGGGGCTTTTACCGCGAATGGCGGCGAAAAACAAGCGGCGCGGTATTACACCGCGCCGCTGCCTAGACTTTTAAGGGAATAGATTATCGCGACAATTCGAACATGATCGACGAAACCCAGCCTTTGTGGCCCAGTTCGTCTTCGACTTCCCACATCATGCCTTTTTTGTCACCGGTCGGGTACAACATCTTACCCGGCTCAAGCGGCATAATGACCTCGGATTGGGTCGTCGGCTCGCTATACATATTGGTGTTTTTGGTCATGGTAACGGCCTGGCGAACAGCGTCTGCCGCCGCATTGGCCGATAAGCCGCCCATTTGGTCGACCAGCTGAGTATAGGCATCAAGGTAGGCCAAGGTGATAACCTGACCGATTTCGGTATTGGCATAGCTTGACGCACCAGCGCCGCCGAGGAACCCGCCGGCAAAGATGCCGCCGCCCGCGCCCCAACCAAGGTCGGACTTTTTGGCATGACCTTCCATGATGGCCAGCTGTTCGGATGACCGGACATCGGTAATGGTCAACACCACGTCGGCCGTCTTTTTCTTGATATTGATGCCGCCGACCAGGCCGCCGACTGCGCCGCCCAAGAAACCACCGACGATCCCGCCGATGGCGTTACCGCCGGAGTTTGAATTTTGTGACACCAGGTCCGGTACCAGCACGTAATCAGCCGCTTTCATCTGGCCTTTGCCGATGTTGGAGCCGACCCGGAGATCGCCGTCCGACGCCAAAGCGCGTTCCTGCTGGGTCATGGCCAAGCCCTTGCCGCGATCAACCAGCGAGAAGCAGTTGGAGCGCATGACAAACACTTTCAACAGGGCTTCCGGTGAACCGAGTTGGTATTCGGACCACCAATTCCGCTCGGGCTCGGCGATGGCGATGGTGCCGATCTTTTGAGCGCAGCGCGGAATTTCTGCGGTTTTCTGGGCGCGTTCTTTTTGCGCACTGGCTGCTTGGGCTGGGGTCACCGCCGTCTGGGCCGCGAGCGTAAGAGCCATGGCTGCCGCACCAAGATACTTGGCGCATGATGATAATTTCAACGTGGTCATTTTAAACCCCTCCAAGGCAGGATACCGTAAATTCCTATAACCTAATCATAAACTCTCATAATAAGATGGCCATCGGACATTTGACCATTCATTAAACGGGCGCAGATTACCCTAACTTTACAGCGTGGGGAACTCTGATTGTACCGCTAATTACACCGGAAATCCCCCTGATTTAAGGGGGCTCGTGCGGATTTTGCCCACCCTAGACATAGACGATCAATTCTTAACCTTTGCTTTATGTGTTTTTCGGGGTTTGTTCAGAAAATATGCTATGAAAGTATTTTAACGGGAATAGGGGGTGGGCCTATTCGTGATATCTACGGATATTACGTTTCAGACTATAACAACAAATGGATTATTACAGCATTACCATATCGATTGTAGCATTGCTTGTTTCGTTGGGCACGTTTTGGCTTTTGTATATCGATCGTGGACGATTACGAATGACAAAACCTACTATTGTGTTCATCGGATTTGATGCTCCGAAATCAATTCCGAAGGTTTTCTTCCGAACGTTGCTCTACAGCACTGCAACACGCGGTCAGGTCGTGGAAGGCATGTATGTCGTCGTTCGGCACGATGGTCGTGAATGCATCTTTAGCTTTTGGGGTTATGGCGATGTTGGAAAACTGTCTCCAGGAAGTGGACTATATGTTGACCGAACAGGCGTGACGTTTGATCACCATTTCCTTATTTCTATAGACGATAAAAGATATTGTTTTGGCGTAGGCGAATATGAGATTGATGTGATTGCAAACGTTGTTGGATGCCGCAAACCAGTAAAACTCCATACGATCAAACTTACACTGTCAGATGCAATGACTTCCGTGTTGATGCAGAAAGACGGTGTACTATTCGAGCGGAAAATTAGCGGTGAATATGAAGGCAGTAGAATGGAGAGATAATGCCGATTGCCATTAGGCTTGAGCTAAATTTTTAAACCCACACTCTTAATGGAACAGCACCGAGACCGAGCTTTCTTCGCTGATCCGCCGCATGGCTTCGCCGATCAAGGGGGCAATGTTGATGTAGCGGATTTTACGACAAGCGCGGATCGGCTCGGTGGCGCCGATGCTGTCGGTCACAACGAGGCTTGAGAGCGACGAATTTTCAATTCGCTCCAGCGCCTTGCCCGATAGTACACCATGGGCTACATACGCATTGACCGAAGTCGCACCGGCACGGAGCAAGGCATCGGCGGCGTTGCACAATGTGCCGGCGGTGTCGACGATATCGTCGACGAGAATGCAATCCTTGCCTTCGACTTCGCCGATGATGTTCATCACCTCAGATTCACCGGCGCGTTCGCGGCGTTTATCAATAATCGCCAACGGGACGCCGAATTCACCAATACGCTTTGCATGCGCCCGGGCGCGCACCACGCCGCCGACATCCGGGGAAACGATCATCAGATTATTGATGTCGAAATGTTCCTTGATGTCGCGCACCAAGACCGGGGCGGCGAACAAATTATCGGTTGGAATATCAAAGAAGCCTTGGATCTGACCGGCATGAAGATCCATGGTCAGCACGCGATCAGCACCGGCAACGGTGATCAGATTGGCCACCAGCTTGGCCGAAATCGGGGTCCGTGGCCCAGGTTTACGGTCCTGACGGGCATAGCCGAAATACGGCAGTACGGCGGTGATGCGGCGGGCCGATGCGCGCTTCAATGCATCGATCATGATCAACAGTTCCATCACATGATCATTGGCCGGGTAGGATGTGGACTGGATCACAAACACGTCTTCGCCGCGCACGTTTTCATGGATCTCGACAAAGATTTCATTGTCGGAAAAGCGGCGGATGTCAGCGGAGGTCAGGGGGATGTCCAAATAGCCGGAAATGGCTTCACAAAGTGCACGATTGCTGTTTCCGGCTAAAATCTTCATTGAACCTGCCCTAATACCGTGGCTAAAAATTGCGCGGAATTTAACAGGCCGATCCGGCCCTGTAAACGCTTACGTCGCGAAAAGTCCGGGCGAAAAGTCCAGACAGTTATGGTCAGGGGGCAAAGCCTGGCAGGGGTCCCTAAGGCTTTATCATAATTGCGGAAATCTGTCGTCCATAGTCACTTTCGCCGCGATGGGTGGTGCGTCGATAGCTGAAAAAGCGTGCGAAACCGGCGCTATTGTCGGGATAGGTATCGATCCCAAGGGTGTCGATTGCACCGATATTTTCGGCGTCTAAGCGGTCATAGACGAAGGCCGGCAAATTAAATTGGGCATGATCCGCGTCCTGTCCCGCCGCAAAATAACGGTCATACTCGGCATTATGGTTAATGAAATTAGCCATAAAATCGGCGCTGACTTCATAGGACGCTTGTCCGATGGTCGGACCGATGGCGGCTTGAATGGTGTGCCGCGTGGCTCCCAAATTTTCCATGGCAGCAATGACCGAGCCGATGACGCCGGTGAAAGCTCCTTTCCAGCCGGCATGGGCCGCGCCGATGACCCGGGCGTCGGGATCGCATAACAGAACGGGGGTGCAATCGGCGGTCAAAATTCCGAGGATCAGTCCGGGCTGTGCGGTGGCCATAGCATCGGCCTTGGGGCGGTCGTGGTCTGGCCATGGGGCCGTGACGGTTACAGTGTCACGGCCGTGGACTTGGTAGACCGAACAGAGCGCTGTCGCGGCGTCTCCGCTCAAGGTTTGTGCCACCCGCCGCCGATTTTCCTGGACTGCTTTGGGGTCGTCCGCGGATCCGGGGCCGCAATTCAAACTGGTATAAAGGCCCGACGACACCCCGCCGTCGCGGGTGAAAAATCCATGGGATATCCTGGCGCTGTTCAGAATGGAACTTTGCAGCCTCGGGGTGTTGGTCATGCTGTGAACCCTGCGCTTGGGGGGAGGTGGGGCGACCGCAACGCTGCGACCTTAAACAAATTTCCCATTTCCTGGGGATCGATCAAACGAGTCAACGCGGCCGTGATGGTGTCGGCCTGGGCGGGGGCTGCGTTTTTCAAACGCTGCGCGCGGGTATTTATGCCGAGCGCGGTCAGGAACGCGCGCTGGGTGATCGGGCCGTCGGTAGCCAGCCCGGCATTTGCTGCGGCGGTGACCAGGGTTTGAAAATCCACATGGACGGTGAGGTCGGCGTCCCCCGGTGCTGCCAAGGGATCGGCGAAATTATGGTTGGCCAAGGCCTGCAATGTATCGCCATAGCCGGACCGGTCATGGCCGTAATCGATGAACAGCGCCGCGCCGCCATGGGCCCGGCAATAGCGCGCCAGATCGCTGACCACGGTCAGGATCGCCGGTGACACTTCGATCAAGGCGCCGTGGTGGCCTTGGCTTAAGGCCGGTGGGATTAAGGCGGCAAGCGGGCTCGGCCTGTGGTCAAGCACCCAAACCAACTGGTGATCGGGATCGAGGCCGATGGTGCGCTCGCACCAGCCGCGCTCGGTTAAGACCAGTTGATGAACGGGCAGAGCATCCAAAAACTCGTTGGCGAGCACGATCACCGGTGTTTCTGCGGCGGCGCTGAGCGCACCACTGAGGCTGTCATGCCAATGGAGCCGAGGAGTTCCGGCAAGCGTTTGCTTTTGGCGCGCAATCAAGGTCGGGCTGATTTCGACCAAGCGCACGGTGGCGGCATTCAAAAATCCGGGGACGACTTTCATAGCCCTGAGTGCGTCGGCCATCAAGGTGCCGCGCCCGGGCCCAAGCTCGATCAGTGTTACCGCTTGCGGTGATCCCATGGCGACCCATTGACTGGCCACCCACAGTCCCAACACTTCCCCGAACATCTGGCTGATTTCCGGCGCCGTGATGAAATCCCCATGGCTGCCGAACGGATCGCGGGTCGTGTAATACCCTGCGGTCGGATGTCCCAAGGCCAAAGCCATAAAGCGCGCAACCGTGATCGGGCCGGTGGCGGCGATTTCGTCGTGAAGAATGCGTTGGAGCGACGTCATGACGTCTTTAAGGGTGGGGTCTTGTAGGCGCGCCACACAAAATAAAGACCGAACAGGATCGCGGGTAACGACAGCAGCTGCCCCATGGTCAGCCCCGCGACCAAGGCGGCGTCGGGTTCACGCACCAGTTCGACGATGCTGCGGCCCAAACCATAGCCCAACAGGAACAGCCCCGTTAACGCGCCGGGCCGCAACCGGATGCGGGTAAAATGAAACAACAGGTTCAGGATGATGAACAGCAATAAGCCTTCGAGCACCGCTTCATAAAGTTGGCTCGGATGACGCGGCCACGGGCCGCCATGGGGAAACACCATCGCCCACGGCACATCGGTCACACGGCCATAAAGTTCGCCATTGATGAAATTGGCCAAGCGTCCAAGGAACAAGCCGATCGGTGCTACCAAAGAAATCCGGTCGGTAAAGCGATACAGCGGAATACCACGCCGCTTGGTGAACCAGATCATGGCGATGATCATGCCGATCAGGCCACCATGGAACGACATCCCGCCCTTCCACATTTGCAATATGCTGACCGGGTTTTGGATGTAGGAGCCAAAATTATAGAACAGCACATAGCCAAGGCGGCCACCCAAAACGATGGCGATCATGGCCCACAAGATGAAGTCGTCCAAATCGACCCGTTTGCATGGCGGATTGGGCTCCTTGATCAATTTGACCATATAGGCCCAACCAGCCAACAGGCCGACGATATAGGCCAAGGAATACCAGCGAATGGCCAACGGGCCGATTTCCACCAGAATAGGATCGATGTTTGGAAAGGGCAGAACCCCGGCGAGCGTAAGTTCGATCATGATGCCTGCATATCAAGGGCCTGTATATCAAGGACTTGTGTAAGACGGGTGTGGCTCGCCCGCCATTGATCCGTCCCTGGGCCCGACTGTCAAGGGAATCCTGTGGCAATCCTGTTAATCTCACGGACTTATGTAAATACTGTTTAAATCCTATGGCAATGCGGTTGCTTGGGGCCTATCCTGGACGTGTCATTTTATGCTGTTCCGAGGGTTCCATGGTTCAAACGCAAAACAAGTTATTCGACGACCTGGCCAAGCTGGCGACTGGTGCGGCGGGAACGCTGCATGGCCTGAAATCGGAAATCGAAGGCGTGGTGCGTCAGCGGGTTGATCGCCTGATCAGCGAGCTGGATCTCGTGACTCGGGAGGAATTTGAGGCCGTCAAAGCCATGGCAGCCGAAGCGCGCCGTGAAAATGAGGCCCTCAAGGCCCGTTTGGATAGCCTCGAGGGGCCGCAAAACGGGGCTCCTCAGGGTAAATCGGACAATTAACCGCGTTTTATCCTTTGTTAAGAGTCATTTCCGTGCCAAAAGGGCTTGTTTCAAGACCCTGCCGGTGCAAAGCTGCATATAGTGGCGAGAGTCCGGTTGGTACAATATGTTGAATAGCAAGCTTGTGAAACGGTTTGCGACGCTTCGAAATAACTAGAGTCTGTCATTCATGACCACGCTGTTTTTAGATGAAGACGATCTTGAGATCACCTCCGTGCTCGATATCGTTGAAGATTTTTTAACGGCTCAGGAATGGGCGTTCGAACGCTTTGGTGACGAGGAAGTGACGGCCGTCGTGCCGGGCGCGTGGGGTGAAATCCATCTTCGCTATTTGTGGCGTGAAGAAGCGGGTCTGTTGCAAATCGCAGCCGTTTTCGACGCCCGGGTGCCGAATGCCAAACGGTCGAAAATTCATGAAACACTGGCTTTGATTAATGAGCGTCTGTGGCTCGGCCATTTCGAGATATGGTCTGAGGAAGGCGCTTTGATGTTCCGGCACGCTGTGCTGTTGACGGACAATGATATTCATACCGCGGCTTTGACCGAAGCTGTGACGCAAGCCGCCATTAAAGAGTGCGAGCGTTTCTATCCGGTATTCCAGTTTGTTTTGTGGGCTGACAAAAGCCCCGAGGAAGCCGTCGAGGCTGCTATGCTCGAGACCATGGGCGAAGCTTAAAAGAAGACGTTGGCGGGCGCACAGACGCTGTTTCTCAATCCGTCAGCTGATCCACCACTGAATTACCAGCAAGATCAAGATAAAATCGAGGGCAAGAAAAATGACTGCCGTAACCCTACAGACGGCTTTTGGGCTGTTTACGCAAACGCGTCCGCTGTTGTTGATCGGTTGCGGTCGCATGGGGGGGGCGTTGTTGGACGGGTGGCTCGAGCGTGGGTTGTCGGCGCAAGCCGTCACGGTGATCGAGCCTCACGATCAAAGCCGGGAACAGTTGCAAGCGCGCGTGCCGGGGCTGTCGGCTTTTGCCGCGATCGATCAACTTCCCAAAGGGTTGCATCCGGCTGTGGTGCTGTTGGCGGTAAAGCCGCAAATGATGGATGGGGCGTTGGCGAATTTACGGCCGTATGCTCAACCTGGAACGGCGTTTATTTCCATCGCGGCCGGGAAAAGTTTGGCGTACTTCCGTGACCATTTGGGGCCTCAGGCGGCGGTCGTCCGTGCCATGCCCAACACCCCGGCGGCGATCGGCAAAGGCATTACGGCGGCGATCCCCAATGATGCCGTATCCGATACCGATAAGATTGTGGCCGAAGCGTTGTTGGCTGCGGTCGGTGCCTTTGTTTGGCTGGATGATGAAAAGCACATGGATGCGGTGACGGCCGTATCCGGCAGCGGCCCGGCCTATGTATTTTATTTGACGGAATGTTTGACGGCCGCCGGTGTTGCCGCTGGTTTGCCGCCGGAGCTGAGTTTTACGCTGGCGACCCACACGGTATCCGGTGCCGGAGCGTTGATCGCCCAGTCCGGGGACAATCCGGCGGCCTTGCGCGAAGCGGTGACCAGCCCGGCCGGGACCACGGCGGCGGCCTTGGATGTCTTGACCAGTGAAGTCGGCTTGTCGCCGTTGCTGCGGAAAGCGGTCATGGCCGCGACCAAGCGCTCGAAAGAACTGGGGCAATCTTCTTAAGCCAGGGCTGAGTGGCTAGGGCTTTGTAACAAAGTCCTGAGTCGCGCTGCGATTATCCTGATCCAAAAGTCCGACCAAAACGCGCCAGAACCCAGCAACGGCATCGGCCCCAGCTTCCTTATAGGCTTTGGCCATGCGTTCGTGTTGAAGGGCCGCCAAACGGCGTTCCAATTCCCAACCCTTGTCGGTCAAATACAACAACCGCTGCCGCCGGTCACGGCTGCCTTGATCCTGGCGGATGTACCCTTCTTCGACCAGGGTGCTTAAGACACGGGATAGGCTTTGCTTGGTGATGCTGAGAATCCCGAGAAGTTCGGCAACCGGCATTCCTGGGCGGCGACCGACAAAATGAATCACCCGATGATGGGCGCGACCGAACCCAAACTCCTCCAAAATGTGATCTGGATCCGACACCAAATCGCGATAGGCGAAATAAAGTAGCTCAACGCCCTTGCGTAACTCCTCGTCGCGCAAGAATTGTGCTGGAGATGTGGTTTTTAAGTCAGTCATGTTGACACAATTACGACCGAATGATACGCATCTCAAGCAAATAATGCTGGCGTATGGCGCTTTTTTTGGGCCCTACAACCGCCAATTCATCGATTAAGGACACCACAATGAGCATCATTCCGTTTGACGATCGCGATGGCTATATCTGGCTTGATGGTAAAATTATTCCATGGCGGGATGCGAAGGTGCATGTGCTGACCCACGCGCTCCATTACGGCAGCTGCGTGTTCGAAGGTCAACGCGCCTATGGCGGTGTGGTGTTCAAGCTCAAGGAACATTCCGAACGGCTTAGAAAGTCGGGCGAGCTTCTCGGGTTTGAGGTTCCTTATTCCGTCGAAGAGCTCAGCCAAGCCTGCGTGGATGCGTTGAAAGCCAACAATCTGGTTGATGCCTATGTGCGCCCGGTGGCGTGGCGCGGGTCCGAGCAAATGGGTGTGTCGGCCCAACAAACAAAAATCCATGTAGCGGTCGCCGTGTGGAATTGGCCGGCCTATTATTCGATGGAAGACAAGCTCAAGGGCTTGAATTTGACCATCGCCGACTGGAAGCGTCCGTCACCGGAATGTGCGCCGACCGCCAGCAAGGCCGCCGGTCTTTACATGATCTGCACCATGTCCAAGCATAAAGCTGAAGCCGGTGGGTTTGCCGACGCATTGATGTTCGACTATCGCGGTCAAGTCGCCGAAGCCACCAGCGCCAATGTGTTCTTTATTCAAGACGGTAAAATTCACACACCGAAGCCTGATTGCTTCCTGAACGGCTTGACCCGGCAAACCGTGATCGAGCTTGCGCGCAAGCGCGGTGTCGAGGTGATTGAGCGCGCGATCATGCCAAATGAATTGGAAGGCTTTCAACAAGCGTTCTTGACGGGCAGTGCCGCAGAGATTTCGCCAGTCGGTAAGATCGCTGATTACAATTTTGAAGTTGGCGCACTGACACAAACGCTGATGAAGGATTACGACGATCTCGTTAATCGCCGTCAGGTTTGAGTAAACCCCTTATCTCGATAAAAAGAAAATGCCTGGTGAAAGCCGGGCATTTTTTATTTCAAGCGCATTTCTAAGGCTGTGCGTCGTTGGACCAGGCCCCAGCGTTACTGCGTTGCCTCTGGATAGACCGGCCGTTGATGTCGTGCAGAAATCTGTGGGGGCCGCACCGGACTAGGAGCTGCATTGTAGGCCCGGATATCCCATAGCCCAGGATGACCCGTAAGCCGGAATGCACTTTAGGGATGCATGACTGAACGGAAACACCCAATGCCGCTACCCTTTTTCCCCCACTAGCGTTGAGGGACGGGACGGCCATCTCAATACTCGTAAATATTGATTATTTAACTTATTAAATATCTCATAAATAGCTAATTTTCCTACAATTTACGCTTGATATTAATAGTGATTATTATTATCACTCACATGCGCTCATTACTCAAGTCTTTTTATTCGGACCGATGCCCGAGCGTCATCTAAACCAAAAAATAAGGGAATCTATTATGCCTCTACCAATTCCATCTCGGCGCGCTAGTTTCATGCTGTCTGCCGCGATCGCTCTAGCATTATCCACACCCCTTGCAGCGCAGTCTCCGACTCCGCCTAAAGATAAAGACGAAAGTCAAAAACCAAGCAGCGCGACCAAACTCGGCCCCATTCGGGTCGGCGGCGACGCTGAGCAGAGAGGGACCGCTGAGGACGGTTATCTCGTGAAGGAAATCACAGGCGCCGGTATATGGGGGCAAAGAGACCTACAAGACACGCCCTATTCTATGAGCGTCATGCCGGAGGAATTGATCGAGAACGTCAATGCCAAAGACATGGAACAAATCTTTCGGATGAATCCGACCACACAGGATAACACCAGCATCGCCAGCGATTCGACGGATGGCGCATGGGTGAAAATCCGTGGCTTCCAGGTCACCAATCCTGTTGTCAACGGTATCTCATACGCTAGTCGGGTCGGCGGTACGCCGATGACGCAGGATATCGAACGTGTCGAGATCATCAATGGCGCGACCGGCTTTCTTTACGGCGGCGGACGGGTCGGTGGTGCCGTTAACTATGTGACGAAAAAACCGACGCTCTATGATTTGCGAAAGGTTTCAATCGGCACCTATGGTGGTAGCAGCTACTTTGGTCATGTAGATTTGGGTGGTCAGATTGATCAGAACAATATTTTTGGTTATCGGATCAATGCGGTCTATCAGAACGGCAAAAATAGTAAAAAAGAGAAAGAGAAAGTTGCCGGCGCTAGCCTAGTCATCGATATGAAGCCGAGCGATAGCTTCTATACAGATTTGCGTGTCAGCTATAAAGACACCGAAAATCCCGGCCCGTCGATCTTTTGGACAGGCAACAGCGGAGAACCTATCGACTACTCGAAGAACGGTCTGCGGCGTAATGAAAGTTTCACCCCGGAATGGCAAAAGCATCTTTATACGTCGACCAAAATCGAGAATAGCACGCGGTGGGACATCGGTGATATATTCACACTGAGAACCGGCCTATTCTACGAAAATGTAGAAAGATCCGGCGGTGATGCCAGATTCCGTTTCATAAATGGCATTGTTCAGAACAACTCCTGGTATGGTACCCCATCAAAAGGGGAGAACGACAAATTAGGCGGGGCCGCGTATTTTGATTCCAAGTTTGATACGTTTGGTATTCGGCATACGCTGACAGTC
>JBBCIP010000119.1:0-5258 GCA_037189785.1 Alphaproteobacteria bacterium
TCGTCTTCGGTCACGCGCCCATCGGCCCGCGCCATTTTGGCGGCAAGAACAATCACACCGATGGTGAAAGTCATGCTTGTGGTAGCGTCGCGTTCTTCCGTTTGCGCACGATCCCGGGCCCGGTCAGCCATATGACCGGCGACCGTTCCAAGCAGCGCCCCAAGCGGACCACCAAAGGCCAAGCCCGCCGCGCCACCCAATATTTTACCCCAGATCGTCATAAAATTGCATTACCTGTCCTGTGCGGCATCCTGGTTGCACGCGCCCTCTCATAACATAGAACGATTACAAGACAATCGGCGTTTCCACCCCAACGGCCCCCTCATGGATGAAGGATCTAAGACCAAGAGTTGATACGACGCAGATTTTCAACGGATGGGGCGTAAACGTAAACCCATGCGGTCAGCGCTTTTCCCGACCTCAGAACAACCTCGGTTGCGACGCGATCAAACAACGAATCCGGCCTATGACTTGGGTCAAATCCTTCATATAGATCAAGGGCTTTAAGTCCCTGTTGTGGATTTTTCAATCTCAGCACCAAGCCGCTCACCTGATCCGACATATCCTGCGACAGGACCGCGCCCGGGTAGCTGTTACAGTCGTAAAGTCGGGCCTGAAGCACTGCAGGCCCCACAGGCTTAGCATGATGCCACAGCCACGCCGCCATGGGATGGGCACGACGCCACCGCAACGTGCCATAGACAAACAATAAATCGCGGTCAGCGGTCATAGGCCAGATTCGGGGCCAGCCAACGCTCCGCCATCTCAACCGTCATTCCGCGGCGAGCCGCATAATCTTCGACCTGATCGCGGTTAATTTTACCAACACCGAAGTATTGTGACTCCGGATGGGCAAAATAATATCCCGATACACTCGCTGTCGGCAGCATGGCATGAGACTCCGTCAGTGTAATCCCGGCGTTGTCGGGCGCCGCCAACAAGCGGAATAATTCTGGCTTTTCGGTGTGATCGGGGCAGGCTGGGTATCCCGGTGCTGGACGAATGCCGCGATAGCGTTCGCGGATCAAATCGTCATTGGTCAGATCTTCGTCAGGCGCATAAGCCCAGAATTCGCGACGCACACGGAGATGCATGCGTTCTGCCAAAGCTTCGGCCAAGCGATCAGCCAAGGCTTTCAGCAAAATGGAATTATAATCGTCATGCTTGGCCTCGAATTCTTCGAGCTTCCGTTCAATCCCGGCCCCTGCCGTCACGGCAAAGCCGCCGACATAGTCCACATAACCGGCGTCGGACGGTGCAACAAAATCAGCCAAGCACATGTCGTGGCGATCTTCCCGTTTCGCGACTTGCTGGCGTAAGAAATGCCACGTGCTGACCACATCGGTCCTGGTTTCATCACTATAAAGCACGACATCATCACCAACGGCATTGGCCGGCCAGAACCCAATCACAGCCGAGGCAGACAACCATTTTTCAGCAATAATGCTTTTCAACATGGCTTGCGCATCAGCGAATAACGGCCGTGCACTTTCCCCGACAATCGGGTCGTTTAAAATTGCCGGATAATTTCCGGCCAATTCCCAACTGCGGAAAAATGGAGTCCAATCGATATAATCGACAAG
The DNA here is from genome assembly GCA_037189785.1 of Alphaproteobacteria bacterium. Lineage (GTDB taxonomy): Bacteria > Pseudomonadota > Alphaproteobacteria > Sphingomonadales > Govanellaceae > Govanella. Next base: position 1,584 of record JBBCIP010000119.1, read on the forward strand.
ATCGGCCAAGTCATAATCTGTGAATGTTTTCAGGCCAAAGAATTGCGGTTTCGGGGGAACATATCCCGCCCAATCGACCGGGAACTTATTTTTCCGCGCGTCCGCAAGGGGCAAAAGACGGTCGGCTTTTGAATTGGCCGCGCGTTTTGCGCGTACCAGAGCGTAATCATTGGCGACATCGGCAGCAAAAGCTTCCCTTTGCACGTCGCTCATCAGCGCACTGGCCACACCCACAGCCCGCGACGCGTCAAGAACATGGACCGTCGGCCCCTTATAATTCGGGGCAATCTTGACGGCAGTGTGGACTTTGGAGGTTGTCGCACCACCGATCAGAAGCGGCAGTGAAAACCCTTGTCGCTGCATTTCGGACGCCACCGTAGACATTTCTTCAAGCGACGGGGTGATCAATCCCGATAAACCGATGATATCGACATTCTCAGTCCTGGCTGTTTCAAGGATTTTATCGCATGACACCATGACGCCGAGATCGATGACTTCAGAGTTATTACATTGGAGCACAACCCCAACGATATTTTTGCCGATGTCATGCACATCGCCTTTCACGGTCGCCATAAGCACCTTGCCTTTGGCATTGCTGCCGCCGTTTAGCCCTTTTTCAGCTTCGATAAAAGGCAAAAGATAAGCCACCGCTTGCTTCATGACCCGTGCCGATTTCACCACTTGCGGCAGGAACATCTGACCGGAGCCGAACAAATCGCCGACCACATTCATGCCGTCCATCAACGGGCCTTCGATCACATCTAGAGGACGGGTGGCTCTTTGCCGGGCTTCTTCTGTATCTTCTTCAATGAAAGCATTGATACCTTTAACCAAAGAATGCGCCAGACGTTTCTCGACAGGGTCTTGACGCCAAGCCAAGTCTTCAACCGCTTTGATCGCGCCCGCACCTTTGTACTGATCAGCAATTTCCAGCAAACGATCCGTCGCATCAGGACGACGGTTCAAAATAACATCTTCAACACGTTCGCGCAGCTCCGGCGGAATTTCTGAATAAATCATCAATTGTCCGGCATTGACGATCCCCATATCCATACCAGCTTGGATGGCGTGATAGAGAAAGACCGAATGCATGGCTTCGCGCACCGGGTTGTTGCCGCGGAACGAGAATGAAATATTCGATACCCCACCCGAAATATGGGCATAAGGCAATGTTTGCTTGATGCGCCGCGTCGCTTCGATGAAGTCTATGGCATAGTTGTTATGTTCTTCGATCCCGGTGGCGACCGCGAAAATATTGGGGTCAAAGATGATATCCGCAGGGTTAAAGCCGACCACCTCGGTCAGAATTTTATACGCCCGGGTACAAATCTCGACCTTACGGGCTTCCGTATCGGCCTGCCCCACTTCGTCAAAGGCCATGACCACAACAGCCGCGCCATAGCGTTTGACCTTGCGTGCATGCTCAAGGAACTGTGCTTCGCCTTCCTTCAAACTGATGGAATTGACGATGCCCTTACCCTGAACGCATTTCAAGCCCGCTTCAATGACCGACCATTTGGATGAATCGATCATGATCGGAACACGAGAAATGTCAGGCTCGGAGGCAATCAGATTCAAGAAGGTCACCATCGCCTTCTCGGAATCCAGCATCGCTTCATCCATGTTGATGTCGATAACTTGCGCACCGGCCTCGACCTGTTGGCGAGCAACCGTCAGCGCAGCTTCATAATCACCTTCGAGAACGAGCTTTTTGAATTTCGCCGACCCGGTCACATTTGTCCGTTCGCCAACGTTTATGAAAACAGCTGTTTGTTGCGTCATTCTGCTGCCGTAAAAGGTTCAAGTCCGGAAAGATGCATCGCGGGCGACAAATCAGGGATGATCCGCGGTTTGATGTCACGCACCACAGCCGCCATCGCCGCAATATGATCGGGTGTTGTCCCACAACAGCCGCCAACGATATTCAGAAGCCCAGCCGTAGCCCATTCGGCAATATGGTGCGACATGTCTTCGGGACTAAGATCATATCCACCGAGCTCATTGGGCAAACCCGCATTCGGGTGAGCGGACACATAGGTATCGGCAACCTTGGATAAAGTCAGCACATGTTGCCGCAATTCTTTCGGGCCAAGCGCACAATTCAAACCGATTGAAATCGGATCGGCATGGGCGACCGAATACCAGAACGCATCGGCTGTTTGACCAGACAAAGTACGCCCCGAGGCATCGGTGATCGTCCCGGAAATCATGATCGGCAAGGTTATACCCAAACGATCATAGGTTTCAAGAACAGCAACAATGGCAGCTTTGGCATTCAAGGTATCAAAGATCGTCTCGATCAGAATGATATCCGAACCACCATCGATCAAAGCTTCGGTGGCTTCGGTGTAGGCTTCACGTAATCCATCAAACGTAATGTTGCGGAACGCCGGATTATTGACATCGGGCGATAGCGATGCCGTGCGGTTGGTTGGCCCAAGCACACCGGCCACATACCGTGGCTTGCCATCCCGGGCTTCCGCCGCATCACACACATCGCGGGCCAAGCGCGCCCCTTGACGATTGATTTCCGGCACCAACGCTTCCATACCGTAATCAGCCATAGCCACGGTTGTTGCGTTGAACGTATTGGTTTCCAAAATATCCGCACCGGCATCCAAATAAGCGCGATGAATATCAGTGATGATCTGCGGTTGGGTCAGCACCAAAAGATCGTTGTTACCTTTCACATCGCGGTTCCAGGATTTGAACCGCTCTCCACGATACGCAGCCTCATCCAACTTATGACGTTGGATCATAGTGCCCATGGCACCATCCAAAACCAAAATACGCTCCGCCATCAAAGACGGTAATATTGCTAAACGCTGGTCCCTGGTCATCGGCTTGGTCATTGGGCGGCCTCCAATACGCGCGGGCGCAAACCTAAGGTATGACAAATCGCATAGGTCAGTTCGGCACGGTTCAACGTATAGAAATGAAAGTTTTTCACCCCTTGGTCGTAAAGTCGGCGACACAATTCGGCAGTCACCGCGGCGGCAACCAATTGTCGCGTCGCCGGATGAGCGTCAAGTCCTTCGAACAATTGTGCCAACCACGGCGGCACAGAGGTGCCACACCGTGCCGAGAAATTGATCACACCCTTGAAGTTTGTAACCGGCATGATCCCCGGCACGATCGGCAAGGTGATACCGGCCGCGGCGACACGATCCAAGAACCGCAAATAATGATCCGGATCAAAAAAATATTGGGTGATGGCGCGGTTGGCGCCGTTATCGATTTTGCGCTTCAGGTTATCGATTTCAACATCCCAGTTGGCGCTATCGACATGGCGTTCGGGATAGGCCGCAACACTGATATCAAAATCACCGATCCGGCGCAAACCAGCCACCAAGGCGGCTGCATTTTCATAACCATCAGGATGTGGTGTATACCGCGTCTGCCCTTCCGGTGGATCACCCCGCAAAGCGACGATATGACGAACGCCTGCATCCCAATACCGCCGCGCAACCTCATCCACGTCCGCCTTTGAGGCAGCAACACAGGTCAAATGCGCGGCAGGGGCGACATTGGTTTCCCGCAATATGCGCGTGACTGTATTATGGGTGCGTTCTCGCGTCGTCCCGCCGGCTCCATAAGTGACCGAGACAAAGCTTGGCTGCAATGGCTCCAACGCCCGCACCGATTGCCACAACGTGGCTTCCATTTCCTCGGTCT
>JBBCIP010000120.1:0-21011 GCA_037189785.1 Alphaproteobacteria bacterium
GGTCGGGCCCGGTGGTGACATTTTAGGATGGTAGACACAATCAATAACGGATACGGACGTTAACCGCGAAATTACGACCTTCTTGTGGGTAGCCGTCCACCAGTTGGTAATTCTTGTCGAAGATGTTGCGGGCCTGGAGCGCCACATCAACATTTTCATTGAGGGCATAACCGGCACGGAAATTCGCGATCAAGCGACCACCGGTTTTATAATAAAGCGCCCCGCTCGGAACATCGGTCCAGTTCTTGTCGGCAGCTTCGATGCTGGGCGTTAAGACCAACCCGTCCATCGGCGTGATATCCGAATAGACGAACAGCTTATGTTTCGGCACACCGACCGGACGGACCGTCGCAATGCTTGGATCGGTGATGTCCTGATGGACATAGGTATAATTGCCGCCGACCATCAGCCAATCGCTGAGGTCCGCCGCGAATACCAGTTCCACCCCATAGTATTTCGCCTTGCCGACATTGCGGCTTTGGCTGACCGAGCTGCCGTTGTAGATGAACGGGAATGAGACGATCGCATCATCAACCCACGAATAGAACAGGTTGCCTTCGAGCCGCACCGCGCCGAACAATTTGGATGCACCGACTTCCACATTGGTCGCCCGTTCAGCCTTGAGATCGGGGTTGGAGGTGGCTCCACCGAACCGTGAACTGAAGCGCTCGAACAGCGACGGGAATCGGGTCCGTGACGACAGGCTGAGATGGACCGATGTATCGGCACTTGGTGTCCAGTCGAGTCGGCCTTGAGCATTCCACGCATCGGCGTCAACCAACGGATAGCCGAATAAAACGCCGCCGTTCCGGGTATTGTTAAGCGCAAATTCATCAGACTGGCTGAGATCGCGCCAATCATAACTGAAGCCTGCCGTCAGACTGAGCGTCGAACTTAGCTCTAGGCGATCTTCGATGGCGACACTGAAGGTATCTTCGACACTTTTTTGCGGCGGTTCGATGAAACCGGTCGGGAACACTTGCGAATATTCGACATGTTCATCACGCCGATAATGGAACACCACGCTGAGACGGTTATTGTCGGTGGTATAATCAAACTGGGCCGATCCACCATAGGCTTCATCGTCATACCAACTGTTGAACACACGGCCCGCCGTTGAAGTTTGTGTCGTTTGGGTATGATCGTCAAAACCGCGCAACAGATTGTTGAAGGTATTGTAATAAAGCCGCGTCTTCAGTGTCAGATTATCGGTGAAAGACGTGGTCGAGAGAAAATAAATGCTCTCGATATTCCAATAAGGCCAGCTCCACGCTTGGGCTTGAGGACTGGTGGTATGCAAGGGTGCGTTCTTCGATCCTTCTTGGCGGGTATAGCTGATCGAATATTCGTCAGTCGCATTAGGAGTAAAGCCAGCTTTTACATTGACGCGCCAGTCGCGGGTGTCGGATTTTTCGCGCTCGCCGCCATCTTCATTGGCGGTCGGCGTGAATTTGTTAGATAGGCTGAAATGGTCACGTTTGTTCAACGCGCCCGAGGCCTGGACATAGAATTTTTCCTGACGGCTGCCGACCATGCCGAAGGTGGTGTAGCCGCCATAGCCGAGATCACGATCGAGCGACAACGACCCGCGCACTTCGGCTTCCAATTCCTTGGTCGGCTTGCGCGTTACCAAATTGATGGCACCGCCCATGCCGCCCGGTCCGTCGAGAACGGACACATAGCCTTTGGCAACCTGTATTTCAGACACGTCCGGCGTTAAGAAGCGGGAAAAATCAAGCCGGTTATCATACGGCAAATAAACCCGGATACCGTCAAGCGACAGCGGCACCTGGAACCGGTTGAAGCCGCGCACATTGATCACGGTCTCATTCCGCGAGCCGCCGGTATTAACAACATTGACCCCCGGCACCAAGGTGATGGCGTCGGTCAAGTTGTTGCGGTCGAACTTCCACATCATTTCCGACGACAACGAGCTGAAATTATCCTCGATTTGCTGATCCAAACTACGGCCATAGACCGTGATTTGTCCCAAGGTGAATACGTTATCGGCACCGGCTTGGTCGGCCACGGCGATTCCGCCGGTCATGACCGACACCAAGGCCGTTAGAGCTGTTGAGCATAAGAAAACGCGCGATTTTTTCATTTCTTCCCTCGAATTATCTTGCTGTGTAGACTTCATTGTGATTCGTTATATTTGTGCGTATATATCGAAATCTGTCGTAAAATGCCAAGAATAAAATCGCGGTTTTTGCGGTTCAGTCGTAAGGAGAGACATAAATGATACAAATTTACGGGCGGAAATTCGGCCTATCCTTAATGAGTTTATCGTTAGCAGTGGCCATCCCGGTCAGTGCCGCCATACTGTTGCAGGCCGCTGTTGCCACCGCCGCAGAACCCACCTGTCAGGAAACCGATAAAGCGCTCCCGGCCACCTGGGCTGGTTGGACTGAAACCGCAAGCCCGGTTACGGCGGGTGTGAGCCGCGAAAAAGCGCCGACGGTTGCTTTTGGTCAACGCAGTGCCATTACGCTCGTAAAATCGGACACGGTGACCCTGACCCATCAACCGGAACAAAGCCGCAGCCCGGCCGATCCCCATAGCGGCATCGTCACGGTCGCCCTGCCCGCAGCCGGGACGTATTTATTTGGATTGAGCACCGGATTATGGATCGACGTCATCGAAGACGGAAAGCTGGCCAAATCAACCGCCCACGGTCACGGACCGGAGTGCTCGACCATTCGGAAATTTGTGCAATTCGACCTGAAAGCCGGGGCCGTCACCGTGCAATTGTCAGGGAACGACGGCGCGAAAACGGATTTACTCGTGGTCAAAGCCGACACGCCCGCCGCCGACCATTCCGGTCACTGAGCGTAGATTGCGTCACGTAACGGCTCGATCTTTATACAGTCGCATCTCGTGTAAAGATCGAGTCGCCATCAGTTAGCTTAACGATCCCCAACCGCCAGCTTGTGTCGTATAATAATCACGGTCCCGCAGCGAGATGTCCAAGCCGAGCGTCTCGGCGATAGACGTCATCTCCCGCCCGATCAGATCATCGAAATCTTTCATGCCGTGGTCTTTTAAAGACTGGGCCGTCAAATCTATTTGCTGAAACAGCTTTACAATTTCCGTTCTCAGAAAACGCGTCGTCGCCGTCTTCGTCAGCCCCATGCTGGAGAAGAAATGATAATAATCGTCTTTGCTGATTTTATCGGCGTGATCGGCGGAGCCTATGTTGAAAGCCAGCTCATGACTGACACGGCCATTCAATAATATCGGCAGCAAATCATAATACGGGGCCAAGCTGGGCGGCATTCCTGGGCTGTACAGCAACGCATGGTTTTTCGCATGATTATCGTTATTGCCAATCGCCAGATTGAAAAATGTTATCACGAGAAAACTACGCAGTGACAACGCCGGATTTTGGGTTTGATCCAAGATCGATTTGATGGCCGCTGCATTGAACGTACGGGCCCCAGTTCCCGTTCGTTCGTATTTCAATCGTGCAGGCAACCCCAAGGCTTGGGCAAAATCTTCTTGATGGATCCGGGACACCTTCCCTTCTTTTATCCGACGGTCAAAGCGTTTGATCAACAAGCCATCAATGTCACCCAAGCGGATGGCGTCTGATGACGACGCTGCAAGACCGCAGTCATGGGCCATTTGTGTGGCCTTGGCTTCAAGCTTCGCCTCACGGCCATCGCCGCGACGTGGTATTTTTAGAATATGGGTTGTTGGGACTTTTCTACCCGATTTCGGAATTGCGTAGCTGCAATCAGGCATTACTGTCAGAGCAATTTTATTTTGCACACCGGCAACCGGCGAAGGATCTGCTAAACCATCCGGCAGAGGTTTGTTATCGGCAAGCGCCCTCACGATCTCGTGCAAATCTTCTTGGCTTAAGCTGTCATAATCTTGCGTCAAATCACCCGGGATTTTGAGCGGACCGCTATCCTCGGCCAAACAGGATATGGCTCCGGGGCAATCCGCACCGATGTGATAGAAAATCCCCAAAAGATCATCCCGCGCCAACCCCTCCCGATCCAAGATTACATGCAACTGAGCATTTTCTTGGAGCAAGTTATCGAAGAACGCTCGCGTCAAGGAATCGTCAAAGCCATTCCTATGAATAGGTAAGCTCAGCGATAGAGGAATAGCGGATTGCCGATCATGGTACACATCATCATAACGGAAAGACAAAGCACCGCTATCCGAACGCGATAAAAATCCAATCGGCTCAGGGAAGGGTTCCAACCAAACTGCCAAACGATCCGGTGTCATCGTACCCCCTATCGTCGCTTAGCAAACAAATCGATACCTGCCGCCTTACAGACTTGCAGGACTTTGCCAAACTCCAGCGTAGACTTCCCATTTTCCAGTTCAGACAGAAAACGCCGGCCAACTCCGGCAAGATCGGCGAAAGATTGTTGGCTTAACGCCATTGCCACCCGGGCATCCCGCACCAACAGACCTATAATCTGTGGAGAGGTCAGAGCGACATACCCTTCCGTGACTGAAAGGGGAGCCGCCTGCCCTATGTTTTTGAGATCTGGTAATCCTTTAAGGCTTGTTCTGCCTTCGTTGCTCGACCGAGCATATGACAGCTCTAAATCTCGACCACGATTACTTGCCAGCACAGTCTTTTGTGAAGGATCTACTTCTTTTTTACCCATGACCCGCTCCTGTTCGGGAGCAGAATATACTAAAATTAATGAAATAACCATATCTGATCCCGAACGGGATCTAAACGAGCAGAAATCGTAGATTTAAGATATATTGACCCCGTTCGGGATCAATACGCGTATTCTTCGAACACCGGCTCGATTTTGCCGCCCCATTTACCGTGGTAGGCGTCGAGCAGGACTTCGGCTTGGGTGCGGCCGGTGGTGGCCATGGACCACAGCGGTTCAAGGAAGTGGGTTTCATCCTCGCCGACGCTATTCAACCGCGCGCGGGCTTTGAGGCCGCTTTCGGCGACGGTCAACACATCGCGGGCGATATCTTGGACCGTACCATTGCGGAATGGGGTTTTGAGTGCCAGTTTCGGCACATCGGCGCGTAACTGCGCGTGTTCTTCCGGGGTCCAATCGGCAACCAGGGATAACGCTGCTTCGAGCGCGGCGTCGTCATAAAGCAGCCCGACCCACAGCGCCGGAAGCGCGCACAGGCGCTGCCACGGCCCGACATCGGCGCCGCGCATTTCGAGGAATTTCTTCAATCGCACTTCCGGGAACAGGGTGGTCAGGTGATCCTGCCAATCCTTGATCGTCGCCCGCTCGCCCGGTAAGGCCGGTAACTTTCCGGCCATGAAATCGCGGAACGACTGACCGGCGGCGTCGATATAGCGACCATTGCGATAGACAAAATACATCGGCACATCGAGCGCATGATCGACATAGCGCTCAAACCCCATGCCGTCTTCAAACACGAACGGCAGGATGCCGGTGCGATCCGGATCGGTGTCGGTCCAAATGTGGGAACGGTAGCTGAGGTAGCCGTTCGGCTTGCCTTCGGTGAACGGGGAATTGGCGAACAAGGCCGTCGCGATCGGCTGTAACGCCAAAGACGCCCGGAACTTCCGCACCATGTCGGCTTCGGACGAAAAGTCCAAATTGGCTTGGACGGTCGAGGTCCGATACATCATATCCAAACCAAGATCGCCCCGGAGCGGCATATAACGGGTCATGATGCCGTAGCGGCCCTTGGGCATGACCGGGATCTCATCGCGGCGCTTGGTCGGATGAAAGCCGAGACTCAGGAATTTGATGCCGAGCGGGTCGGCCACGGTCCGCAATTGATTGAGATGGGTATGCGTTTCATCGCAGGTCTGATGAATGGTCTCGAGCGGCGCACCCGACAATTCGAACTGGCCGCCCGGCTCGAGGCTGATGGCGCCGCCTTCGAATTCCATGGCGATCGGGTTCGCACCTTCGAAAATCGGCCGCCAGCCGAATTGAGTCAGCCCGGCGAAAAGGGCGCGAATGCTGGACGGGCCATCATAAGGCACGGGGTTCAAATCGGCAGTGGTGAAGCCGAACTTTTCATGTTCGGTGCCGACCCGCCAGGCTGCTTTCGGCTTGGAACCGGAGGCCAGGTATTCCACCAGCGCATTTTTGCATTCGATCGGGGTCGACAAAGTTTCATGGACTCCCATGCGCGGCCTCCCAGCAGCTTTGATAAGGTAGCTTCAATCAGAGTACGAGGTAAATAAGCGTCTCCCCGCGCCACCGCAAGGCTCTAAAAGGACTATTGATCCAAAATAGTTAGACCTGAAGTTCGATTTTGGCGCAAGACCAGAAATAATTGGCCTGTTTCGCAAATCTTACGCCCAATCCCCTAAAACCGATTGCCAGATCGACAAAGCGACGATGGCTGCCGTATCGGCGCGCAGGATTCTGGGCCCGAGCGATACCGGCACCACGTAAGGCAACGCCCGGAGCCGAGCCCGCTCATCGGGATGAAAGCCGCCCTCGGGCCCGATCAACACTGCCCACGGCCCGGCTGGCCGCGCATAACCCGCCAGCGCCTGAATCAGCGGCAAAGCATCGCCGCCCTCATCACAAAAAATCAACCGCCGCGCCGGATCCCAATGATCGAGCAAGCGGGCCAAATCCTGAGGCTCGGGCAGATCGGGGATATCGAGCCGGTCGCATTGTTCGGCGGCCTCGATGGCGTTGCCGATCAACCGCGTTTCCTTGACCCGATCCACATTGGTGAAGCGCGTGAACACCGGCTGGATCGCCGACACCCCCAGTTCGACCGCCTTTTGCACGACGAAATCAAGCCGCGCCCGCTTGACCGGCGCGAACACCAGCCAAAGATCCGGGCTCGCCTGCTGCGGCCGGACCTGTTCGCCGACCGTCAATTCGCCGCGATTCTTGCGCAAATCACTAATCGTGGCGGTCCATTCGCCATCCCGACCATTGAACACCCTGAGGCTGTCGCCGATCTTGCGGCGCAGCACATGCTGCAAATAATGCGCTTGATCGCCATCGAGCAGAACAGCACCGGCCGCCGCCAAAGCCCCGGCCACATAAATGCGGGTTTGCGGCAGATAAGGGGTGGCCGTATCGGAGCTTGTCTTGGTGTCGGACATGGGCGTAAACAACCTGTTGAATGGGGTTAGTCATACCCGGCTGGACCGCAAGGTCAAGGGCAAGCAAAGCAGGACAGGAGAAAGCATGGCCACAGATCCCACCGATAGCCGCCCCGCCGACGCCATCAGCGGCAGCTGGGTCGACAGCATGCCGGATTGGGCCCGCCCCTATTTGCGCCTGGCCCGGGCCGACCGCCCGATTGGGGCGTGGTTGCTGTTTTGGCCGTGCTGGTGGGGCTTGGCCTTGGCCGGACCGAACTGGAAACAATGGGGGCTGTTCATTCTGTTCCTGATCGGCGCCTTTGTCATGCGCTCCGCCGGCTGTGTCTATAACGACATGGCCGACCGCGATTTCGACCGCCAAGTTGAACGCACACGGCACCGCCCACTGGCCTCCGGCGCGCTCAACATGGTGCAGGCGGGTCTATTTTTGGCCGCCTTGCTGTTTGTCGGGCTGCTGGTACTGTTAATGCTGAACCCGTTTTCGATCTGGCTCGGGGCGGCATCCCTGGGCGTGGTCGCGCTTTATCCGTTCGCCAAGCGCTTCACCGATTGGCCCCAGGTGGTGCTCGGCCTGGCCTTCAATTGGGGCGCATTGCTGGGCTGGGCGGCGGTCACCGGCAGCTTGGCCCCGGCCCCGCTTGTGCTCTACGTCGCCGGGATCGCCTGGACGCTCGGTTATGACACGATTTATGCCCACCAAGACAAAGAAGACGACGCCCTGATCGGGGTTCGATCGACCGCGCTGACCCTTGGCCGGGCGACCAAACGCTGGCTGATCCTGTTCTATGCCGTCATGCTGTCCGGCTTATTCCTTGCCGGATACCTTGCAAATCTTAGCTGGGTGTTCTATGTCCTCTGCGCGTTTGTTGCGCTGCATCTAATCGTCCAGATCCTGCGCGTGGATATCGACGATCCGCATTCTTGCCTGATGGTTTTCCGTTCTAACCACGGCACGGGGGCAATGGTGTTCGTGGCTATCGCGGCGGCGCAAATAGCCGCCCATTTCAGCGTTTAGTACATATGCGGAGCCGCATTTCCGATGGATATTTCCAAAATACAAATAGGCAAGAACCCGCCCTGGGATATTAATGTCATCATCGAAGTGCCGGTTGGCGGCGATCCGGTGAAATATGAGATGGATAAGGATTCGGGCGCGTTGTTCGTCGACCGGATTATGCACACCTCCATGCGCTACCCCTGCAATTACGGCTTCGTTCCCCATACGCTGTGCGGCGACGGCGACCCGGTCGACGTCCTTGTCGTGGCACGCAGCCAATTTATTCCGGGCTCCGTGGTTCGGGCCCGGCCGATCGGTGTCCTTTTGATGGAAGACGAAGGCGGGACCGACGAAAAGATCCTGGCCGTACCGGTCGATAAGTTGTTCCCGTTCTACAAGGGCGTTCAATCCTATAAAGAACTGCCCGAAATCGTGACCGCACAAATCGCCCATTTCTTCGAGCATTACAAAGATCTAGAGCCCGGCAAATGGGTCAAGATCCAAGGCTGGGGCGATGCCGATGAGGCTGCTGACGTGATCCGTTCGTCGATCGAGCGCTACCAAGCCACGGCCTAATTTTTGAGCCACGGCAGCCGGAGATCAGAAACCGCCCTACCCCGCAAGGTTGTGGCGGTTTTCTTTTTATCCCGCTTCCCTTGCTTTCTAAGAGCCTGGAACGGTATGTAAAGGCTTTCTACGCTAAGGTTCACGCAAGCCCATGCACGCGGGGCTATACTGGAAACGAGAGAGCACCATGGCTTACCGATCGTTACGTGACTTTATCGACAAGCTGGAACAAACCGGCCGCCTTGTTCGCGTGACAGAACCCGTTTCAGCCGATCTCGAACTGACCGAAATTCAAACCCGCGTCATCGCCGAGGGCGGACCGGCCTTGTTGTTTGAAAATGTCATCAAAGTCGATGGGCAAAAAAGCGACATGCCGGTCTTGGTTAATTTGTTCGGCACAGTCGAACGAGTGGCCTGGGGCATGAACCGAGAACCCAAAGATTTGCGCGATGTGGGCGAGACCTTGGCGTTCTTGCGCCAACCGGAGCCGCCCGGTGGCTGGCGCGAAGCGTTGGAGATGTTGCCGCTTTTAAAAACCGTGATGGCGATGCGACCCAAAACCGTGTCGCGCGCACCGGTTCATGACATTGTGTTGACCGGTGACGATATCGATTTAAGCCGCTTGCCCATACAGGGCTGCTGGCCGGGGGAACCGGCACCGTTGATCACCTGGCCGCTGGTGGTGACCAAAGGGCCAAGCAGCAGCAAGGAAGACGATTTCAATCTCGGCATCTATCGCATGCAGGTGTTGAGCCGCAACACTACCTTGATGCGGTGGTTACGCCATCGCGGCGGCGCGCAACATCACCGGCGTTGGGCCGCAGGCAAATCGGAACCGCTGCCTGCCGCTGTTGTGCTGGGCGCTGACCCGGGCACCATTTTGGCCGCCGTCACCCCTGTTCCCGATACATTGTCTGAATATGCGTTTGCCGGGTTATTGCGCGGATCGAAAGTCGAGCTTGTCGATTGTAAAACCGTGCCGCTCAAAGTCCCGGCCGAAGCAGAAATTGTTTTAGAAGGGTATGTCTCCCTGGATGAGTATGGCGATGAAGGGCCCTATGGCGATCACACCGGATATTACAATTCCGTAGAACAGTTCCCGGTGTTCACCGTGACCGCCATCACCATGCGGCGCGATCCGATTTATCTCTCGACCTATACCGGGCGACCACCGGATGAACCGGCCGTGTTGGGCGAAGCTTTGAACGAAGTGTTCATTCCGCTGCTGCGGCAACAGTTTCCGGAAATCACCGATTTTTGGCTGCCGCCCGAAGGCTGTTCGTATCGCATCGCCGTTGTCAGCATGAAGAAGGCTTATCCCGGTCACGCCAAGCGGGTGATGATGGGCGTGTGGTCTTACTTACGACAGTTCATGTACACCAAATTCGTGATCGTCGTTGATGACGATATCAACGCGCGCGATTGGAAAGACGTGATGTGGGCCATATCGACCCGTGTTGATCCGGCCCGCGACATGACCGTTATTGAAAACACGCCGATTGATTATCTTGATTTTGCCTCGCCGGTGTCGGGGCTCGGTTCCAAACTCGGGTTGGACGCCACCAACAAATGGGACGGCGAAACCAATCGCGAATGGGGCGAAGAAATTTATATGGATGATCATGTCGTCACCACTGTCACCGAAAAATGGACCCGCCTGGGTATCCCTGGATCGGGTCAGCCTATCTGGAAAAAAGCCCGCCTGGAAAAGGACAACTGATGAGCATCGAGTTACTGCAATCTTTGATCATGGAAGCGAAACAGGCCGGTGCGGATACCGCCGATGCTGTGATGTTTGAAAGTAGTTCCGAACAAATTTCCGTCCGTCTTGGTAAAGTCGAAGATGTCGAACGATCCGATGGGCAAGATCTTGGTTTGCGGGTGTTCATTGGAAAACGCCAAGCCATCGTATCGTCCACCGACCTAAGTCGCACATCGTTATCTGTGTTGGTTGAACGGGCCGTCGACATGGCCCGGGTCGCACCGGAAGATCCGTGGTGCGGTATAGCCGACGCCGAGATGTTGGCAACGCCGCCGCATCCTGATTACGATCTTTATGATGCAACGGAAGTCTCTTCGGAAACGTTGAAAGTGCGCGCGCTCGAAGCTGAAGACGCAGCCCTGTCCGTAAAAGGTGTCACGAACTCCGAAGGTGCCGGGGCCAGCAGTGGCGCGAGCCGGATTACTTTGGTCACAAGTGCTGGATTTGCCGGTACCTATCGATCATCATCCCATGGTGTCAGTGCGTCTGTTTTGGCCGCGAGCGACAGTGGTATGGAACGCGATTATGATTTTTCAAGCGCGCGGTTTTTCTCGGATCTCGTGGCACCGTCTGTGGTTGGAAAGAATGCCGGTGACTATGCCGTGCGCCGTCTTAACCCCCGCAAAGTGAAAACGGCGCAAGTGCCGGTGATATTTGATCCGCGGGTGTCGCGTAGTTTGCTTGGACATCTTGCGGGCGCCATCAATGGACAATCGATTGCCCGCGGCACCAGCTTTTTAAAAGATAAATTGGGCCACCAAATTTTTGCCAACACCATTCGCATTGTTGACGACCCGACCATTCGGCGCGGTTTGTCATCGCGCCCGTTCGATGGCGAAGGCTTGCCGACGAAACCGCTTGATCTGATTGCCGATGGTGTATTGACCACATGGGTGTTGGATTTGTCATCGGCCCGGCAACTTGGGTTGCAATCAACCGGCCATGCGCGGCGCGGCACATCAGGCCCGCCCGGCCCCGGCTTGAACAATTTGTATTTGGCGCCTGGCCAGCACACGCCAAGCGAGTTGATGGCCGATATCAAATCCGGGTTTTATGTCACTGAATTAATCGGCATGGGCGTCAACGGCATCACCGGTGATTACAGCCGCGGCGCCGCCGGGTTTTGGATCGAGAACGGTGAAATTTCTTATCCGGTCAGTGAAATCACGATCGCCGGTAATTTGATCGACATGTTCAAATCATTGGTGCCCGCGAATGATTTGACATTCCGCTACGGCACCGATGCGCCGACCGTCAGGATTGAAGGGCTGACCATCGCAGGATCATAAGGCACGGGATCATAAGGCGAAGGATCATAAGTAATATTGAGAAAACGCCGTCTGATAAAAATCGGACGGCGTTCCTCTTTAAAAAATCATGCACGCAAATTGATTAAAAAGATTTGGATACCGTGAACAACACGCGGCTGTCGGCAGGCGCGAAGTTTTTGATATCCGTGTCAACATAAGCAACGCCGATATCTACACCCAGAACAGAAGCAACGATACCCGCGCTCCAATCCAGTTTGTTGGACCCGCCACCAAAGTCTTCATAACCAAGGTGTAGGTTGATGGTCAGCGGTGTCTTTGGGATCGGTACGCCGACATCACCGAATATATAAATGGCGTCGTTGCCGCCGTAAGCATCTTGTCCTGACGGCACATAAGCGACACCTGCGGTAATTCCGGCAAGACCGAAGTCATACCCAACCTTACCCATGAATTCGAAATAATTGCCGTCGTTTTGATCGCCCGGATAGGTGTAATAGGTTGCCGAGATATCGAATGTGATCCCGTTTACTTCAGTGGCAAACCCCACGAAGTAATCGAATTCAACATTGCCGGCGCCGCCGTTGAATTCCCCACTCGATCCCCAGGCACCGACATAAACGCCGCTGTCATGGCTCCAGGTCAAACCGCCTTGGATCGCCGGGTCTTCATCGCTCATGGAAACCCCGCGGAAAATATAATCCGACGCAAATGTAACACTGGCAGATATGGACCCGAACTCGCTCGATTCTTCTTGTGCTGCCGCTGATGTGGCGAAGCTTGCGCCTGCCAAACCGAGAAGCATCGTGCTGAGAACTGGGAAAACGGTCTTAAGCTCTGATTTCATGCGTTCCTCATCCTAATGTTTTGTTTTCGATGTAGCCGTAAGAGACGCTTCGGTAGCGGCCTTGTGATCCCCTTGCGGCCAATCTTGTCTTTTCAAGAGGCATGCCAAGTCATAAGAAACCCTGTGGCAAAAATATGACTATTTGTCTAAGCCCTTAGCAAATGAAGAAAAATAGGCAAAATAAAATACTTTATGCTTAAAGCAACGGCAGCCCCATACCTTTGGGTGGCAACAACCACCCTCAAAACATGCCTATAATTTAACCTGTGATTATTATTTAATCAGGGGTAGCGAGCAAAAGCGCTGGATCCAGGCGAATATCGAACCAATTTACCCGCCAATCGAGATGTGGGCCGGTTGCGCGACCCGTTGCACCGATGGTACCGACCGGATCGCCAGCCTTGACCTGCTGGCCGACTTTGACCGCGATGCTATGCATGTGGATCAGAGCCGAGAAAATACCATGGCCATGATCGATCAGGACCGTGCGCCCGGTGGAGTAGTGGTCGGGCTCGGCCAAGACAACGACACCGGCGGCCGGGGCTATCACCGGTGTGCCCACAGGAGCGGCAATATCGAGCCCGTAATGGGGTGCCCGTGGCTCGCCGTTTAAGATGCGCTGACTGCCATAGACACCGCTGATACGACCCTTGGCCGGGCGGATAAAGCCACCCAAATACCAATCAGCCGCCGTATCCGTTTTCCGTACGGCGGCGATTTGCGCTTGTTCCCGCTGAATCCGTGCTGTCACGGCCGGGTCCGGGGTGACCATTTTTTGCGGTAGACCGTCGATCCGTTGAATATCGTAGTCCCGGCTTTTGACGGTCAAGCGGCGCACCTCACTGATCCCCGACGAAGATGTAATGGTGAGGATGCTTTCTTTGGCATCACGGCCAAAACCAAACACAAAGCGCCCTTGGTCATCGACGCGAACCGGGCGACCATCGAGTGAGATGGCCGTGCCGATGGCGGCCTGGCCTTTGACCATACCGCCTTGTATCAAGTCACCGGTCAAAGTCACGCCACTGGTCAAGATCAGATCGGCGCTGTCGGCTGCCGCCGCGCCGCCGGACAAAATCAACGTCAAGACCGGTATGGGCAGCCAACTCCACAGCCGCCGCATCAATTGCGATCCGCTTTGGCGCGAATATCCTCGTGTCGCTTGGTGGCGATGACCGCATCGCGATAGGCTTCTTGTGTGATGTGGTTCCAATATTTCAGCTGACCGAGCGGGATTTTCTCCCCCGTCACCGCGCACAGTACATAGCGCCCGGGCGACAATACCTCGAAGTCACTGGTAAAATACCGAATACGGGCCGGGCGATCATCACCAAGACCGCGATCCATAAAACTGTTCATAACAATGTTCCCTGTCCATTACCCGGTCCGTCATCAGACGGTGTTTTCTGGGCCTTTTTAGGCGACGATTTTGTCGGTTTCGCGGCATCATCACCCAGAGCTTGAGCGGCAACCTTGCCATCGGCAAATTCAATCGACAGCAAGCCGCCTGGGGCAACACCGGCCGCCGCCGTAACCGGCTGGCCCCGATCATTTCTGACCAAGGCAAAGCCGCGTTTCAGCACCTGCCCATAATTGAGCGTGGCCAGCAGACGCGCAAGCCCGGTGATCTCGGCTTTGCGTTCCCTAAGCTGGCCGTCCATGGCCCGGGCGGCGCGAGTCTCAAGATCACCAATGCGGGTCAGCCCACGCTCGACCCGCTCCCGCAGCACGACCGGGGTCAAATGCGCGGCTAAGGTTTGCAAGCGCGCGGCACGACGGTCGGCCATACCAACCATAGCCTGCACGGCACGGGTTTCTAAATCACCAAGCCGGGTCAGCCCACGCTCGACCCGTTCCCGCAGCACGACCGGGGTCAAATGCGCGGCTAAGGTTTGCAAGCGCGCGGCACGACGATCGACCATGCCGACCAAGGCCCGGGGCAAGCGGTCGCCGATGTCGTCTAAGCGTTGGCGCGGCAAGGCCAACATCGCTTGGGGTTGCGGCAACCCGCGCGACAGCCCGCGCAACCGTTCCAGACGGTCGGCAATGGCCCGGGTGCGGCCATGATCCAGACGCCGCCCCAGATCGGCCAAGGCCGCCACCAGGTCGACTTTCACCGGCACCGCCTTTTCCGCGGCGGCGGTCGGGGTCGGGGCGCGCAGATCCGAGACATAATCGATCAAGGTCGTATCGGTTTCGTGGCCGACGGCGGAAATCAACGGGATCGCGCTTTCGGCGGCAGCACGGACCACCACTTCCTCGTTAAAAGCCCACAGATCTTCAAGACTGCCGCCGCCCCGGGCGACGATCAGCAGATCCGGCCGCGGAATATCGCCTCCCGGCGCCATGGCATTAAAGCCACGAATGGCCGCCGCGATCTGGGCCGCCGCCCCATCACCCTGGACCAACACCGGCCAGACCAAGACATCACGCGGGAAGCGGTCGGCCAAGCGGTGCAAAATATCGCGAATCACAGCCCCCGTAGGCGAGGTCACAACCCCGATCACCTTGGGCAAGAACGGCAACGGCCGCTTGCGGCTGGGGTCGAACAGGCCTTCGGCGGCGAGCTTTTTCTTGCGTTCCTCAAGGAGCGCCATCAAGGCCCCGACCCCGGCGGGCTCCATGGCCGAGATTACCAGTTGATATTTTGACCGGCCCGGATAGGTCGTGAGCTTGCCGGTCGCCACCACTTCAAGGCCATCTTGGGGCGCCACCGGCAGCTTGAGCGCCGTGCCCTTCCAGCACACCGCATCCAGGAGCGCGTCGCTATCCTTCAGCGCCATATAGAGATGCCCGGACGCGGCCCGTTTAAACCCGGAAATCTCGCCACGAACACGCACATAATCATAGGTTTCCTCGACCGTCCGCTTCAACGCATAGGACAGCTCGGAAACCGAATATTCCATAACATTACTGAGCCCTGACGGGCGTTCGGATAAATCAGACACGGGAACTCACGGTTTCAATGGGGACCAACGGGTTCAATGCCGTATTGGCGACGTATTGGCAAATTTACGCCTCAAACTTGCGTCTGGGGCACCCTATGATACAAGGGGGCGCCGCGAGGTCAAACCCTGTCCATCATTGTAATCGAGGAATACCGTGACACAGACTTCCATCAACATTTTACTGATCGGATCAGGCGGTCGCGAGCATGCTCTGGCCTGGGCCATGAGCGCCTCCCCGTTGACGGCGCG
Source organism: Alphaproteobacteria bacterium (assembly GCA_037189785.1). Lineage (GTDB taxonomy): Bacteria > Pseudomonadota > Alphaproteobacteria > Sphingomonadales > Govanellaceae > Govanella. The sequence goes on from JBBCIP010000120.1 coordinate 15,699, forward strand.
GCTGTTTTGCGCCCCCGGCAACGGTGGCATTTCGGCGGTTGCGAGCTGCGTCGATCTCGATCCGCTCAAAGCCAATGATGTCATCGCGTTCTGCCGCCGGGAAAATATCGGCCTCGTGGTGGTCGGCCCGGAAGCGCCATTGGTGGCCGGTTTGGTCGATGCCTTGACCGGGGCCGGGATCCGCGCGTTCGGCCCAACCGCTGCCGCCGCCCGGCTTGAAGGATCGAAAGGCTTCACCAAAGATCTTTGCGCCCGCTACAACATTCCGACCGCTGCTTATCGCCGCTTTACCGACAAGGGCGCGGCTTTGGATTATGCCGCCCAGCAATCCTATCCGCTGGTCATCAAGGCCGATGGTTTGGCCGCCGGGAAAGGCGTGATCATCGCCGAGACCGCAGCGGAAGCGGTCGCCGCGCTTGAGGATATGTTCGGCGGCGGCTTCGGCAGCGCCGGGGCTGAAGTGGTGATCGAAGAATTCATGGAAGGGGAAGAAGCCAGCTTCTTCGTTCTGGCTGACGGTAAAAATGTTTTGCCGTTGGTCACGGCCCAAGATCACAAACGGGTCGGCGACGGCGACCAAGGTCCGAACACCGGCGGCATGGGCGCCTATTCGCCCGCGCCCGTCATGACCCAAGCCGAAATCGATCGCACCATGGCGGAGATTATCGCCCCGACCATGCGCGGCATGGCCGAGTTGGGTTGTCCTTATACCGGTGTCCTTTACGCCGGTTTGATGATCACCAAAGACGGTCCGAAACTGATCGAATACAACGCGCGGTTCGGCGATCCGGAAACACAAGTTTTGATGATGCGGTTGAAATCCGATATCGTCGGCGCGTTTCTGGCGGCCGTCGATGGTACCTTAAACAGCGTTTCACTGACGTGGCGCGACGATGTGGCGCTGACCGTTGTGATGGCGGCCAAAGGCTATCCGGGTGCTTACGAAAAAGGCACGGAAATTTCCGGCCTCAATAACGCGTCGCTCGTCGATGGTGTCGAAATTTTTCACGCCGGCACCGCGGCAAAAGACGGAAAAATTATTGCCACTGGCGGACGCGTGCTGAATGTGACAGCTTTAGGGGCGACTGTCGCCGAAGCCCAACGCCGCGCCTATGAAGCCATTGCCTTGATCGATTGGCCTGGTGGATTTTGTCGCCATGACATAGGCTGGCGGGCAGTTGAGCGTGAACAGAAAAAATAACCGGATACCAACAATAAAAACCGGAGCATAAAAATTATGATGTAAGGAGAGCTGTGCATGAGCAGAAGTCAGGATGCCAATGAGGGGACCGGCGCCGTTCGGCCCGGATTAGAATTTGATGTGGCGGCTTTGGACCGTTATATGGCGGAAAAAATTCCTGACTATGCGGGCCCGCTCACGGTTGAACAATTCAAAGGCGGTCAATCAAATCCGACTTATAAATTAATCACACCGTCCCGATCTTATGTCTTACGCCGCAAACCGCCGGGGAAACTTTTGAAATCGGCCCATGCGGTCGATCGCGAATACAAAGCCATTGCAGCCCTTCATCCGGCCGGACTTCCTGTTGCCAAGCCTTACGTTCTTGAAGAAGACGACAGCGTTATTGGAACAGCGTTTTACATTATGGAATTCGTTGCCGGACGCGTGTTTTGGGAATCAAGTTTGCCCGGCCTCACACCTCTGGAACGCGCGGCGATCTATGACAACATGAATGAAACCATCGCCAACCTGCATAAAGTCGATTACATCAAAGCAGGCTTGAGCGATTACGGTAAACCCACCGATTATATCAAGCGGCAAATCACCCGCTGGTCCGAGCAATATCAAATCACCAAGACCGAAGATATTCCGGCCATGGATAAATTGATCGCCTGGCTGCCCGATAAAATTCCGGCAAGCGAAGAAACATCGGTGGTGCATGGCGATTTTCGCATCGACAATGTGATCTTCGATGCCAAGGAACCCAAAATTCGCGCCATTCTTGATTGGGAATTATCGACCATCGGCCATCCACTTGCCGACTTTTCCTATTCAACGATGTTATGGCGTTTTCCGCCGCATATTTTCAACGGCCTGAAGGGACAGGATTTAAAAGCGCTCGGCATCCCCAGCGAAGAAGAGTATGTGCAGGCGTATTGTCGGCGCACCGGCCGCGACAGCATCCCGCATTGGGACTTTTATATGATCTACAACATCTTCCGCATGAGCGCTATTTTGCAAGGCATCATGGGCCGCGTTGTGGCCGGAACCGCCACCAGTGCCCACGCCATATCCAACGGCAAGATGGCCAAGCCGATGGCGGAAATCGGATGGGCCGAAGTGGAACGCCTCGGCCTCGCATGAGGCGATGATGGCAAAGAAAGACACGCTTTAAAAACCGCTGGATTGCCGGATCAAGTCCGGCAATGACTGTGCATAATTCGTCACCACCGGGCTTGACCCGGTGGTCCAGCGCCCAACCACATATCGATTTCGACAAGCGGATTGCCGGGTCAAGCCCGGCAATGACTGTGCATAATTTGTCACCACCGGGCTTGACCCGGTGGTCCATGGCGCCATTTGCAAGCTGGCTCCAGTGAATGGATTGCCGGATCAAGCCCGGCAATGACAATGGCACCCACACAATCTTACGCAGAAATTTATTCTCGTTCTGCGCCCTGTTCCCATTCCTGCATCGCCGGTAACGTCAACAAGCGATCGGCATAGGCTTGCAACTCGGCATCCAACGGAATGGAATAACTGCGGAAGCGTGTTGCCACCGGGACATAAAAGGCATCGGCAATCGTAAAGTCACCAAATAAAAATGGTCCGCCCGATGCCGTCAAAGCATCGCGCCATATGGTTTGCACCCGGGCGACATCGGTTTTGCACCCATCGGATAAAGCCGGATGCGGCAGCCGCGCCAGAATATCCATGTTCAGTTCATTGCGCATGTCGGGAAAACCGGAATGCATTTCCGCGACCACAGACCGCGCCTTGGCCCGCACAGTGCGGTCTTGAGGCCATAATGCTTTGTCCGGGTAGCGATCAGCCAAATATTCGCAAATCGCCAACGAGTCCGACACCGCCAAATCACCATCAACCAGCACCGGTATTTTACCCGACGGCGACTGTTTCAAAATCTGTTGCTTAGTATCCGGCTGACGCAGGACAATCCGCTGTTCATCAAAAGGAATCTCAAACTGTTTCATCACGATCCACGGTCGCAGCGACCAGGAGGAGAATGTTTTATTACCGATCACGAGTTTTAGGGCCGTCATTTTCTCTCTCCACATTTTTGCGTCGCCGCACGATCATCGCCAGTGTATGAATAACGGTGTATCAATGGCTGCTTATCCATAGCTATAGTCGAGCCATAAAACCAGACCGAGGGCAAGCATAGTGACATCGTTTATTGCGGCAAATTCCGGCCAACCGTCAATCCCTGTCGTCCTCGTGACCGAAGCCGGGATCGCCGACTGGATCGAACGCAGCTCCGCCGTAGCCCGGCGCTGGGCCGAAACCCAAAATTTTCGCGGTCGCCGCGATGAGCTGCTGCTGGTTCCGGGCGCGGACGGCAGCCTTGCCGAAGTCGCGTTCGGGTTGGGCCAGGATTTACAGGAAGACGGCAACCCGTGGCCGTTCGCCAAATTGGCCGCAAGCATTCCGGCAGGCGATTATCGGATCGACGCCGATTTAACTCCGGGGCAAGCCTACCACGCCGCGCTCGGCTGGGCCCTGCAACAGTATAGTTTCACGCGCTACAAAGCCGACAACAGCAAAAGTGAAAAACGCGTTCTAATTGCCCCCAACGACATCGACATTGATGACTTGACCCGGGTTATCGAGGCTACATTTTTGGTGCGCGATCTTGTCAATACACCGACCTCGGATCTCGGCCCTGCCGACCTTGGCGTTGCCGCACAACAAGTGGCGGCCCGTCACGGTGCAACCGTTCAAGAAATCGTCGGTAATGATTTGATTGTAAAGAACTTCCCGGCTATTCACGCGGTTGGTCGTGCCAGTTCCCGCCCGCCGCGGCTGATCGACATAACCTGGCGTGCCGCCAATACCCCGGCCAATGCCCGGAAAATCACCTTGGTCGGCAAGGGAGTCTGTTTCGACACCGGCGGCTTGGATTTGAAGCCATCATCAGCCATGCGCCTGATGAAAAAAGATATGGGCGGGGCCGCCCATGCCCTGGCACTCGGCACTATGATTATGGCGGCGCGCTTGCCGGTAGAATTACGGGTGTTGATTCCGGCCGTTGAGAACAGTGTCGGCGGCGACGCGTTCCGCCCTGGTGATGTTCTGCAAACCCGCAAAGGCCTGACTGTCGAGGTGGACAACACCGATGCCGAAGGCCGCCTGATCTTGGCCGATGCCCTGGCTCTGGCCGATGCCGACAAGCCCGACTTGCTGATCGATTTCGCAACCCTGACCGGGGCCGCGCGGGTCGCCCTTGGCCCCGATATCCCGCCGTTTTTCACCCCGAACGATGGCTTGGCCGCAGCCCTTGACAGCCACGCCCGCGTAGAAGCGGACCCGGTGTGGCGTTTGCCGTTGTGGATGCCCTATATGGATGATTTGAAAAGCCCGATTGCCGATCTGGCCAATTCCTCCGCATCGGGGTTTGCCGGGGCCATTACGGCGGCGTTGTTCCTGAAACGCTTTGTCACGGAAACGCCGAATTGGATACACTTGGACGTGTTTGCGTGGAATAAATCATCCCGTGCGGGCCGCCCCCAAGGTGGGGAAGCCATGAGCTTACGGGCCGTTTATCGGTTGATCGAGGATTACGCCAAGACATGAGCCTGCGGCCGCCGCCAGCACCGGATCAGCCCCCGATCCCCTCGCAGACTCCCTCGCAGATTCAGGGACGTGACGCCCTTGAATTATGGAAACATGTGCTGACCGATTTGGTGCGAAGCGACCGCCCGGAATTGACGACACGGCAATTGGCCCTTTATCTCACGGTCTACCTTGTGCAAGGTGAGCATACCGTGCGCGGTCTGGCCACGACACTGGCGTTGCAGAAACCTGTTATTTCGCGGGCCTTGGATCGGCTTGGCCAACTTGGCTTTATTCGCCGCGAGCGTGATCGACTGGATGGTCGTAACGTGTTGATCCGTCGCACGGTCAAGGGTGCCGTTTTTTTGAGTGAGTTTGCCGATTCCATCGTCGCGGCGCAGAATAACGGCCCTAAGTAACAGCGCAGAAAGCCCTTTTCCTCCTTGCCGATCACGGTCAGCGGGCTGCCATAATAGACCTGGCTCAGGGGCGGGCGTTTCAAATCCGGGGCGGGATAACTGTGGCTTTGTAGAAGTGTCAGGGTGTGGGTTGCCGTTCTG
>JBBCIP010000121.1:0-14276 GCA_037189785.1 Alphaproteobacteria bacterium
TAAGCCAGCGGCATATATTTGCCGAAAGATTGACCGCCATTCTTTGACATTTCGGTTTTTACCAACGCCGAAGGTCGGCAAGCGATCATGATTATGACGAACGATTGCCTCCGTCACATTGCCCAAAAGAATTTGCACCAAATGTTCAGTGCCGAACATTTCTCCTGTGCGCAAAATGGCCGACATGGCTTTTTGTGCGTCTGTCGTGCCATCAAAACTTTCAACGCCATTGATACACAAATCACAATGCCCGCACGGGTCCGATTGTTCGGAAAAATACGCCAACAGTGTTTGGCGTCGGCATCGTGGCGATTCACATAACGCCAACAATGCATTGAAGCGCTGCCGCTCAATCCGTTTGCGAGCATCCGGCGCATCACTTTGCTCGATCTGGAGACGGCGCAAACGCATATCGTCGAGCCCATAAAGCGTCAGCGTGTCGGCCGGCAACCCATCGCGCCCGGCGCGGCCGATTTCTTGATAATAGGCTTCCACATTAGACGGTAAATCCGCGTGACAGACAAACCGGACATCGGGTTTATCGATGCCCATACCAAAGGCAACCGTCGCCACCATGATCACACCGTCTTCTTGCAAAAACGTATCCTGATGGGCGTTGCGCGTTGCGCTATCGAGCCCAGCGTGATACGGCAAAGCATAGTGTCCTTCGGCCGCCAAGCTCGCCGCCAGATCTTCGGTGCGCTTCCGTGATACGCAATAGACAATCCCACTCATGCCACGATAGCGTTTGATAAAATTAGAAATCTGTTTGCGTGCATTATCTTTGGGTTCCATGGCCAAAAACAAATTGGGCCGATCAAACGATCGTAAAAACTCACGCGGTTCCGATTGGAACAACCGTTGGGTGATGTCACTGCGGGTCGGCGCATCCGCCGTGGCCGTCAAGGCAATGGTCTGTATTCCACCCAAAGCCGCGCGCAATTGACCGATCATCAAATATTCCGGCCGGAAGTCATGCCCCCATTGCGAAACGCAATGGGCCTCGTCTATGGCTAAAAGACGAATATCCGCATCGCGTAATAAATCAATTGTATCAGGCCGTGCCAAGCGTTCCGGCGCCATATAAAGAACTTTGATATCGCCGGATCGTAGCCCACGATAGACAGCCGTCGCTTCGGCCGCGTCATTGCTGGAATTCAAACTGGCCGCCGCAACGCCATACCCGCGCAACTGCCGCACTTGATCGCGCATCAAAGCAATCAACGGCGACACAACAACAGTTAAACCCGGCTGAACGATCGCGGGAACCTGATAGCACAGCGATTTCCCGCTACCGGTCGGCATCACAGCCAGCACATTTTCACCAGCCAAAACCGCCTCAATGATTTCTTGCTGGCCCGGACGGAACCGCTCGAAACCGAACACGCTTTCTAAAATTGATTGGGCTGTCGTCATCATATCGATCATGCGTTTGTCATGCCATCTAGCAACGGTGAGAGCAAGCGCGCCATTTTTTATTTTAGCAAGCGATGGATATCATGGGTGACGAACCCTGTTTTATTGGTTGGCATTTCCAGCCATTCTTTGCGATCCAGTGTGCGGAGAATATCGTCAAGGCCGGAATGCCAATGTTCTTCCATCGTCGCCATGCTGAATTGATAGTCTTTGTAATGGCCTTCATATTCTTTGTTTTTATAAATCAGATGCAATACCGTATAGCGTTTATCATTGCCGACTTCGGCGGCAATCTTGCACCAATCATTGTCCTTGCGTTTGTCTTCTGGAACAGCATTTAACACTTCGCGTAACAACCGTCGGATTCTTTGCCGTTCTTGCATTTGATCGGTGACATGTCGGGTACGACTTGAATACTGAATATCCTTCATACGATTGGACACATCCAAAAGATTGTCCGGCACAGGACCCACGGCGCTCCATAAATCGACTTGAAAAACCAAGGTGTCATTGGTTTTGCTGTGGCGAAGCACTTGATCCAGCGGTGTGTTCGATACCAAGCCGCCATCCCAATAATAGTCGTCGCCGATCCGTACGGCCGCAAAGCCCGGCGGCAAAGCCCCCGACGCCATGATATGCTCGGGCCCGATCCGCGTTTTATTCGGTCCATAGTTTTCAAAGTAAGCGAAATTTCCGGTCCGGACATTGACCGCGCCCACTGAAAAACGAATATCGCCGTTGTTGATCCGATCAAAATCACACAGCCGCAGCAATGTTTGTTGTAACGGCGCCGTGTCGTAATAACTAGCCTTTGCCGGGTCACCACTCAGCGTCCCCATCGCCGAAAGTCGCGGCGAGAAAAACCCGGATTGGCCATAAAGCATCGTTTGCGTGGCTTGTATAGCCGTCACAGCCTTGCGCATATCGTTTCCGAACATGCCGAACAGCGCTTGTTCTGCTTCATAGGGTAAAGACAACAAACTCGACGGCGCACAAACCGTGGTCCAAAACTCCCGCAATCGCTCCAGTCGCTTTTCTGGTGGATTACCGACGATCAAGGCAGCATTGATGGCGCCAATGGAAATACCGGCCACCCAATCAAGATCAACTTTGGCCGCAAGCAATCCTTCACAGACACCGGCTTGGTAGCTGCCCAACGCACCGCCACCCTGCAATACCAAGGCAACCGTCGTTTTCGGCGGGATCTGCACGGGTTGACTATCTACAATTTTTTCATCCATCGCAGCCGATGATAACGCGCCGAGCCGCCGCCGTCAGCTGAATAACCGGAACAATCGTTTCAGGATGGAAATAATAAGGGGCGAGGGGGGATAACAGGTGCTTCCCCGGTGAGGAAGCACCTGTATTCGCTAAATCACACCAAACGCCCGCATGGCTTCGGCAACGCGTACGAAACCAGCGATGTTGGCACCCAGAACGTAGTTCCCCGGCATGCCGTATTCTTCGGCGGTTTCCGCACAGCTGCGGTGAATGCCGCGCATGATGCTGGCCAGACGCTCTTCTGTTTGCTCAAAGCTCCAAGAATCGCGGGACGCATTTTGCTGCATCTCAAGCGCGCTGGTTGCTACACCGCCAGCGTTAGCCGCCTTACCCGGACCAAATAATACCCCAGCCTCCAAGAAGACCCGGATCGCATCTGGGGTCGACGGCATATTAGCGCCTTCACCAACTGCTAACACACCGTTCGCCACCAGTTTTCGCGCATCGGCCCCGGTCAATTCATTCTGGGTTGCCGACGGCATGGCAATCTCGCACGGGACATCCCAAATGCGCCCCTTTTCCACATAATGGGACCCGGTTCCTTTCAAGCGTGCGTATTCGGAAATGCGCGCCCGGCGGACTTCCTTGATCTCCTTCACGAGATCAAGATCAATGCCGTTCTCGTCGACCACATAACCACCGGAATCGGAACACGCAACAACCTTGCCACCGAACTGGATGACCTTTTCCATGGTGTAGACAGCAACATTGCCTGACCCAGACACAACGGCGCGACGACCGTCTAAATTAGCCCCGCGCGTCGCCAACATTTGTTCGACAAAGTAAACAGCGCCATAGCCGGTCGCTTCTTTGCGCACGCGGGAACCGCCCCAGGTCAACCCTTTACCGGTTAACACACCAGACTCATAGCGGTTACTGATCCGTTTGTATTGGCCGAACATATAACCGATTTCGCGTTGGCCGACACCGATATCGCCTGCAGGCACGTCGGTATATTCGCCAAGATGGCGTGACAATTCGGTCATGAACGACTGGCAAAACCGCATGATCTCGCCGTCGGAGCGTCCCTTCGGATCAAAGTCTGAACCGCCCTTACCGCCGCCGATGGGCATGCCGGTCAGGGCATTTTTGAATGTTTGTTCAAATCCTAGGAACTTGATGATGCCGAGATTGACGCTCGGGTGGAAGCGGATGCCGCCTTTATACGGGCCAAGCGCCGAATTGAACTGCACCCGGAAGCCGCGGTTGATATGAACCTGGCCTTTATCGTCGACCCAGGGCACGCGGAAAATGATCTGTCGCTCCGGTTCACAGATCCGCTCAATCAAGGCTTGATCCGCGTAATCTGGGTGTTTTGCGATCACCCGCCCAAGACTATCCAAAACCTCGTGCACAGCTTGATGGAATTCGTCTTCTCCGGCATTCCGCCGCAACACGTCTGCTAGGATAACGTTCAGTTTTTCGTCAACCGCCACCATTTATTTTATTCTCCTACAGCCCAACTTTGACGCTCTAAATTTTGTAAATCCGGCGCCTCGCAGATCTTTTACGCTGTTTGATTGCTCAAGCGTATAAAAATTTGGCCAATTATTATGCAAACCGTCATTTTTTGTGCGATTTGAGCAAGGATATGCCTTGTCGTCGTATCCGCCATGCCCCTACATATCTTTCTTAACAGCGAGAATCATGGCGTCCAATGTTACCCGCAGGCTCGGCAGCGTGACCGAACTGGACGGCCAGATAGCTTGGATCGGTAGGTGGCCGGCGACTTGGTCCTCCAGAACCGGCACGACCAGTCCGGTGGCTATATCCTTTTGCACCAGCCAGCGCGGCAACATCCCGAGCCCTTGCCCAGCCATGATGGCACCATGGGCCAACAAGGCGCCATCCAAAGTCAGTCGAGCGGGAGGTAACCACGCGTCTTCCGCGCCTTGCTCACCGCGGAAGCGCCACGGCACGATACGCCCCCGTCGGCTCGATGCAATCAAGGCATGCTGTGGTAAATCAGAAATTGTTTCGGGTACGGAACGATTAGCAAAATAGCTGCGGGACGCACATAATACTACCCGTTGCAGGCCCAATTGGCGCAGCTGAAGCCCGGCCACATCCGGCAGGGCACCGACCCGTACCGCCACATCGATCCCGCGTTCGATCAAATCGACTTTGTCGATATCCGTCGACAAATCATAGCGAAGCCCGGGATAGCGATCATGGAGCGCATAAAGCGCCGGAGCAATGATCCGCGCTCCCAACAGCGGCGGCAGGCTCAGCCGCACCAACCCCATGGGAGTGTCCGTAAGTGAGGCCAAAGACGCCTCCACACGGTCAATCTCGCTCAACGCGGCCCGGCACACCGTTTGGTAAATCTCCCCCTCCGGCGTCAGGCCGAGACGGCGGGTCGTACGATGGAACACCTTAACCCGCAACCGTCCTTCTAACCGGGCAATAGCCTTGGCCACAGCCGAGGCCGTCAATCCAACCACCTCAGCGGCGCGGACAAAGTTACCGGTTTCACAAACGGCCAGAAAAATACGTTGCTCACTTTGGGCACCGAGTCCACTCATAACCGTCCTTCGGTTCTCATAATTAAGGAATAATATTCCTTATTAAATGGAAAAAATATCAATTTTCCAGAATTTTATTCGCGATAAGCTGGAAAAGAAGGTATTAACCGAAAGGATGACCAATGAGCCCTGCAAACGAAATTAACGCCATGACCGCCGCCATATACGTCGTCATTGGCGGCTCATCGGGTATGGGGTTTGCCGTGGCCCAACGATTGGTCGCCCGGGGCAACCACGTGATGATCGGCGGTCGCAGCCAAACCAAACTGGATCGCACTGTGGACACTCTCGGCCCCTTGGCCACCAGTCGTGCGGTGGACGTGACCGACCGCACCTCCCTCGAAAATTTCTTTGCCGACACCCCACCGATCCGGGGTCTATTCACGCCCGGCGCCAGTTATGAAACAGCTCCGTTCCGGGACGGAAACCCCGATCTCCCCGGCGCACTCTTCGCAGGCAAATTTTGGGCCCAATATTGGGGCGTTCATACAGCCCTGCCTAAGCTCACAGCGGATGCATCGGTGCTGCTGATGTCCGGCGCCGCCTCGGTCCGCCCCATCGGGGCCTCGGCCTATGCCGCTTGCAATGCCGCGCTAGAAGGTTTGGCGCGGGCGCTTGCGGTCGAGCTTGCCCCGATCCGTGTCAATTGTTTGTCGCCCGGCACCATCGATAGCGAGCTGTGGCGCAATCGCCCTCAAGCGCAGCGGGAAGCCGTTTATGAAATGTATAAACAGATCTCGCTGGTCGGCCGCCCCGGCACTGTTGATGAGGCCGCCGACGCCGCACTGTTTTTGTTGGACAACACCAACATGACCGGCACCACTTTATACTGCGACGGTGGTTACGCTTTACGGTAAACGAATATCCGGTGACACAAGAGAGACGCACCGACGATCAGAAAATCTCGGCAGGTTTGACGACCATCAGATAAAACACAATCACCAGCGCCGGGAACGCACAACATCCGAGCACGATCCACCATTTATCCATGCGCCAATACACTGGCGGCAGCGCTTCTCCGCGGTCCATAGATTGTTTTGCCATGTCCCGCATTTTGAGTTGTAACCACACCACCGGCAGCCAACACAGACCGGCAAAAACATAAAGCCCGATCCCCCACAAAATCCAGTCTTCGCGTAAGTCATAGCCACCGGCCATCACCAGGGCGGCCCCCGTGATGACTTGCACCAAGCCGGACGGCGTGGTGAACAACCAATCGGCCAGAACGGCATTGCGCGTGGCGGTATAGATCCCTTGAATATTTCCCTGGCGATTGGCCATAAACATTGAAAAAGCCGTGCCAATGCCGGTCCCAAATAATATGGTAGAACTGACGATATGACTTAACTTCAACAAAAAATAGTCCATGGGCCAACACACTGATTTTGATCGCGGCATATTAGAACAAACCAACGACGCTGTCTGGTTTATCTATGATGGCGATTGCCCGATATGCACTATGGCCGCTCAAGCGTTACAAATTAAAAAAGCGGTCGGCGCGCTGCGTCTTCTCGACGCCCGAACAGGCCGTAACCACCCCTTACTCGCCGAGCTCTATCACCGAAATCTCAATTTGGATGACGGTATGGTGCTGGTCTACCAAGGTCGATTTTATCATGGGCAGGATGCCCTTCATATGATGGCCATGCTTGGCAGCAATCAGGGATGGTTCAATCGATTGACGGCCTTGCTGTTCCGATCCGCGACGTTCGCCCGTCTGTGCTATCCAGCGATGCGCGCCGGGCGGAACAGCTTGTTACGCCTCAAGGGTGTCGAGCAGATTAGAAATCTTGCGCATCAACCTGGCGAGCCTATTTTCAAATCCATCTTTGGCAGCGATTGGAATGCCCTGCCGCCGGTCATGAAAAAACATTATGCTTTGCGCGCGTATTGCCAGGATTCCATCACCGTCAAGGGCGCGCTCACGGTAACCGTCACACCGCTCGTATCGATCCTGGCGCGGATGACCGGAATGCTTGTGCCCTATGGCGGTCGTGACATTCCCGTCACCGTTACACTCTATAGCACGGAAACATCGAATGCCTTTCATTTCAATCGTGTTTTTCATTTTCCCGACAAAGGCGACATTTCTTTCAAATCGAAAATGGTCCCTTATCGCAACACCGAAATGATTGAGTTCATGCGCTTCGGCCTTGGCTGGCGTACATCTTTTTCTTGGCGCGACGGGAAGGTGATCTTGGATCACAAGGGCTATGTCTGGCGCCTGTTCGGCTATAGTGTGCCGATGCCTTTGGAATTAATCATCGGCACCGGCTACGCGGAAGAAATACCTGAAGGCGACATGACCTTTTCCATGATGACCCATACCCAGCATCGTTTACTTGGAAAAACCTTCGGCTATGCCGGTCGATTTGACGTAACGGATGTAACATGCACGACGCCGTCTTAATTCTTGGTGGCTATGGAAACTTCGGCAAGCGTATCGCGGCGCGGCTGGTACAATATGGCATTCCGGTTATTATCGCCGGCAGAGACCAAGCAAAGGCGGAGGCGTTACACCGTCAACTGGCGTCCGATCTTGTGTCTGTCGCGTGTTTTGACGCACAGCGCGCGCTGAAAGACGCATTATCAAAATATACACCGCGGGTTGTCATCAACACCTGCGGTCCTTATCAAACCAGTGATTACGCCATTGCCCAAACATGTATTGATCACACGGTCCATTATATCGATCTGGCCGATGCCCGCCGTTTTGTGCGCGACATCACCACACTTGACGATGCTGCGCGACAAAACAATGTTTCCGTCATCAGCGGCGCCAGTTCCGTTCCTGGATTATCGTCGGCAGTTCTTGACCATTACAAACACGAATTCTCTAAAATCGAATCCCTTGATTTCGGTATCAGCCCCGGCCAAAAGGCCGAACGGGGGCTGGCAACAACACAAGCCATCTTCAGTTATGTGGGCAGGCCGTTAGAACCCTATGCCGGGTTCAAAAAGCAGAACTACGGCTGGCAGGATTTACATCGCCAACATTACCCGGGTTTAGGGTACCGCTGGCTGGCCAACTGCGACATCCCGGATCTTGATCTTTTACCGGATCGTTACGGTATAGGCTCCATTCGTTTCTCTGCCGGATTGGAACTCGGCATGCTGCATCTCGGCTTATGGGGATTATCGTGGCTGATCCGACTTGGCTTACCGATTGATTTGCCGCGTTTGGCAAAACCTATGCTGGCAGCCAGCAATATAGCCAATGGATTAGGCTCGGCCGATGGCGGCATGCATGTAGTGATCAAAGGCCATGACCACAATAACCAGACCCAAACAAGATCCTGGTTCATCATCGCTCGCGATGGCGACGGCCCCTATATCCCAACTGTTCCGGCTATCGTTCTAACACGCCAACTGCTCAACGGATCATTCACCACACGCGGCGCATTGCCATGCGTCGGGCTGGTGACGCTTGACGATTATCTAGATGAATTGAAGGATAAACATATCGACGTTATGACCGACTTGGCCTGAACATTTCTGGCGTGAACATTTCTGGCGTGAACATTACGCCGTGTCCATCACACAGATGAAGTCCTATAAAGCATGTTCAAAAATGCTTTTTACTTATAAATTAACCCACAAAAAACCGGCTTAACACAATTGCCCGTGCCAAGCGGGTTTAAGCAGATGATGCGGCTTTTCGAGCGCGGGCGGCTTCCGGCGGTTTGGACATCCGCAGGACAAGGAATCCAAGGCTTGCCGACAGAATTGAGCCACCCAATACGCCGATTTTGACTTCATCTATCAGTAACGGATCGGTGAAGGCAAGGCCGCCGATGAACAAACTCATCGTAAAGCCGATGCCACACAACAAACAAACGCCGTATATCTGGACCCACGTCGTGTTGGCTGGTTGCGGCGCTAACCGCAGCTTGATGCACATCCATACCGCACCAAATATTCCCGCTTGTTTACCGATGAACAGCCCCGCCGCAACACCGAGCGGTAGCGGTGCAAGCAGATGCTCCACACCGATACCGGCAAACGACACGCCTGCATTGGCGAACCCAAAGAGCGGTACGATAGCATAGGCTACCCACGGCTGGATCGCATGCTCAAGACGATACAACGGCCCTTCCTGACTGCCCGACGCATTGGGGCTAGCTTGGATAGGAATGAACATGGCGCTCAATACGCCCGCGATAGTCGCATGAACCCCCGACATCAGTACTGTTAGCCACAGCATCGACGCCAACAGCAGATACGGCAAAAGCCGCGTAACGCCGCCGCGATTGAGAGCGAACATCAAAGCCATAATCCCAAGCGAGGCTAAAAGCGCGATCGCATTTAAATCGTCCGTATAAGCAATCGCGATGATCGCAACCGCGCCCATATCGTCGACAATAGCAACAGTGACGAGAAATAACTTCAGCGAAGTCGGGACTCGTTTGCCAAGCAGAGCCATTACGCCAACAGCAAAAGCGATATCTGTGGCCGCAGGAATTGCCCAGCCTCGCGCCAGCCCCGGCGTCGATCCAGCAATAGCAAGATAGACCAGCGCCGGTAAAGCCATACCGCTTGCGGCCGCTATCATCGGTAGCGCCCGATCCGACCAACGTGCAAGCTGGCCACCGACGAATTCACGTTTAATCTCTAAGCCGACGAGCAGAAAGAACACTGCCATCAACCCGTCATTGATCCAGTGAAGCAGCGACAATGGCCCGAGATAGACGTGAAGGGCATAGAAATACCCTTCCGCCAGCGGGCTGTTCGCAACCACCATGGCAAGCACGGCAGCAACCATCAGCAAAATGCCGCCTGCCGCCTCACTACGCAGAAAATTCTTTAGCATGGATGAACGATCGGTCGGCATGGTCATACCTTGCCCTCGCGGACCATCAAGACATCGAGATCAGCTGCCTCCAACAACGCGGCAGCCTGGCTACCAATGGCCGCATGAGCAAAGCCGCTGCGGCCATGTGTACCGAGCACAAGAAGGTCCGCTCCGGTACGTTTGACCTGATTTAAAACGACACCGACCGCATCGCCTTCGTCGATCAGGGCCTTCAGTCGCGGCTTTAATGGCGCGACTTGTTCATGGGCAAGAAAAGCATCAAGTCCTGCCTGCGCCTCGATCCGGATGTCTTCCTTCACATCGCCGGATTTGAGCCACCCTTCATACGGAACATGAAACGCATGAACGAGGGTGATGACTGATTGTGGAAAAAGTGCAGCAGCGCTGACGAGCGCCGCACGTGAACACTCGGATAGATCGGTGGCAACCACCATATGACCATAAGGAGCCACGGCTCGACACCGCACAACGAGTACGGGAACGCTGGCATTCCGCACGATATGATCGACCGCCGTACCGAGGACATAATCGCCGATACTATTATAGCGTGCGATACCCGTGACAATCAGATTACTGTGACGTTCTGCCGCGATCTGCGCCAATAGTTTAGGCGCCGATCCAACCCGCACCACCAGTTCCACATCCTGCGCGCCTTGCGGTAGTTCATTACGCAATCGCTCAAGCGTCGCAGAATTCGGATTGCCGTCATTTTTCTCCAATATATGCGCGATCACCAACGTTCCCTTGGTCGCGCCAGCAAGCCACAGCGCGCGATCCAGGGGACGGTCCGACCGCGCTGTAAAATCACTTGCGAGCAATATCTCGAAATATGCGTCCATAATTGCTCCTTCAATACTCAAGAAAAATGCCAATACTCAAGAAAAATGCGCGCACCACGAGCTTGGCCGTTGTCCGTCCGCCATCTCGCGCTTGATTTCCAGTCCGACCATCAGAAAAAAGATCGCCATCAAGGCATCATTGATCCAATGCAAAAGGCTAAGCGACCCCACATAGGCATGGAGAGCAGAGAAATAAGCATCAGCGAACGGGGAATTGGCAATGATCGCCAGCCCTGCAACCGCCATCAGAACCAAACCACCTGACGACCCATTATCGAGAAACCGGCTTTGTGTAGACTTAATGCGGCCTTTGACAGGCACGAAAGACTGACTGGAAAACATGAGGCTGCGTCCCTCGATATATATATTTCGGTTCGTCTCCGTTTACATACAGCAGCTAAGACGCACGCAGCACACGTCGAAGCCAGGCTCCATTATAGCCACGACCACAAGCGTTTACCATAAAAACTCGACAGGGTGCATTTTGGCCAAAACCGGCCTTTCACGCTTGAAAAA
This sequence comes from Alphaproteobacteria bacterium, assembly GCA_037189785.1. GTDB lineage: Bacteria > Pseudomonadota > Alphaproteobacteria > Sphingomonadales > Govanellaceae > Govanella. The sequence continues at coordinate 11,391 of JBBCIP010000121.1, forward strand.
CTCAATCCCATCCCATGCACAAGACTGTCACAGGAGCTTCATCTCAGAGTCACAGATCAACCGCATTTTATTAAAATCTTAAGTTTTTATGATTCTCTCGTGAGTACGAAAAGGGGTTAGTTATGAAGATCGGTGCACTTCTTGTGGCGGCTGCGGCCTTTTCCACATTTGTTCAAACAGCATCCGCTGCTGTTGTCGGCAGTTTGGATCTGTCACGCACCTATGTGTTTACGACAACAGGTGGAGAGTTGCGGGAAGGAGCGCTTTTGGGCAACTACTACTCCAACCTGCATGGTCACATTGTCAATTCAGGCTCATCTTTCGCAGCCGGTGCAACGACTGTTACCGCCGATTATTTATCCGGGGTCGATCTTTTTATCACGGGCACGCCGACTTTGAACACCAATAGCGCTGGTCGTGCTTCCGCTGCGGAACAAACCGCGTTGCGTGACTGGGTTTATAACGGCGGTGTGGCCTTTATTCTGGGCGAGACCACAGTGTTCCAAACAACGGCAAACACCTGGCTGGATATTTTCGGCCTGTCGATCTCCGGCAATTATGGCGCCGGTACAGGGCGCTGGACCGCATCAGATAATCCATTGCTCGATGGCGTCAACGAAGGCGCATCAGCAGCAATAGCCCTCAACGCTGGCGGTGCTTTTGCCGCCGGGGGATTGTTTGATGATATTTTTGCTCGTTACGGCACATCGGCCACCACAGGTCAGATCGGCATCGTCGGTCTTCAATACGGCTCAGGCTATGTCATTGCCAGCGGAGATTCTTCTCCCTTCAGCAATGAACGCTTTCAAGCTTACAACACCGATGGTGTGACACCGTCGCGGTCAGCGAATTTTATCACCAATATTTTGGCCATGGCCGATGCTAATGCAACGCCGGTGCCGGTACCGGCGTCTCTGCCGCTGCTTTTAGCAGGATTGCTCGGACTTGGCTTGGTGCGTCGCAAGGCGCGAGATCTCGCCTAAGCATTGCTGATCATTTTATATAGGAAAACTCTCATCGCCATAGGGTGGTGGGAGTTTCCCCATGTCTGAGGCGCCGTGTTGTCACCGAAAATAAATATGAATTGATCTAGTCCACAGACTAAAACGTTACCGCCTAAGACGATACCGGCTGAAACGTTACCGGGCGGCCGTAAAACCGCGATGCAATGCGCGACGCCATGGCAGGTGATCCCGTTGTCAAAAATTTGCGCCTGCCATCACCAGACTCTGAAAACTCCGGATGACGTTCAAGATAAGCAACAAGACTGCGCGCCGTGACATCGGGTTGCGATAAAATACGGGTATGCTGCGGCAACGCGACGCGAAAAAGCGCTTCAATCAACGGATAATGGGTGCAGCCCAAAATACAGACATCCGGTATTTTACCATTCATACGTTGCAACAACATCGCGACATAATGTGTGACCGCCGATTGCACCACAGGCTCTGGCGCATCGCCCTCGATCAAAGACACAAGATCCGGACAGGCTTGTTGCCATACATCCACATGCGGCGCACGTTTGTGAATCTCTCCGGCAAAAACACCACTTTCGACCGTTTGCTGAGTTGCAAAGACGGCCACAGTGACATCATGCGCATGATCCAAACGCTCAAGCGGTTGCTGATCGGCAACCCACGGCACACCGGTTATATCTTCGACAACCGGCACGATGACACCCAACACGCGATGATCGGGGTAGGTGAGGGGCAACCACTCCCGCTGCAACCGCCGAAGACCGCGCGCCACCGCCGTGTTGCAAGCGATCACGACAAGAGAACAATTTTCTTGAAATAAGCGCTCCAAATTGCGCAGCACCAAACCATAAATTTCATCGGCGGGCTTATTGCCATAAGGCGCATTGGCATGATCACCAAGATAGACAAAGCTCCGGTGTGGCAGCGCTTGATCCAACGCCCGCATCACCGTCAACCCGCCACTGCCGGAATCAAAAACGCCGATGTTCATTTCAATTTACAACCAGCACTCAGAACTACAACTCAAAGGTCTTAACCTATCTTTTTCGGTAACAACATAGTGACAATGAAAGCGCTGTCTCGCTTCGCATATGGTAATGCAGCACCGGTTGCGGGATCACCAACAATTAAACTATCCTCTATTTTCATAGAAAGCTTTTTTCTCAGCGTTCAGCGGTAGACATTAGCAACTGGACGAGTTGTGTATTGATGTAATAATTTTGCTTTCCTACTTGATGTTTCTTCACAAAACCATGCATGTCTAATGTATCAAGATAGCGCCCCGCAGTTTGGCGCGTAATACTAAGATCTTTGCGCACGTAATCAATTTTTGTATAGGGATGGCGGAATAAGTTATTCAGAAGATCTTGACTATATAACTTGGGTAACTCAGCCCGCATCCGATGTTTGGTCTCCCTCATTTGCTTGCCTATTTCTTTGACCAAACTCAATGTTGTAATTGATGTTGCCGCGATAGCTTCAAGCATATAAAGGATCCAGTCTTGCCATGATCCATCATCTCTCACAGCTTGTAATAAGCGATAATAATCTTCTTTATGTTGTGTGATATGTCGAGATAGATACAGGTTCGGAATATCCATAAGACCAGTTCGCGTAAGATATAGAACATTCAAAATGCGGCCAATACGTCCATTTCCATCGGGAAAAGGATGAATGCTTTCAAACTGATGGTGAATCAGCGCCATCTTGATAAGCGGATCTAAGTCTGAAATTTTATCGTCATTGATAAACTGCTCAAGCGCAGTCATTAAAGATATAATTTCATGTGCATCTTGAGGTGGAACGAAAACAATCTCACCAGTGCGTTCATTCTTCAGAGCTGTGCCTGGCACCACACGAAAACCATCTACCCGTCCTTTTAAAAGCCGAAAAATGTCGACCAAGGTTG
>JBBCIP010000122.1:0-2740 GCA_037189785.1 Alphaproteobacteria bacterium
CATTGAGCCAAAACCCAATAATCAAATTACCTCACCATCCAGCCAAAGCCAGATAGCAACGCATCAATGTCCAAACTTCAAATGGATAAAACCCATCCGCCGTCTGCACATCTCTTCCATATCAACAATGTAAATGAGCGATAAAAAGCGCCGAGGAAATCGTTCCCGATCGTCCTCGGCATCGTGGGGCAGCTTATAGTCATAGGGGCTAGGGGCTGTCAAGCGCTTGTCATAATTTTGTTTTAAGTTTGTTAAACACCCACGATTAAAGGGCTTCCAGAGACATAGTGTGGTGCAAACGCACCCCCATCGCAGCCAAGCCTTAAAGATTTTTGGTCGATCTTTTATCGACTCCAAGGCTTTTATCGACTCCAAGGAATGAGTCCCGTAGCATAATTGTTAGATCTTAACTGACTCGATGTTAGGGTCGCTCTGAAATTGACATTAAAATCGATTAACAAGCTAAAATTTGGCTCAATCCGTAACGTCTTGACGTCATTCTTGATTGACAGGGGCGGCTTAAATCTTCATCCTCTCTGCCAGCAAACAGTAATGTTTTATAAACCATTTTTGGTCAGGATGAAGGCTACGTGATTCACGGGGTTTTCAACCTTTTCAGACCAAATACTTTAGCTTTTTCTATACGATACCGCATTTACCCGGTTTTCGTGACAAAATGGGGATCTGATTGCTTATGGCGGATTTAGGACGAAATCCAAAAAAGACCTTTGCGTCCCGGAATCTGCGCACCCTTGCTGCTCCTGCCGCCATCGCCCTTTTGGTCGGGTTTGGTGTGCTGGTCGCCAAAGTTGGCTCAGACGACAGTGCATTAGATAGCAATACTGCGTTGACGGCCGCTGTCCCCGTTGAAACGTTGCGAATCCCTGAAGCTTTTCATGACACGATACAAGCTTATGCGTCGGCACCTCTTATCGCCGAAGATATTGTATTACGTCGCGGCGAGACGTTTATTGGTGCGTTGATGAAAGCGGGCGCTGTCCAAGACGACGCCCATGCCGTTTTATCGGCCATTCGTCCGCATTTTAATCCACGGCAAATGCAAATCGGTCAAACCATGTCGTTGACCTTTGCCCGTGACGGCGGCCGCAAGGGTGCTTTGCAAAGCATCAGCTTCGACAAAGACATCGAAAATCGCATCACCGCCACAGCTTCAAGTGACGGCTGGAGCGCCGACTTGGTCAAAACACCCTTGACCCGAGTGACCATGCGGACCGGCGGCGTGATCGACAACAGCTTGTTCGTGGCCGCCAAACGGCAAAATATCCCACAGACCGTGGTCGCCGATCTGATCCGTATTTTCAGCTATGACGTCGATTTCCAACGGGAAATCAAGCAAGGCGATCAGTTTGAACTTTATTTTGAGCGCCATAGCTCAGCCGACGGCACCAAGACCCGCGAAGGCAATATCCTGTTCGCCAAGCTGACGCTGAGCGGTAAGCCGTTGACACTTTATCGTTTTGCTCCGGATGGAGACGAAAGCGCAGAATATTTCCATGCCGACGGTCGCAGTGTAAAGAAAAGCCTGCTCAGAACCCCGGTTGATGGCGCCCGCTTAAGCTCCGGCTATGGCGCCCGCAAACATCCGATCCTCGGCTACACCAAAGTTCACAAGGGTGTCGATTTCGCCGCCCCACGCGGAACGCCGATCATGGCTGCCGGTGACGGCGTTGTCGAACGTGCCAATGCCTATGGCGCTTATGGCAATTATGTTCGCATCCGTCACACCAATACCTATGCCACGGCCTATGCCCATATGAATGGCTTTGCCAAGGGTGTCCGCGCCGGTACACGCGTTAAACAAGGCCAAGTGATCGGCTACGTCGGCACCACAGGCCGCTCGACCGGCCCGCATCTCCATTATGAAGTGTTGGCCAGCGGATCCCACGTCAATCCGTTGTCGCTGAAACTGCCAACCGGACGCAGCTTAAGCAAAAATGAAATGGTTGCTTTCAACCGCTCAAGAACAACGCTCGATACCGAAATGGCCGCCGTGCCGCTGCCGGTAGAAGTGGCGATGATGCTGCAAGGCCGCCAAGGCGGCACCACCGCTGGAAATTAAGTGCCGGACCTTAAGTTCTGACATAAAACGAATATTAAAAACGGCGCCATATTCTGGCGCCGTTTTTTTATCATCCATCGGTTTACGCCGCAGCGCCTTGGGGTTGGACGTTGAGCGTCAGGTCGTCACCCTCGCCGCGGATGACAACTGTATCGCCATCCTTAACCCGACCATCCAGAATTTCTTCGGCCAACTGATCCTGAAGGTGTTTCTGGATCGCCCGTTTTAAGGGACGGGCACCGTAGATCGGATCGTAACCGGCTCGCGCCAACCAATCCCGCGCCGAAGGCTCCAAGGTCAGGATGATTTTGCGATCGACCAACCGCTTGGCCAGGCGTGCAATCTGGATATCGACAATGCCACCCATATGCTCGCGGCCGAGACGATGAAACAGGATCACCTCGTCCAAGCGATTGAGGAATTCGGGCCGGAATGCACTACGCACCACATCCATCACCTGATTGCGAACCGCTTCGGCAGGTTCGCCTTCCGGCTGCGCCGCCAGGATATCACTGCCGAGGTTCGAGGTCAGGATGATCAAGGTATTTTTGAAATTCACCGTCCGCCCCTGGCCGTCGGTCAAACGGCCATCGTCCAAGACCTGCAACAACACGTTGAAGACATCGGGGTGGGCTTTTTCAACTTCGTCGAACAAGATCA
>JBBCIP010000123.1:0-33057 GCA_037189785.1 Alphaproteobacteria bacterium
TTATCAGCAGCAATAAGCTTATGCGTTTCACGTGAATCGATGTTCATAGCTGTTGCCATAACTCGGCTCCATCTTTTAAAAGTTAAAATAATTGAGATATGCTGTCTCGGTCGCCATCGAAAAACGTCTTGTATCTCTGATTGTTCCCAAAAAAGCAGTTAAAGTTTATGAAGCGCACTGCGCACTATCTAAGTGTATCAAAAATACCCATCGTCGCGTCTCAACTTTGTCACAAGCACTTTTATTAGATTAAACTATAGTAATTTGCGACTAGGAATGGCGCTTCTATCATTATTGTTTTTCACTTTACCCTGATTTAGTTGGTGATTCCTTATGATCGTTAGGCAACGTTTGCTCACAGCGATCTGCAATTTTTTTAAGGGAAAGCAAAACTTCCTGTAACAAATTTCGTTCTCCCCCCACCATATTCTCTTCTTCGGCAACAGCCAATGATCGGGCATCACTTTCCCATTGCTTCAAAATTTTGTACTTTTCATCATCACTTAAAATGTCGTCTTTCAAGACATCATCGGGGTGCTCAAAACAGTTTGCAGGCGAGGCCATGATTTCATCAAATCTATATTTTCCGTCTACTTTCATAAGCTAACTCCTTTGTTTTGATGCATATCTAGTGAGGTGCATCCAGTGTGTCATTGGCACTGATTAGTTATTTTTTTGTTGTGCTTTTAATACTCACCATATCAACACGACCAGGAGAAATGAGTTCCTTTTGACGAACCAAGATTCAATCAAGCCTTAAATATACAACCTATTAATATTAAATTTTTCATTGTTCATTTTTTTGCCTTTTTCTGGCTTTAGCCTAAATTCCGCCAACAGAAATTTCCTAGTCAAAACCCGCATTTTTGTGCGGCATATAGTGATCCATATGAAATGCGCCATGAAATTGGGGCACCCATCTGGAAGACACAGGAAAGGCAAATGGATAATAACTTTAGAAATCAATTGGTGGAATTATTACCGGAACTGCGTGCATTCGCACGCTTTCTCTCAAAACGTCAGGATACGGCTGATGATCTTGTGCAAGATGTCGTCGTTAAAGCCTTGCACAATCAACATCAATTTGTTCCCGGTACAAATATGAAATCTTGGCTGTTCACTATCTTGCGAAATCATTTTTACGGTGAACTGCGTAAGCTAAAGTCTCATATAAACTACCAAAACTTCGCCTTCACACAGCCAACATCAACAAATCCAGAACAAGAAAGTAAGATAGAGTTTCATGACTTTCAGAATATTTTCTTGAAGCTTTGTGATGCTCACCGTGAAGCACTCGTCCTGGTGGGAGGAAGTGGTTTTAGTTATGAAGAAGCGGCCGAAATTTGTAATTGTGCCGTAGGCACTATGAAAAGCCGCGTTTCCCGCGCGCGCGCAGAATTAAATCGTATGATGAATGGAGAAAACAATGCTGAAAAAGCACTATCAGAGCATTTTAAGGAACCATCATTCTGAAAATAAAACAATATTTTATGGAACTTTTTAAAATTATTTGTGTTTTTAAAACACTCTCGTGAAGTTCGGTTGTTAAAAAGAGCAGCGAAAAAAGGAACGAAATGATGAGCGCAGATAGCTTTCAAGACCTGTTGTTAGCAAGTTTACCAAAACTGCGGGCTTACGCCATGTTCTTGACTAAAGACCGCTCCCTGGCTGATGATCTGCTACAAGAAAGCGTCGTTCGAGCTTTAAATGCTAAACACCAGTTCGCTATGGGCACCAATTTCAATGCCTGGATCCATCGAATATTACACAATCAATACGTAAATTATATTCGCCAAAATAGCCGCAATATTCAATCAATCGATAATATTGCAGAACACATGCTATCCCTGAGGCCAGATCAGGAACAAAAAGTCATTATGGGCGAAGTTATTCAAAATCTTAGCGATCTGCCGATAAATCAACGAGAGGCACTTCTCCTTGTTTGTGGTAGCGGAATGAGTTATGACGAGGCGGCGGACGTCCTAAATTGTTCAATTGGCACAGTAAAAAGTCGCGTATGGCGTGCAAGGCGTCATATGGAAAGAATGATGATGAATGACAATATATCGACGGAGATATCAACAGCGCCTTCTGTTGAACTCGATTGTGCTGAAGATCAGCAACCTTACGGTCGTTAGCGACCGAAACTCGTTAAATGATGACCGAGTTTGTATATGAGAGAAGGCCCAAAAAAAAGCAAAGTCCCGCCGATTGTCCAACCTGTTGAGGAGGATGACAAGGATTCAGGTATGAGGCCTACAACTGATAGTCAGGGATTTGATCATTGGTTGGAGAGAAAACTTCATAAAATGTTCGATTCCGTAGCGTCCGAACCTATTCCAGAAGACATCATGGATCTAATTAATAGGCTGGACGAAAAAGAACGCAACGATATTCAGAAGAAGTCTTAGTGTAATCAAGCGCTATATCTTTTGTAGCCTGACCAATAATCTTTCGACGGCAAAATTTGCCCTTTTAAATTGAATGTATAATTGACAGATACCATACAATTTAACCGATAGTTTTCTCATGTGCCCGCAACCAAAATACACTTCAAACCGTTCTCTGAAGACAGTGAAATTAAGCCAATAAGCTCTGATATCGACTGTAGACTATCTAACTGTATTAAGGAGAGTACTTATGAACTGGGAACAAGTCAGCGGTAACTGGAAACAATTCAAAGGTAAAGTCAAAGAAAAATGGGGCGATCTAACTGACGATGATTTGGACCGGATAGAAGGCAAACGCGAGCAGTTAGTCGGAGCTATTGAAAAACGTTATGGCGTGGCGAAGGAAGCCGCTGAAAAACAAGTCAAAAGTTGGGAAGACGCCTCGCGTTAAACCGACAAATAGCCGCCCTCTTAAAATAGCATTGTCTTGGCATGCTGATTTCGCCTAAGATGCTTAAAACGACATATATATGGGGCAGTCTATGGCAATACCACGCATTTACGCCGTTCTCGCCATTGCCCTTCTTGCCGTTATAATCTTATCAGCCATATATTGGGCGAGAGATATTCTCTCGCCCTTTATTATTGCTCTTTTGCTTGCCTATCTCGGAAATCCCTTGGTAACAAAGATGGCAAATTCACGCGTGGGGCAAGTCGTCGGGCGTCCTATTATGGCGCTTATTGTCACTGTTATGATCTTTTCAATTATAGCAGCATTTCTGGCCCTTCTTGGACCAATGCTTTATGAACAACTTCAGAGTTTATTGAAAAGTTTGCCACAAATTTTTGATTCTGCAATGGACAGAATTCAGAATGAAATTCTGCCCTTACTGCCCAAAAATCAGCGCCTCGGGTTACCCAGTTTCGGAAATGGTGAAGTGAGCGCCATGGATGTCGCCGGACCTATCGCAGCCTCGGTCCTGACCGGCGGAGCATCATTGTTAACAAGCTTGGCTCTTGGTCTGCTAATTCCGGTTTTATTATTTTATTTTCTAAAAGACTGGCCCGGCATTATCGATTATGGACGTAGTTTAATCCCCCCAAAACGAACTGTAGAGTTCGAAAAAGTTATTGAAAAAATAGACGAAATCTTTAGTGGTTTTCTGCGCGGACAAGCATGGGTATGCACCGCAATGGCTGCATTTTACTCAACCGGGCTGGTAATCAGCGGCCTTCAATACGGCCTTCTCATTGGTATATTATCGGGATTTCTTAAGTATCTTCCATATCTTGGGACTGCGCTGGCGGTTAGTGTCGCTATCTTGATGGCTTTTGGACACCATGGCTTCGATGCCAATATTATGATTGGTATTGTCTTGACCTATAGCATAGGCGAGGTTTTAGAATCATCTGTACTGACCCCAAAATTGGTGGGCGATAGAGTCAATCTATCACCTGTTGTGGTGATCTTCGCGGTCCTGTTGGGGGGGCAGCTCTACGGTATCATCGGCGTGTTTTTGGCCGTTCCAGTATTTGCTTCTCTCAGAATAATTGCAGGACACTACTGGTATGAGGAACAAAATGCAGAGCACCAACGTTACTACTAGTATAACGACCAGCTTGCCGCTTAAACCGGGTAAGGCTTAAAGCGCATAAGGGACGTGTCGACAGAGTTAAACGATTTGGAGCGAGTTATGGCAAGCACGAAGAATGAAGGGGAAGGCAATAGAACTGCCGCCCGTGCTTATAATAAAGCTGCAACCGAGTTTGCAAAATCAGGAAAAGTTAAAGCAGCAGCATCCTCAGCAAAAGCAAGCTTAAAAGGACCAGAAGCAAAAGCGACGAAAGCAGCTGAGGCTGTTGTTCGTAAAGCCGCGAAAGAAGAAGACCCTGCTCTTAGGAATCCATCAAAGATTAAAGAAAAGCCACTTAAGCATTAAGTGACTTTTAAATCTTGCGTCTTTCGGCACGAACGTCCACCGTGCCGCGCCAAGGATCATACCTTCCCCCCAAGGATGATACTTGGCGCTTTTTTTTGCCCAAAGCGCCGCCCAGAAACATCCATGTTGTCTTGGAACAATAATGGTTTTTCATAGTTATAGCAGTATCGAATAAACAGGCACATGTGGGGCACATCATGGCACAAAAACGATCAACGTCCTCCAACACAAAGTTGGAGGCTATCTTAAAAAGTCCCGAATTTTCCGAGCGGTTGACCAGTTACACGATGACATTTTATGGAATAGTAACAATTGGAACCGCAGTTTTCTTAATAACACTCTTAGAATCTTGATCATGATAAATTGTAAATTTGAAAAAGCGTCCGATAAACCCGTGACCCCGGACACTTTATTGGACGCTTTTCATTTTATACGAAACCGTAGTCTTCAACTTGTTTCTCCCTTAACAACAGAAGACATGACGTCGCAATCAATGCCGGATACCAGCCCAACAAAATGGCACTTAGCCCACACGACGTGGTTCTTTGAAGAATTTATTTTGTCACGTTTATGTAAAAATTTTAAAAAAAGCCCAAATATTTATAATTTTTTGTTTAATTCTTATTATGAAGCTTGTGGAAGTCGCAATCCGCGCCCGCAACGCGGACTAATCACCCGCCCAACTGTAAATGAAATACTTGACTATCGTGAACGCGTTGATGATGCGATCGATCATTATATGTCATCTGCATATTTTGATGCTGATGGGTATTCTTTGATAGAGCTCGGTCTACATCACGAACAACAACATCAAGAATTGATTTTAACAGACATATTACATCTTTTTTCACAGAACCCGATGTTCCCAGCCTATACAGATGCACAGAAAAATACCGACACACATACCGCAAGCAGCCTCGTGTTCTTAGCGTATAGCGGGGAATTGAGTGATATTGGACATGATGATAGTAGCTTTTGCTTTGACTGCGAAAAGCCAAGACACAAAGCCTATATTTCTCCATTCGCGATCAGTAATAGATTAATCACCAATGGAGAGTGGTTAGAATTTATGGAAGATGGAGGTTACAAAACCCCCACACTTTGGTTGTCCGATGGTTGGAAAATAGCTCAAGAAGAAAGATGGGACAGTCCGCTATATTGGCACAAACATGATGATATGTGGCACAGCATGACATTATATGGCTTACAGCCAATCCCCACCTCCTCCCCTGTATGCCATGTCAGTTATTTCGAAGCCGATGCATTTGCACGATGGGCAGGGCGACGATTGCCTACCGAATTTGAATGGGAATATGCATTAAATAAGACAGAAAACTCTCAGTCCTTAACGAATGCAAACTTCTTGGATGCAGGCACTCTCCGCCCCCTTGCTATGAAATCCCTTTCAGCCACAACTGATCTCCAACAAATGTATGGAGATGTGTGGGAATGGACAAGAAGCGCTTATCTTCCATATCCAGGATATAAACCGTTTTCTGGAGACATAGCGGAATACAATAATAAATTCATGTGTGGACAATTTGTTTTGCGCGGCGGCTCATGTGTGAGCCCAATGGCGCACATTCGATCAACATATAGAAATTTCTTTTATCCACATCAACGCTGGCAATTTTCCGGCTTGCGTCTTGCCGAGGACAGAAAATGATTACGCTCACCGCATATCAGCATACAGATCCATTAGAAAACGGTATGGCACATGCCGTTTTATCAGGATTATCACAAAAACAGAAAACGGTCCCCAGCACCTGGTTATATGATGAGCGCGGGTCACTCCTCTTTGAAGAGATAACACGCCTACCAGAATATTATCCCACCCGCTGTGAGATAGAAATTTTGGAACGTCACGCCGACGAGATGGCCTCATTTATCCGATCCGGAGCAACACTCATAGAATTCGGCAGCGGATCAAGCCGTAAGACACCATTATTGCTCTCGGCTCTGAATCAACCCAAAACATATATGCCGCTGGATATTTCAGAAGATTATCTTTTAGAATCGGCACAAACTATTGCTGCACAATTCCCAAATATAACAGTTAGCCCGCAGGTTCTCGACTTTACTGCAGAGTTTGGCCACGGCTTGCCCTTAAAACCTGGAAGTCAAAGGGTAGGATTTTTTCCTGGTTCAACCATTGGCAATTTAAATCCAAGCGAAGTTGTAAAATTCTTAACCAATGCACGAAATGCGATGGGTCACGGATCACTAATGATTATCGGCGTCGATTTACAAAAGCCGCTCTCCACTCTATTCAAGGCTTATGATGACAGTCGTGGCGTGACCGCAGAATTTAATAAAAATATTTTACGGCGCATCAATCGGGAATTAGATGGCAATTTTGATCTTGATAGCTTCAAACATGAAGCACGCTACAATACAACACACAATCGTATCGAGATGCACCTGGTCAGCCAGAGGTCACAACTCCTGACCGTACTGGGATCCTTATTTGTTATGGAGCAGAATGAAAGCATCCATACGGAAAATTCACATAAATACACCACAAAAGGATTCCAGCATCTCGCTTATATCGCCGGCTGGGATCCTCTTCGTGTATGGTATGATCGGAACCAACAATTTAGTGTCCATATGTTGGTTCCGCGCAAAAAGGCGTATACGCAAGATTTATAAAAACCCTGGAAACTACTTCAACTTATCTACTAATTTAACGGCTTGTTCTATGACCGTTTGTTGATGTGGCTGTAGGGCTTGTCCGCCCATGCTTACAATCAAAGGCAGATATGGGTCGTCTACCCCCGTCTTAATTCCAGACAGTTCTTCAAGGACAGCCAAACCATAGAACGGTACAGTTGGTGCATTGTATCCACCTTCATGACACATCACCAAACGTCCATCACAGACTTTTGCTGCGACAGCCATCAGCTTTTTTGTCAATGACCGATAACCATCGGAATGCATCATCATGCGCCCCAATGGATCATGGCCACCAGCATCAAAACCAGACGGCACAATAATAATCTCTGGTTTATAAGCTTCTAAAGCTGGAATGATCACTTGATCAAAGGTAGCTTCATAGGCACCCCATCCTGATCCAGGGGGCAGTGGGATATTGATATTATATCCCTCGCCTGCTCCGTCACCATTATCATGCATATGGCCGGAATCTGGTGGAAAACAGTTATCTTGATGAACCGAAATCGTCAAGACAGTAGGATCTTCCCAAAATATTTTTTGGGCGCCATTACCATGGTGCACATCCCAATCCACCATGGCAATACGCGTCAATCCACGTGTTTGTCGCAGATGTTTTGCGGCAATTGATCCATTCGCCAACATACAGAAACCCATACCGCTTTCAGGAATAGCATGATGCCCAGGTGGACGAACTAAGGCATACACATTTTTTACGATACCATCCAAAACGGCATCAACGGCAGCAATGACACCCCCCGCAGACAAACGCGCTATATCCAAGCTGCCAGGACCGAAGGGGGAAAAACCACCCGCGTCTCCCCCCTTGACGGATACATTCAATTCTTTCAAACGTTCGATGTAGTCTACTGTATGGACACGCAGAATTTCTTCGTCACTCACCTTACGCGGCTTAATGTGAACCAACTGTTCTGAAAGTCCGCTGGCATCCAACAAATTGCGGAAACGACGCTTGGTTTCCGGATTTTCATAATGTTGCCCCGGCTGTAACGGAAATACAGCCGGTAGAACACCGGCATAATTGCCAGTATCATGCCACATATAAGTTTCATGCCAAACAAATCCTGTCGCCATCAACGATTATCCTTTACTCGAATTACAACACAAATTTTTCAATCATTGATTCAATGACCGGCAAACACTGGCGCGCGCCGACCGATCCAGGGCGACGCCGCTTCCAATTGACCGGCCAATTGGTATAGTGTTGCCTCATCCCCCCAACGTCCGGCAAATTGAATACCGATCGGCAATCCATCACTTCCCTGATGCAGCGGAACAGACATCGACGGTTGACCGGTCATATTAAATACTGGTGTGAATGGCGTGCATGTAAACGTGCGCTGAGTCCAAGTTAATCCATCCATGCCTTCCGCATTGGCATTGTGATAACCAAGCGCTTGTGGCGGTTGCGGCAGCATTGGTAATACGAGGATATCATAATCCACAAAGAATTTACCGAAAGAACGACTGACCATATTGCAGACCGCCTGCGCGGCCAAATAATCCTTAGCCGATAATTTGCTGCCATATTCATAACAACCAAGCGTTGCAGCTTCCAAAGTCTCCAATGAAATTGGACGATTGAGGTAGCCAGCCAAAGCATCAATCCATGCCGCTGTATTGCCACACCACACAGTCGCATTGGCATTCACAAACGCTTCCCATGAAACACCCAATTCCGGCTTTGTTTCTTCAACATTGTGCCCGAGATCGGTCAACAACCGTCCAGTTGCCTCAACTGCAGCAACAGTATCGGCCAAAGCACGCATTCCTCCCCACCCTTGGGTTGTTATCGCAATCCGTAACGGCCGGGGCGCCACAGACACTTGCGATAGATAACTTTTCTGCGGGCGCGGAATAATATAAGGATCCCCAATGCCGTGGCCCTCGATAGCATCTAAAACTGCGGCGCTGTCGCGCACGGTACGAGAAACCACATGTTCAATACCAAATCCATTTAAAGCGTCGCCCGTATCCGGTCCTAGTGGTGTGCGCCCACGTGTCGGTTTCAGACCGAACAGACCATTGACCGTCGCCGGAATACGTATTGAGCCACCGCCATCACTCGCATGCGCAACCGGTAGCATACCAGAAGCAACAGCAGCACCGGCACCACCCGATGAACCGCCTGCTGATCGTTCGATGTTCCAGGGGTTCCGGACCGGTCCATGCAGCACGTTTTCGGTCGACATGTTGTAACCCATTTCTGGGGACTTCGTACGACCAAGATTATTAAACCCAGCCTCACGAAAGCGAACCATCAAATCGGTATCATGTTCAGAGACCATATCCTTACATAGCCGGCTTCCGCTTTCGACTTTTTTACCGGCTTCATGCAGAACAAGATCTTTCACCAAGAACGGCACGCCACGAAACGGCCCCGCTGGAAACTTTTCAAGCGAAATATCGGCGCGCTCATCATATGTATCAATGACCGCACCGACTTGGGGATTGACGGCAGCGATAGCCCCCAAGGCTGCTTTCGCAACATCTTGTGGTGTAACTTCCTTTTTTGCAATTAACTCAGCAAGACCAAGGCCGTCATACTGGGTGTATTCATTGACTTTCATTTAATCGCTCCCGTCTACACAAAAAATCTTACGTAAAAAATTAAAACCTAAACTTAGCGCTAGCACCCCACTCCCGCGGGCGCGCCCATGTGGCTTCCGCCAACCCAAACGATGGTTTATCGGCAACACCACTGGTTATATACCGTACATCTGTAAGATTGGTCCCAAATACGGAAAGCTCCCAATTTTGCGATGGTGCCCGGTATGTTAGTCGCGCATTCACAAGACTATAACCATTTTGAATGAGCTCTTCTGTATTGATCGCATCGTTTGCAATTTTACTGCGATAACTCCAATCACCACGGAATACAAGATCGCCCACGGTGTCACCTAAAGAAAACGTATATTCAAAAGCGGCCGTCATGGACCATTCTGGTGTGTTGACAAACTTGTTTGAAAGTTGCAACGGAATAACAAGACCGATGCTATCCAATGGATCGAATTCGGTATATTTAGCATCCAAATATCCGACGGCACCGGTAAGCATCAACCCCTCGGTGGCAAGAGCCGTCAACTCTAATTCACCACCTTTAATCCGCCCCTTAGCAGCATTCCGTGTTTGCGGAGCAACACCGTCAAAAATAACAATCTGAATGTCTTTATAGTCCGAATAGAACACAGCGCCGTTTAGACGGACACGGTCATCCGCAAATTGGGATTTAAACCCTAATTCATATGTCGTTACTTTTTCAGGATTAAACGGGCGAGGTTCCGTTGTCGGGATAACATAGCGCCCTGTAAAGCCGCCAGACTTAAATCCCTGCGCAAAAGACGCATAGGTCATTACGTCTTCTGTCCAACGATATTCTAACCCGAATTTAGGTGTTATGTCTTTGAAAGACTCTTCTCCGGTCGGGTTTACCAAAACAGGCACACCAATATCCGTAAATTCCTGGCCTACCGTTGCTCTCTTTTTATCTTTCGACCAGCGGATACCGGCGGAAGCACTGAATTGATCCGTAAAGTTAAAACTAAAATTCGCAAAGGCTGCATAGCTTTTATTATTTACAATCGTTGGACCATTGATCGAGATAGGGGCGCCAATTGCTTCAAACACTCCCTCCGCAATGCTGACGACAATGTTATTGGTGCCTTTTTCAGAAAAATAGTAGGCACCAACCAACCATTTTAAGCGATCGTTGATTGCAGTCCCTGAAAATTGCAGCTCTTGACTGAATTGTTTATGGGTCAAGGTATCATCAGTATGGATGATCGTCAGCGGTGAGCCATCGGGATCACGTCCAAAAGCTGCATCAAGATCACGATAAGCGGTAATCGATTTTGCTTGCGCGCCACCCATATCCCAATCAACGATCATTGATACGCCCCAAATATCCGTATCCGATCCCGTAGGGCCGGTGGCATAACTTTCATAGTTACTTGGGGGTAAATAACGACCATCATAAATATCACCGGTCACAGACCCCACAAACATATTGTAAAGATCCGTTATTGCCCCTCGCCCGGCATCTGCCGGATCGCCGAACCAGCGCAATGTCGTGACTGGGGATTCTTCACGCGCGCGCGTCACATCCGCCGCCAAATTAACTTCCACAGTTTCCGTCGCGACCCAACGCAAAGCCAGTCGAGCGGAGTCCGAATTTTCATTCCCCATGCCTTGCCCCGTCAAAATACGACGGCCATAGCCATCGCGATTTTTTGTTGAAGCAGAAACACGAGCAAAGAATTTGTCTTCGACAATCGGTACATTTAAGGATAAACGGGCGTCGATCCGATCGTAACGACCAACGATGACCTCACCCTGCCCCTCAAACTCATTGCCGGGCTTTTTAATTGACAAGCTGATCGCACCGCCAATTGTATTCCGACCAAACAATGTGCCTTGTGGACCACGCAAAACCTCAACGCGTTCCAAATCCAGTAAATCCATAACCCCGCCGATGGATCGCGCCATATAGACGCCATCGACATAAACGCCCACACCCGGATCAACCGTTAAAAGAAAATCTGTTTGGCCGATACCCCGAATAAAAATCGAGGACGCATTGGAAGCACCACTGATAGGCGCCGTCGAGTCAAATTGCATATTTGGCGTAATTTCGCCAATCTGCGAAATATTGGTATATCCTCGCTTATCAAGGTCCGCGGCCGTAAACGCAGTAATTGAAACCGGGGTCGTCTGTAGCGTTTCTTCAATTTTGCGCGCGGTAACGGTGATTTCCTCTAGTGCTAACCCTTGCCCGTCTTGCGCGAATACAGGGACGACCCCTGATAGCAGAGCTAAACTCGCTGCAGAGCTTTTTAAAAAAACAGAATTGAGCATAATCTCTCTCCCAAACTGGTGATCGTTATCTACCAACTCTATATTTGTGAATAATTTGTACGCAGATGCTACAACTTGTCCCGCCCCCAAAGGGTGGGATTACAAAAAACCCTTGCCCACCTAAAAGTAGGGGCACGCCTAGTATATAAGCTTCATATTTTGGGCAGCCAGTACAGCCGCTGTCCGATTTTCTACGCCTAGTTTCTGAAAGATGTTCTTAATATGCCATTTTACGGTGTTTTCTGCTATAAATAATTCTTCAGCAATTAATTTATTGCTGTGCCCTACTGACATGAGCCTTAATACGTCACTCTCCCGCATACTAAGGGGCTCAAGTAAAAAACCACCTTCCGTTTCAAGCATTACTTTTTGCTGTAACGGCTTTGCCCCCCCATCAAACATGGTCAGAATTTGTTTTACATAGTGCCCGACAGTGGTAAAATCAGATGCGTGGTCTCGCAAGAAGTCACGAACCCCATTGCCTTGATCCAAAAACAAACGCATATAGCGCTCAGGCTCAGCCATTGTCAGGGCTTCCAACATTGACGCTACAGCTAGCCGCTCTTTTCCTAATGTTTGTAAAATTTGAGATTGCAACAGCAAAAGTTCCAACACACGATACCAACGACCAGCTTTTCGGGCTGCCGACAAAACTGGATTAATCAAAGCCAAAGCTTCTGTGGCATTTCCGTCCGCTAATGCTAATCGAGCACGAATAATATCCTGAAAACATCCAACACGATCCCAAGATTGGCCGTTGCACGAAGATGCCCCAGTCAACAGAATACCACTTTCTTCCGCCCACATTTTAGCCAGAGATTTGTTGCCTTGACGCAGTAAGTTTTTAACTTCCTCATAAATGACAAGTATGCGATAACGCTTGAAATAGGGCGCGCCACAACTGACCAACGCCCGATTTAGATATTCTCGTGCGTCAAGCATACGATCTTGCGCAATCATTATTCTGATCATCGTCAAAGTTCCCATAACATGGGCTTCAATATGACCACATTCATCAATAAGGTTAAGATACGGAACAATTAGAGCTTCAGCATCTGCAAGCTTATTCCACTCATATAAAACTGTTCCTCGTAAAATGCTCGCAACAGCAATTCCAGGAGCGTTACACCCTTCTTTTTCAGCAACATCCGATGCTTGTTGAAATAATGCAGCAGCGGCGTGTAAATGACCCTCGGCCATTTCCACCATTCCCAAAAAACAATCGGAATAAACGATGCCATAAGAAGCACTGAAGTCTTTGTGGGATTGACGTGCACGCGCAAGCACCGCGCGGGCTTCAACAAAACGGCCGCTTGCCAAACAGGCGTAACCTCGAATATTTGATATGGCCGCTGCAATCCAGCTCATTGTCCCAGACGAACGTTCAAACGTATCAATAGCCAAACTTAACGTTGTCTCGATATCATCATAAGCAATAGCAATACCAGATTTAATAGCGCGAAGCTCGGCTTCAAAACGTTGTTCCGACATCGTGTCTTTGGTTTGGCCACTTGCCCGCTGCTGGGCAAATAATTTCACAGCCTTTTCAAGCAGCACTTCTGTATTTTCTGGGTCACGCATATGAAAGAGTGCCCAACACTGATGCAACAATAATTGTGGTCGTCTTTCAAGAATTTCCTCAGGTAAGCGTTTTATCCATTCATTCACTCTCGGCATAGCGCCGGTTTTCAGCATAGTATGACCATATTCATCGACTAAAGCCGCGGCACGATCATAATCATGAGCTTTTAGCGCATAGTTTACTGCTTCAATTGGCAAGCCTTCTTCTACGCAACTAATGCTGGCTTTTATATATAAAGATGAAATAACGTCTGGATTTTCTCTCTTCAATTGATTGAATAAGAAATCACCAAACAAGTGATGGTATCGGTACCATTGACGGTTTTTATCCAAAGGTAAGATAAAAAGATTTTGGGATTCAATTTGCGCCAGTATACGACTGGCGAAAGGATTATCAGTCACAGCTTGCGATAGATTACTATTGATACGATCCAATATTGACGTACGCAGCAAAAACTCACGGACGTCAGCAGGCTGTCGATTGAGGACATCGACCGTCAAATAATCGGCCACCTCACGCAATGTTCCAGAAAATGCGGAAATAAAACCATTCCAATCATCTGTGCCACCATGAAACAATGTTGCCAGTTGCAGTCCGGCAACCCACCCTTCGGTGCGCTCTTGCAATATTTTTATCTGCTCATTACTCAGGGCAAGACCACGCACATGCTTCACAAAATCCTGCGCTTCTTCATTGACAAACCGCAAATCAGACAATGTAAATTCACGCAATTCGCCCTTAACCCGTAAGCTTGCCACCGGCAATCCCGGTGTGTTTCGACTGCCCAATACAATATGAAAATTTGTTGGTGCGAGATTGATTAAGATGGACAAAGCATTGTTGACATCATCATTGTCAACTGCGTGATAATCATCCAGAAACAAAACAATCGACCGGCCCTCCACCACAAGGTCATTGACAAGACGGCCAATAATTTTTTGAGGCTTTACACTGGCCTGAGCGCTCAGTAATTCCAGGGCATCGCGTCCCAAGGCTGAATCTGCTTTTTTCAAAGCGCCCATGACATAGGATAAAAATTGGCGCACATCGCCATCATCCGCCTCAAGAGACACCCAAGCTGCAGCCATGCCCGCATCCAAGGCCGCAGTTTGCCATTGGCTCATCAACGTTGTTTTGCCGAAACCTGCTGGAGCTGTTATTAGGGTCAATTTCGGCAAAGCCGCATCAGCAATAGAGGGTATGAGCCTTGATCGCACAACCGTCCCGCGACCACTCAGTGGCGGCGATAATTTAGTTAGGATCAAATCGTACTCTGCCGTTGGCACCCTTGATCGCTTTCCTGAAACCTTTATCCGACAAAACAAGGCATATTTTGCCACTCCCCGTATTAGTAAGGTCCATAAAATCGCGGCTTAATTCAAGTGCCAGAAGGTCCTCAATTTGACTCACAGCGCCAAAGTTAAGCATAAATAGGCCAACCAACAAAAAAATATACTAATAGTTGATTTAAATAATAAATTATGCTCTTTTTTATAAAATCATAAAACCTCAGTATTTCATTGTATTCTCTCGGCTGATCCGCCCAAAAGCCGGGCCGGCGCACGCCTTTTTTGTCAATTATAGAGATTTCAGCCTCAACGCTTGACAGGAAGGCCATCCTCGCCCTATATCCCTGTTCACTTTCGACGGGTTCGACATCTTTATGATCGCACCGAATGTCGGGGCGGAGTAGCTCAGTTGGTTAGAGCGGTGGAATCATAATCCATGTGTCGGGGGTTCGAATCCCTCCTCCGCTACCATAAAATTTCAACCTATTCACGCTGGCGCCACGCCACCTTAAACCGGATTGTTTTTCTTTTTAAAGAGAAATTCAGAGCAAACGGTCTAAATTGACGTGCTAAGAAACATCATACAATGATCGCGACCGAGCGATCCAGCCGCCACCTAATACGCGTGTGCCGTCATAAAATACGCAAGCTTGGCCTGGGGAAACGCCTGTTTCGGCAGCAGCGACGACAACCCGTGCCGTATCCCGCAATTCATCTGGCAACAAAAGCGCGGGCACAGGGGGCCGCGATGACCGCACCTTGACCATGACGGTCAAGCCGCCCTCAGGAATGGGCTCATTCCCTAACCAATTCAGCTCTTTCAGGATAATTTCCTTAACGGCCACGGCTTCCTGAGGCCCAACAATCACCTGCTTTTTGTCAGGATCCAATCGCACCACATAAAGTGGGTCCACAGTGCCACCGATATTAAGACCTTTGCGCTGACCGATTGTATAGTGAATGATGCCACCGTGTTGCCCCAGCACCCGACCATCGATATGGACAATATCACCCGGATCGGCGGCGCCAGGCCGCAATCGTTCAATCAGATCGGCATATTTCCCATCGGGCACAAAACAAATATCCTGGCTATCGGGCTTTGTCGCCACCGGCAGATCAAAACGTGCGGCTAAAGCGCGCGTTTCAGCTTTATCTAATCCACCCAACGGGAAACGCAAAAAGTCCAATTGCTCTTGGGTCGTCGTGAACAAAAAATAGCTCTGATCACGCCCAGGATCTTGACCCGCATGAAGTTCGGCACCAGTCACCCCACCTGCGCGCTGCACATAATGCCCCGTCGCCAAACAATCTGCGCCCAAATCCTTCGCGGTGGCTAATAAATCACGAAACTTAACCGTTTGATTGCAACGAATACACGGAATAGGTGTTTCGCCGCGAATATAACTATCGGCAAATTCTTCGATCACAGCATCCCGAAAGCGGCTTTCATAATCCAGCACATAATGAGGAATGCCAAGTCCCTCAGCCACACGGCTGGCGTCATAAATATCTTGGCCAGCGCAGCAAGCGCCTTTTTTCTGAATTGCTAAACCATGGTCATAAAGCTGTAGAGTGATACCGACCACATCATAGCCCTGCTCCTTCAACAGAGCGGCCACGACCGAGCTATCCACCCCGCCAGACATAGCAACGACAACACGCGTTTCAGCCGGGTTTTTAGCAAAACCCAGGGAGTTCACCGGATGATCTATGGTGCGTGCCACAACTGTCATGGCCGGGACTATAGGCTTTTTCCCGACAGGCGCAAGATCATGCAAGAAATTACAGAAAAATCAAATAGTTAGAGGTAATTCAACAAGCTCATCTGCGACAACCGACCGACAACGCTGTAAGATACCTGTAGCGCCAACTGATCGGCATTGATACGAGTGACGGCTTCGGCCATATTCACATCTTCGATATCCGATATGAAAACGGCCAGAAAGTCAGTCGACGTTTCAATATTGCCCTTGTATGTTTCGGCTCGATTTTGCTGCAAACCATTTTCCGCCACAAAATTCTGCACCTTGTCGATCGAAGCAATAAGATTAGTCATTTCCGTTTCAAGGAAAGTTCTTTGGGCTGTTGTTAATTTACCGTCCAATGGGCCGGCACCACTCGCGTTAAAATCTGCGAGGGCCTTCAAACTGGTCAAAATGTCTTGCCCGACTTCATCCGCCAGAACACCGTAGGTGAGTTCGATCGTGTCACCAACACGGGAGGATAATTTCATGCTATCGTTCGAAAATAGCGACGCGACACTCGGCGCAGAGAGTAAGTCAGCAATCCCATCCGCAGCCACGGGCTTTGTATCCGTCCGCGATCCTGCGAAAAGATAACGGCCATCTAATTGACTATTTAAAGCGCCCAGAATCACACTGGCTGCTTGTTCAAGTGTGGCCGAAAATGAAATGGCTTCATCTTGCCCCAATGTTTCAGTCAGGGCTTGACGCAATTCATTCCCAGCCGATCGTATGGTTTCAAGGTAAAGCTCATTCGAGTCTAATTTACGCTGAGCATCTTGAAGCGCCGATAAGTAGCCGTCATTCCGTGTCTGTACCGATTTTGCCCCCAGCAATGTTTGGGCTTGTCGGGCTAAACCACGGAATTCATCGGTTTTCTTTCCGGTATTGATCTGTGTTTGTGTATCGTAAAGGCGTGATTGATTCTGCAACAGCTGCTGAACCATCCCCTGATTATGGCCAAAGCTCGATACCCGAGTCATTTCTTAATCTCCATCACCTTACGAACCGACATTAAACGATGCCGAGCAAAATATCGTACATTTCGCGCGCAGTCGTAATCACGCGGGCCGCCGCGTTATACGAATTCTGATACATAATCATATTAGACATTTCTTCATCAAGATTTACGCCCGAAACATCACTGTAGCGATTTTGAATATCTTGAAACAACGCCTTGGCATCTGCTTCGCGCGAACTTGCTTGATTAGCCAAAAGCCCCAAATTACCTAGAAAAGCCGCCCCGTATTGAGACAGTGTCATTTTCGTGGCTGCGATAGAGCCCGACGTACCAAAATTTAAAACTTTCAATTCCAGGGACTGTAGAGCTTGAGCCCCAAGATTATTACTTACTGTCAAAGCAATCTGGCCAGGCACCACGCCATAATCCAGTTTTGCCAAGGCTAAGTTTTGCGGTGTTTTAGAAACCACATCCCGGACTTTAATGGCCGACGCTTGGTCCGCCGTGTAACGATCGCCAATGCCAAACAAATTTGACAATGTGACGCTGGTCGATCCACGACTTGTGGAGTCCGCCTTCACATGCACATTTACATTTGAAAAGCCCGCTTTCGGCGTCGATACCAATTGTCCACTGGCATCCAATGAAAATGTCATATACTGGCCTAAGCCAGCAGGATCATTCAATG
This sequence comes from Alphaproteobacteria bacterium, assembly GCA_037189785.1. Lineage (GTDB taxonomy): Bacteria > Pseudomonadota > Alphaproteobacteria > Sphingomonadales > Govanellaceae > Govanella. The sequence goes on from JBBCIP010000123.1 coordinate 18,138, forward strand.
CCGTTACGATATCATCGAAATCACCCGCCGGGATAGTAAGGGTATAATTTCTAAGAACACGGTTATCACCACCAATGACATCAAAATTGATTGTGCTGCCGACACTGAAGCCATGCGCATCCGTTCCCGTAAACCCGGTTGCATAACTGGTCGGAACTTTGGCTTGCAATAGATCGTTTAAGCCGAAAAAGTGGGAAAATCCCTTACCCGCACGATTAGAGGCATTATTCGGGTTATCAACAAGCGCAACGCCTGTTCCCGCACCATCAGCCGAAAATGTCATAACGCCGTTAACGAGCGACATTGTGCCATTACCAGACAAGCCAGTATTGACCGCAGCAATAACGTCGTTGATCGTCGTATAGGCAGAAAAATCTATGGTAACACTATCAATAATGGTGCCGTCATTGGCAGTGACCACAAACTGTGTTTGCCCCGTAAACCCATGCGCATCGGTCCCTAATAATCCGGTATTTTTCCCAGTCATGACAGCAGGAGCCGGAACCGATGTGTTGGCATTGTGAATAGCGTTCAGTTCTTCAATCATCGACCCGCTTAACGTGCCAAGCTCACTGGCCATATCCGGCAAAACTTTATCGCGCAGATTCAAAAGTCCCATGATCTCGCCACCAGACAGCGCGCCATCCAAAGGTGTTCCGGTCGCGCTGACTATTTGGCTCGTCGGGTCGACCACATGCAATGTGATCGGCGGGTAAACGGTTTCAGCCGTAGCAATACCGGGGGCTGAATATTTCAATTCATATCGTGCCCCCCCGAGCAAAACAGTACCGGTCGTTGTCGTTACATGAACGGACCCATCCGGCTGATCATGAACTTTAATGTCAACAAGCTTCGAAAGTTCGTTTAAAGCGTCCGCGCGCTGTTGCGCCAACGGTCCGGTGGGGTTACCCAAAACGACTTCCCGCACAATCAACGGATTCAAGGATTCAATGCGCTTTAATAATGCATTGGCATTGGCCACCCGTTCCGCAATTTGCTGACCGGCATCGGTCCGTAACAGTTGAATTTCATCAGACAGCCGAGAAATCTCGGTGGCAAAATCTTCAAATCCCGCAATAGCGTCCTGACGCAACACAGTTTTACTAGGATCCTGGGCAGCTGCCCCGATCTTTTCAAACATACTATCCATGCGACCAGCCAAGGATGTACTGCTATCCGGACGACCCAGCAAAGATTGGATCCGATCATGGAACTGCCGTTCTACTTCATAACGGCTGGCTTGGCCTTGAGTTTTTAAAACCGACGCCTCTAAAAAGCGATCAACAATACGTTCAACATCCGCAAGCTTAACACCACCCGCATAAGATCCATTCACCAACGGTTCTAAACGGACCACCTCACGGGCATATCCCGGCGTATTGACGTTGGCAATGTTACTTGATGTCACCCGTAATGCCGACTGGTTGGTAAACAGTCCGGTCAACGCTGTATTCATAATGGCGCTAAGAGACATCGAAGCTTACCTTTCATTCACAACTGTATGGCAACCAATCGAAGTCGGCAAAAAATTCCGGGACAAACAACGACCGGCAACAATTACCATGGCAATCTTACCGCCATGCCGCCGTTGAATTGTCGGTTTTCTTGCGTCCGTCGCTTTGATTTCAGCACTTCTAAGCATTCTTTGCCTGCAATCGACCACTGACCTATACAGTCATTGAAAATTATTCCTTTCCATAAATGCAAACTCGGGGCCAGTTTGGAGATCCAAATCAAAAATAAAATCAACAGGCACATTTTAACCCGGAGATAAGGAAAATTTTGCCGCCACGGCAATTTCGCCACCCCGGCCGCTCCCACAGCGGGGAAAAATAATCAAATAATTTCAATATATTATGCAAATTTCCAAACTGGCCCAAGGTTTGCAACTGACTTTACGGAACAACTCCGGTCGTGTTCAAGCGATTGGCCAAGGTACGAAAGCAGTTATGACGCAGAGTATTATTTCGCAATTCTTCTCGTTCTTAAATCCAGCCGCAACAACAAGCACTGGAAACGGAAAAACTGCGTCATTGACAGGCAGCGCCACATTGAATGGTGCAGAACAGAACTTTTCAGATTTACTGAAAAAACTTGGTATCGCTGAGGTGGGAGCTAATGGCATATACGCCGATAGCCCAAACAGCGAAAGTGCACTCAGCAACGGCAATCAGTCTGTTTCCGGTCAAACACTGACTGGTATCCTATTAAATACGTCATCGTTTAACACACCGTCTCTGCAAACAAATTTACAGTCATTGTCATCAGCACCTGTTGTTGATAGTGCAACCGCAGCACCTGCCCAAAAACTGTTGGCGCTGTTGCAGGTCATTGGTGCTAATGCCATAAACAATGAGCAATTGACCAATTCTGTGGTCGGACAAAGTGCCGAACAGCTTGCAAATAATAGCACATCGCAAAAAATTGGTCATTCACTAGAAACAACGTCCCTGCCCTCTGCAGTGCTGAACGATATAAAAAGCATTGCGACATTATTGGGTGTCGAGCCCGAAACGGTGTTGTCAACATTGCAATCCTTGGCTGGCCAGCTTGGTATCAGCGCGATTGCTGGTCAATCGTTCACCCAACAGTCGAGTGATAGCCTGAATGCAAGCGCGCAAACTCCAGATCAAACTGATGATCCACAAATTTTATCATCGATAGCCGCCATATTACTCCCCTTTATTCCACAGCAGGAAACACTTTTGGGGAGTGGGATCGGCACATCTGCAAATGCGAACCCGACAATATCACTCATTGGGGCAGAATCCGGTTCTATTGGTGCGCAGCAACAGACCCCCGATTCCCTTGCTAATTTATTAGGAACAACCCAGTCCGCCGCGGAGAAAGCAGCGACACCACTGATCCCGAGTACAGACGGTCGTGGTGCCACCTCATCTCATCAAGCCGCATCGACTGAAAATTCCGGAGCAATCCCGACAGTTGCACCTGAGCAAACGGATATTACCGCACAGAACGCAACCCAAAAGCTATCTGATCCAACACTGGCTGCAGCGACCAACCGAGAAACAGCAGCACAGTCGACGCAAAACACCGTACAGTCTGCAGCAGCAACTCAGACACAAGTTAATGCCCAAACCGCTGTTGTTCAGCCGCCTCACAAACAGTCAGCCCAGGTACAGTCTCGGGCTGCCGAAGATGCAGCAATAGACAAAGCCATCCAAAAGACGCCATCTCAACAGGCAGGCCAACAATCATCAACGGCAGGATCCGGTGGTTCTGCACAACCTTCGGCACAAAATAAATCTGCAACAAATACCGCCATATCGACGTCGAATGGTGACAGCAACACAAAACCAGCGCCAACGCTGGCTGATAGTCTGATGCAGACCTTGGGCATTACGGGCGACGTCAGTACTGACAGTCTTGATGGCAACGAAATTCCTGGCATAACGCAAACAGGAACAAATTCCTCGTCCTTGACGTCTAGCGCCCATATCAGCGCGCCACAACGGTCAGCAGCCCTGCCCTATGCCGCCTATGTTACAAGTCAAGTCGCGGTGCAAATCGGTCGGGCTGTTGATGCCGGTTCCAACAGCTTCAACATCCGCCTTGATCCAGCAGAGCTCGGGCGTGTCGACGTGAAACTTGATATTGGTCACGACGGCCGGGTCAATGCCGTGATCGGTGTAGACAACGAGAAAACACTGCAGCTTTTACAACGTGAACACGGTTCGCTTGAACGCGCCTTGCAAGATGCTGGGTTAAAGACAGATAGCGGAAGTCTGAACTTTTCGCTCAATCACAACAATGACGGTTCACAAACAGCCGATCAAGGCAAAGACAACGGCACACGCCCATCGGCTGGCCCTTTGAACGAACAAGATAAAACGATCGCCAATGCTGTGCGCATGACTATATCCGATCGCGCACTCGACATACGTGTATAAGGCTAGGATAAGAAAATGACTGTGAATACTGTTGGAACAGGTACAACCGGGCAAAGTGCAGCTCAGACATCCAGCAATGTCTTTGGGAAAGACTTCCAGACATTTTTGACACTGCTGACCAAACAGTTGCAATATCAGGATCCATTGGCACCCATGGACACAACGCAATTTACACAGCAGCTTGTATCCTTCACTGCCGTCGAACAACAAATTTCTACAAATAGTAATCTTGAAAAGATTATCTCTCAACTTTCGTCTCAAGATTCTGCCGGTGCGATAGGCTATATCGGCAAAGAAGTTGCGGTATCGACTGCAAGCTCAAGCCTCAAAAATGGTGAAGCCAAGTGGACCTATGCCCTCGACTTGCAAGCGGACACAAATAAACTTGTTGTGAAAAACTCCAGCGGAACCGTCGTCTACGAAACCAATGGTGAGATCAAAGCAGGCATTCACCAATTCAGCTGGGATGGAAAGAGCGCGAATGGCGACACCCTTCCGGATGGACTCTATACGCTAGAGGTTCAAGCAAAGACCGCAAACGGCACTGAAATCTCTAACGAAGTTTACATGCGCGGCCGCGTAGAGGCTGTCGAACGTGTAAGCGGCGAAAGCTATCTTTCGGTCAACGGGCTTTTGTTGAAACCGACGGACGTGCAATCAGTATTCGGTGATGCGGTCACCGAACCTACCACTTAATCAATGATGCCTCTCAGAAGAGAGGTGCGGCGTGAAACAGATGCTTCGCCGCTGAAATGGATGACAAAAGACTACCGGGCCTTCGCCCATATTGTTCTGGAGATAAGTTATGAGTCTTTATGCAGCTCTTTATTCGGGTGTGTCCGGTCTTGGCGCCTATTCAAGCGCTCTCGGTATGATTTCCGACAACATCACCAATGTGAACACCGTCGGCTATAAAGAAAGCCGGGCACGGTTTTCAACGCTGGTGACCGAAACCCGGTCCACCACCCGCTATTCACCTGGTGGCGTGCAAGTATTGCCGCAGAATTTGATCAGCAAACAAGGTCTTCTGCAATCATCCTCCTCACCGACCGATCTTAGCATCGACGGCGCTGGCTTCTTTGTGGTTCGCCAAGATTCGATCAATGCAGAGGGTATCGCCTTCACACGGGCCGGCTCTTTCACCCCTGACGAAGCCGGTTTCCTGCGTAACACTGCCGGTCAATACCTGCTGGGCTTTCCGCTGGATATGGATGGCAATGCACCGCCAAACCGCAGCAAGGAAAATCTTGTTCCGATCACCATTTCCGGTTTGACCGGTACGGCGCAAGCCACCAGCCGCATTGACCCATTGCGCGGCAACTTGCAATCATCGCAACCGGTCAGCGCTCAGGAAGCAACCTATGCCGCAGGCGCTCCAGCCACCAACATGATGTCGGGCAACGTTACACCCGACTTCATCCGTGACATCCAAGTGTTCGATAGCTTGGGAACGCCACATAACCTGACCTATGCGTTCTTGAAGAGCGATGTCTCCAACCAATGGCATGTTGAAGTTTATGCAAACGATGGTACGGGCGTACCAGCTCTGCCGGGTGGACAGGTTGCCGTCGGCACATTGGCCTTTAATACGGATGGTTCGCTCGATTTGGCCAACACCTCTTCATCATTACAGGGTAATTTGAACGTTGCGTGGACCGGTGGTAACTCCCAGGCCGCTAACAGCACCATCAGCCTCAATTGGGGTAGCCAAGGCGATGTCGACGGTTTCACACAATTTGATACACCCTCGACTTTGATTTCGGCCTCTGTTAACGGCGCCCGTTTCGGTAACGTCAATGGCGTCTCCATCTCCAAAGACGGTACGGTTACAGCCTTGTTCGATAATGGTCTGCAACGCCCAGTTTACCAGCTTCCGGTCGCCGTGTTCCAAAATCCTGACGGCTTATCCCGTCGCCAGGGCAACTCTTACAGTCTGTCGGATGATTCTGGGGAGTTTACCCTCCAAATCGCCGGCGACGGTGGGTCTGGTTCGGTTGCTCCATCCACCTTGGAAGCCTCAACCGTGGATCTGGCTCGTGAATTCACGGAAATGATCACGACCCAGCGCGGCTTCTCGGCCAGCACGAAAGTAATCACGACCGCCGACGAGATGCTCGACGAGCTCAACCGGATCAAGCGGTAACGATTAAAAGGTAAGGAAAACGGCCGGTCAGCACGCTGAATCCGGCCGTTTTCCATCTTAACTGCCTAACTTGCTGGATTTATGAGCAATTGTTCATAATTTTTAGCTTCAATTAACCGCATTCTTTAGAGCTTTTTTAAAGCCATAGGCCGTAAGGTCACTTCAACAAAGGCTCAAACAACAGCTTCGCCATTGGCTTCTGGGAGCTAGGACTAAAGACGGATGAGTATAGAAAAGAAATTACGCCCCGCATATGTTGTCGGCCCCACAGGGGAGCCGCTGACCCTGGACGACCTGCCGCCACCGAACACCCATCGTTGGGTCATTCGGCGGAAAGCAGAAGTTGTCGCTGCAGTGCGCGGCGGCCTGCTCTCCTTAGAAGAGGCCTGTGCCCGCTATACCCTGTCGGTGGAGGAGTTCCTGTCCTGGCAGCGGGCTATCGATAAAAACGGCCTGCCCGGGCTCCGGACCACCCGTGTCCAGCAATACCGGGGGTCCCTCTCCATAGGTTAAAAACAATACTAGGCAAATTTTGCCTAGATTTAACCACTTGCTAACGATCTTGCTGCTAGCTTGACCCGTGATCGGACGATACGGGTCTCCCACCGATCATGGGATCAGCCAAATTTGGCCCCCTTCGGCGAGGAGATCCGGCGATTCGGGTAGCAAGGGTAGCGGTATCGTGAACGGATTTGTCGACTTCTTCCGCGGTCTCGGACCAGCCAGATTGGCCGCCATGGCCGCTGTCGGGGCCAGTCTCATTGCTTTTTTCTTCTTCATTACCCTGCGTTTGGCGACGCCGAAAATGGCCCTCCTCTATTCCGACCTGGATATGGGTGACAGCGCCAAGATCGTCACCAAATTGCAAACATTGTCGATCCCCTATCAAGCCTCGCAAGACGGCGCGACGATCCTGATCCCCGAAGACCGTGTGCTCGATACCCGGATGGCCATTGCTCAAGAAAATTTGGTCGGTAGCGGGTCGGTCGGATACGAATTGTTCGATAAAACAGACACCCTGGGCACCACCAGCTTTGTCCAAAACATCAATCATGTCCGCGCCCTCGAAGGTGAATTGGCCCGTACCGTACGGTCTATAGACTCCGTTATATCGGCCCGTGTTCACTTAGTTTTGCCGCAACGAGAATTATTCAGCCGCGAAGAACGGAAGCCAAGCGCTTCCATTGTCGTCAAAACCCGCGGCTCGCTGAATGCATCACAAATCCGCGCTATTCAAAATTTAACTGCCTCCGCCGTTCCCGATCTGGACGCTGAACGCGTATCGATCATCGATCATCGTGGTGTTCTGCTGGCCAAAGGTGCTGGCGGCAGCGATAGCAACTTATTGGCCAGCACACTTGAAGAAAAGCGTGTCACAACAGAACGTCGGCTCCGTGAACAAGTTGAAACATTGTTAGAACGATCTGTCGGTTTTGGCAAAGTGCGGGCTGAAGTCGCCGTTGAAATGGACTTGAGCCGCATCACCACCAATTCAGAAACGTATGACCCGGAAAGTCAAGTTGCGCGTTCTACGGTCAATGTCAACGATAGTTCAAGCGAACTTGCTAATGGTCAAGATGGTGCCGTAACCGTTGGAGCAAACTTACCCGATGGTGGTGGCGAAGCCGATGGCCAGCAAGCAGGAGCCACACAATCTGCAACCCGGAGCGAAGAAACCGTCAATTACGAGATCTCGCGTACAGTTAAAACCGAAGTCCATGAGGCCGGCACACTGAAAAGACTGTCTGTCGCAGTTCTCGTTGATGGACATTATGCGGCAGACGCCGAAGGCAACGCTCAATATACGCCGCGCTCCGCAGAAGAATTACAACAATTGACATCTTTGGTGCGGTCTTCCGTGGGCTATAATGAAACCCGTGGCGACCATGTTGAAGTTATCAACATGCGCTTTGCTGAAGCAGAAGGCAGCGACGCCTCCCCCCTTGAAATCAATTTTATGGGCTTTAACAAAGAAGATTTGTTCCGTATGGCCGAAATCTTCGTCCTTGGCCTTGTTGGTTTGTTGGTCATCTTCCTTGTTCTTCGTCCCTTAATATCACGGATGGGCAGCGGCACCGCCGCTGGTCAAGCCGCGATCGGTACAGATTATGGCGCGGGTCAAATGCACCCGGCCTTGATGGGACCAGATATGGTGATGGGTGCCCTCCCCCCTGGACAAGGCAACGGCATGCCGGTTGATGAGCATGGCCGCCCGTTAACCGCAAAACAAATCGCAGAACGTCCTGGTGGACTTGAAACCGCCATTGAAGTCGCCAGCATCGAAAGCAAGGTACAAACCTCTGCTCTCAAGAAAGTTGGCGAATTGGTTGAACGTCACCCTGACGAAGCCGTTTCCGTCGTCCGCAATTGGCTTTATGGCAGCTAAGGTTAGAGTAAAATGCCCGATATCAATGACATGCATGGACCTGATAAAGCCGCAGCTTTAATGCTGGCGCTTGGTGAAGAATACGGTCGCCCCATTTGGGATATGCTGGACGAGGAAGAAGTCAAGGAACTCTCCAATGCCATGTCGTCACTTGGTCGTATCGATGCCAAGGTTGTGGAAGAATTATTTCTTGTTTTCGCCTCTCAGATATCCTCCGTTGGTTCTCTGACCGGCAGTTTCGACAACACCGAACGGCTTTTGACACGCGTTTTGCCGGAAGACCGCGTTAATCAGATTATGGAAGAAATTCGTGGCCCAGCCGGACGCACGATGTGGGATAAACTCGGCAATGTGAACGAAAGCGTTCTCGCCAATTACTTGAAAAACGAATACCCACAAACTGTTGCTGTTGTGTTGTCCAAGATCAAAGCAGAACATGCATCGCGCGTTCTAGCAAATTTGCCCGATGAATTCGCCATGGAAGTCATCATGCGTATGTTGCGCATGGAGTCGGTACAAAAAGACATTCTGGATAAAGTAGAACAAACACTTCGCATTGAATTCATGAACAATCTGGCCCGCACCACTCGTCGCGACAGCCATGAAGTCATTGCTGAGATCTTCAATTATCTAGACCGTAACGCTGAAACACGCTTCCTATCAGCCCTTGAAGACAGAAATCGCGATTCCGCCGAACGCATCCGCGCTTTGATGTTCACCTTTGAAGACCTCATCAAACTTGATCCAGGTGGGGTTCAAACGTTGTTGCGTGGTGTTGATAAGAGCAAATTGGCAATCGCCATGAAAGGATCTTCTGAATCTTTACGGGATCTGTTCTTTACCAATATGTCTGAACGGGCAGCAAAGATCCTGCGTGAAGATATGGATGCTTTGGGCCCTGTTCGCTTACGTGACGTTGACGAAGCTCAAATGGAAATCGTCAATCTTGCAAAAGATCTGGCTGAATCCGGTGAGATTGTATTGAGTGATAACAAGGGTGAGGACGAACTTGTCTACTAAAGAACAAGGTACGGCAGCGACCCGGAAGTTTACATTCGGTACATCCTTTGATGCACCGCCGGTCGTGAAAAAACCGCAACCCACATTCACCAACGACGATATCGAAGCCGCTCGTCAGGCTGCTTATCTCGAAGGAGAATCTGCGGGACGTCAAGCCGCCTTTTCATCCATCGAACAATCTATGGATTATACACTCCAAGCTCTTTCAGCCCGTCTGGTCGAACTGTTCCAGCACGAAACGGCACGAATAGAAGTTATGAAGGCAGAAGCCGCCAATATCGGCCATGCCATTGCTTATAAATTGGCGCCACGCCTTTTGGAAAACATCCCGCTCGAAGATATTTCGGCCATGGTTTCTGAATGTGTCGCCAATAACTATAATGAGCCAAGAATAGTTGTGCGTGTGACTGATGGTTTGATTGATCCAATGAAACAAATTGCCGGTCAAATCGCCGCCGATCATGCCTTTCCCGGCAAAATCGTCATCATTGGCGATGACCGCTTGCACGGCAGTGATTGCTTAGTCGAATGGGCCGATGGCGGCGCTGAACGCAACGAAGAAAAACTTTTGCAAAACGTAGATAAGATCATTTCAAACTATATCCAATCCCGTCACCGGGCCGCACGAGATCATATGTCGATGGAGCAGCAGAATGGCTGATAACGATACAACAACCACACTGGATCCAAACACCCGGGGTGATATGAGCCTTGAAGATTTGTCCACCATGCAAGGTTTGCCAAGCACGACGGATGATGGCGAACTGCATACGGCAAACGAACTGGAAGCGGTTTTTGATGTTCCAGTTAATGTGTCTGCCGTATTGGGGAAATCTTATCTCCAAGTCAGCCAATTGATGAAATTGGGCCCAGGCGCGGTCATTGAATTGGATCGTAAAGTCGGTGAAGCAATCGACATTTATGTGAATAATCGCTTGGTCGCCCGTGGCGAAGTGGTTTTGGTGGAAGAACGCCTCGGCATCACCATGACCGAAATCATCAAAGGCGAAGGCCAATAAGATAATGACCACACTGATTGGATTGATTGCCGCATTTGCCATTATCGTCGCCTCGATGACGATGAGCGGATCGTTGTTTGCATTCGTTGACGCGCCCTCGATCCTGATCGTTTTTGGCGGCACAATTGCCGTTACCGCCATGAGTTTCTCATTGGAAGAATTGCAACAAGCGCCCAAAAGCTTGTGGCGTTTGATTAGCCAACCAGCTCACGACCCGCGCCGTGCGGCCCAAACCGTTTTAAAGCTTTCCGAACGTGCCCGCAAAGATGGCGTCATGGGGCTTGAGCATGTCAGCAAAGCGCTGTCAGATGACGTTTTCTTGCACCGCGCCATCCGCTTGGCCGCCGACAGCACCAGTCCGGAAGACATCGAAAAGATTTTGAAAACCGAAAGCTACGCCATATCGAACACTCATCTGGCCAGCATCAATATCTTACGCCGCGCTGCCGAAGTTGCACCGGCCATGGGGCTGATCGGCACCTTGGTTGGTCTGGTCCAGATGCTAGGTAGCTTGGACGATCCAGGCACCATCGGCCCGGCAATGGCTATTGCCCTATTGACCACATTTTATGGCGCTATGCTGGCCCATATGGTTTTTTTGCCTTTGGCGACACGGGCGGAACGCAGCGCCCGCGATGAAGCTTTACTGAATTCCGTCTATACGATCGGCGCGACCTCGATCGGTCGCAATGAAAACCCCAGACGGCTTGAAACATTAATCAACACTGTCTTGCCGCCGCAGAAACGCGTGCATTATTTCCAGTGAGTAACTAGGAGCCTAACCCGATGCGCCTTATTATTGTCGGAACCCTCAACGGTCAATTGAGCTTTGCAAGCCGTGTCGCCATGGATAAAGGCGCACGGGTTACTCACGCATCCGAATCTGAAACCGCCCTCGCCCATTTACGCGATCAAGGTGCCGATGTCGTCATGATCGACGTCGCTCTGGATGTTAAGGCGTTCATCGATCAAGTGCGGTCAGAACGGATTGCGGTGCCGATCATTGCCTGTGGTATTGGCTCCAACGCCGGTTTGGCTGTTGCCGCCATTCGCGCCGGTGCACGGGAATATCTGCCCTTGCCACCCGAAGCTGAGTTGATTGCAGCGGTACTTGAAGCCGTGACCGAAGAAAGTCATCAATTTATTCACCGCGATCCGGCCATGCTGAATGTCGTTCGTTTGGCCGATCAAGTGGCGCCGTCCGAAGCCAGCATCATGATCACGGGCGAATCCGGGACCGGTAAAGAAGTGATGGCCCGTTACGTGCATCGCAAAAGCCGCCGTTCCAAAGCCCAATTCGTGTCGGTCAACTGCGCCGCAATTCCTGAAAACTTGCTCGAATCCGAACTTTTCGGACATGAAAAAGGCGCATTCACCGGCGCCATCGCTCGCCGCATCGGTAAATTTGAAGAAGCCAACGGCGGCACACTGCTGTTGGACGAAATCAGCGAAATGGACGTTCGGCTGCAAGCCAAACTTCTACGCGCCATTCAAGAACGGGAAATCGATCGCGTTGGCGGATCCAAGCCGGTTAAAGTCGATTTGCGTATTATTGCCACATCAAACCGCGATCTAAATGAAGAAGTCAGAAAAGGCAACTTCCGCGAAGACTTGTTGTTCCGCTTGAACGTGGTCAATCTGAAAATCCCGCCTTTGCGCGAACGCCCTGAAGACATCCGCGTGTTGTCACAACATTTCATCGAAAAATACGCAACGATAAATAATGTTCCGTTCCGTCCTTTGTCGGACGTTGCCCTGCACAATCTGCTACGCCATCCATGGAGCGGCAACGTGCGCGAACTGGAAAACACCTTGCATCGTGCCGTGCTATTGGCGACCGGCGATAGCGTCGGCCCCGAAGCCATCTTGTTACCCGATGGCCAGCCTCATGGTGCCAGCCGCAATACTTCAAACAATGGATCAGACACCGACAACACCGTTACCGCCCTACTCTCAGCCGCCAGTTTGGTCGGACGCACTGTCGCCGAAGTAGAACGCGATCTGATCCTCGATACCCTTGGTCATTGTCTTGGCAACCGTACGCACGCCGCCAATATCCTTGGCATTTCGATCCGCACCTTGCGCAACAAACTCAACCAATACGTCGACGAAGGAGTCGATGTTCCGACGCCGAAAGATAACCAGAAATACGCAATGTAAATTTAGCGTGGCAAATCTGGGATAAGGAAAACGCGTATGAGTGACGGTGTCGGCACCACGACAGCAGCCAACGGCCTCGGTAAGTTTAATATCTTAAGCTATATCAGCCAAAGATCCGATGTGGCCCTAGCGATCGGTGTGATCGCTATGGTCATGGCGTTGTTCCTGCCTATGCCGGTTTGGTTGCTGGATCTTTCGCTGGCGATTTCCATCACCTTCTCGGTGCTGGTGTTGATGACCGCGCTCTTTATCCAAAAGCCGCTCGAATTCAGCGTTTTTCCGACCATTCTATTGCTTGCCACCATGTTGCGTTTGGCGCTCAACGTCGCAACAACACGCCTCATTCTTTCCAATGGCCACGAAGGCACACATTCTGCTGGTAAAGTCATCGAAGCTTTCGGTAACTTTGTCATGGGCGGCAATTTTGTTATCGGTCTAATCGTTTTTATCGTGTTGTTGATTGTCAACTTCATGGTCATCACCAAGGGCTCGGGCCGGATCGCCGAAGTCGCCGCCCGGTTCAGCTTGGATGCCATGCCTGGGAAGCAAATGGCGATTGACGCCGATTTGTCGGCAGGCCTGATCGACGAAAACCAAGCCCGCGCTCGCCGTAAAGAACTTGAAGACGAAAGCACATTTTACGGCTCCATGGACGGCGCCGCAAAATATGTGCGTGGTGACGCCATCGCCGGCTTGCTGATTACGTTTATCAACATCATCGGCGGGATCATTATCGGCGTTGCACAGAACGGTATGACCTTTGCCGATGCGTCTCACACCTATACCCTGCTGACCATCGGCGACGGTCTGGTCAGCCAAATCCCGGCCTTGATCATTTCGACGGCCGCGGGTCTGATCGTGACCAAGGGCGGTGTGACCGGCTCCACCGACAAAGCTCTGTTCGGTCAGCTTAGTCAGCACCCACGCGCGCTTATGGTTTCCGCAGGCTTGATGATTTTGTTGTCGCTTGTCCCCGGCATGCCGATGCTGCCATTTTTGCTGTTGGGCGGCTTGGCGGGATTCGCCGGCTATACACAGACACAAAAAATACAACAAAGCGCCGTCGAAGCGCTCGAACAAGAAAAAATCGAAAAAACCGCGGTGCCAGTCGCGGAAGAACCGATTACCACCGCTTTGGCCATCGACCAAATCCGGCTTGAACTCGGCTATGGTCTTTTGCCGCTCATCAACGATGAACGCGGTCATCGCTTGACCGATCAGATCAAAGCCTTGCGTCGTCAGTTGGCCACGGAAATGGGCTTTGTGATGCCGTCCGTACGCATTCTGGACAATATGCAATTGCCGTCGAACACCTATGTTCTTCGGGTCAAAGAAACCGAAGCCGGTCGCGGCGACTTGCGCCCCAATATGCTTCTGGTCATGGACCCCCAAGGCGAACGTGTCTCCTTACCTGGTGAAGAAACGACGGAACCAGCGTTCGGCCTGCCGGCAAGCTGGGTCGACAACTCTTTGAAAGAAGAAGCATCATTCCGTGGTTACACGGTTGTCGATGCGGGAACCGTAGTCACGACCCATTTGACCGAAATTATCAAAGACAATATGTCCGATCTGTTGTCTTATGCTGAAACCCAAAAACTTCTTGATGATCTGCCAAGTGAACAGCAAAAGCTGACAGCCGATCTGGTGCCCAATCGCATCACTGTGTCCGGCATCCAGCGTGTCCTGCAAAATCTGTTGGGTGAACGGGTTTCCATCCGCGACTTGCCGACAATTTTAGAAGGCATCGCCGAAGCCACCGGCTATACCGCAAACCTGATCCACATTACCGAACACGTTCGCGCCCGCCTGGCCCGTCAAATCAGCTCCGCCAATACCAACCCACAAGGGTTCATTCCGTTGATCACGTTATCGCCTGCCTGGGAACAAGCCTTTGCCGAAGCCCTGGCCGGTCAAGGCGAAGAAAAGCAACTCGCCATGAGCCCAAGCAAATTGCAAGAATTCATCAACACTGTACGGATTGCCTTTGAACAACAAGCGCGTCTTGGCGAAATGCCGGTGTTGTTGACAAGTCCGGGGGCTCGTCCCTATGTGCGCTCCATCATCGAACGCTTCCGGCCCCAAACTGTCGTCATGTCACAAAACGAAGTCCATGCCAAAGCGCATATCCGTACTTTGGCACAAATTTGATAGATAGGCGAACGCATCACCATGCGGCTCAAAACGTTCAGCGGCAAAACAACTCAGGATGTCATGGCTCAGGTCCGCCGTGATCTCGGGCCTGATGCAATCATCGTATCCAACGAAAGCCGCAAAAAAGATG
>JBBCIP010000124.1:0-4046 GCA_037189785.1 Alphaproteobacteria bacterium
CCTTAAAACAGGACGTTTTTGCTTCCTTTGGTTGTAGATCGCATCGTTCGCGACCTCGATGTGCTGGTCGAAGGCCCGGGCGTGTTCTCGCCGATAGCTGCCCTTTCTGAGCCGCACACGACTGTGCGCTTCGGCACGTGCCTAGCCATGTAGGCTAAAGTTGGTAGTCGTGACATGCTAGAAGCTGTTGCGGTGTAAGCGCTATCCACTTGGCCTCGATAGTGCAAAATTATGGATAATCTATAATTACCTTATACTGAATAATCTTGCGCAGAATTTCCTTGTATTCGTGTTGTTGCCTGGCGTGGTGTCGGGCTGTTGATGTGGTGACATATCAACAGAGAACGATTTGAATTTCCCACAAGTCTTTATTTTTAAACAGCCGAAAAATCAGCAATAAAAACCATAACTATTTGATTTTTATATAAATAAATGCCTGGCACGGTTCCTGCTTTGTCCTTGTAAATATGTGCCGGTCGCAATCATCGAGATCGGCTCATCGAACCTGTTAGATCTGCGGCTTCCGGTGGATCTGCTCAGTGTCGATTTGTTCAGTCATGACCTTATACGAGGACAAAATGAGTAGAAGACTAAAAAGAAAAAATCAGGCGAGAAACGCACACATTGTCACAGCAGTCGTTGTCGCTATCACTATTCCTGCATCAGCCTATGGTGAAGACACTGAAAATTATGCCGCAGATGCAGAGCTTGCGGCTGAGGCAGCCGCCTATGACTCCAGAGAAAATATTTTGGTCATTGGAGAAAGAGAGCGCGAAGACATTCTGCAAAAACGCAAGGCCACATCTGTTTATGGTCTAGAGCAAAGCATCGTCGATACGCCGCGGTCCGTGGTTCAGATTACGGAAGGGCAGTTCTTGCGTGATCCGATCAACCGGACCGATGACTATGTTAAATATGCGCCGGGTATCACACGCGGTGGTGGGCAGAATGTCAGTTCGAACCCATTTATCCGTGTTTTGAGATCCGAAGTCTATCAGAATGGCCAACGGATATATAAGGACGGTAACAATCACCCTTTGAATCTGAATGCCTATGAAGGAGCTGATATTGTCGCCGGTCCGTCATCGGTTATATTTGGTGTCGGTAATGATACGGGTGGTTATATCAACTATCTTACCAAGAAGCCTTATTTCGATAAGCAACGTACCTCTATTCAAACCCAAATCGGAACGTGGACGCCGAATAAAAGCAGTCAGTCGTTTTCAGATTTCAATCTGACCGTCGATACCGGCGGGCCGATCACCGATGACTTTGCTTATCGTGTGAGTGTGAAGGGACAGCGCGGGAGCACGTTCTATAATAACGTCAAAAACAACCATAATTCTTTTTATGGCGCGCTGTCTTACAAGCCATCCGATACTATAACCATTGATTGGAATGGGTCGTTTGACGATTATTATGATTTCAACATTTCTCGCGGATGGAACAGAAACACCCAAGCGTTGGTGGACGACGGTCTTTATTATGCTGGGCGTGCGACACCGATTATCAAAAGCCCCAATGTCGGGCTGTGGTCTCCTGTGTTTTCCTCCAGCAATCCAAGTGATCCGATTTTAGGATGGCAAACCAGAACACCATTGGGGAATGGCCGTTATCAAGCCGGTGCCTTGCAAACAACACCATTGCCCAGTGCGACTGCTGCCAATGCCGGGACTATTCAGGGTTGGGTTTATGATCCAAGCATTCCGGGCAATGAACTTGTGGAGCTTGATCGGAATATCGGTTCGGGCCGCCCAGAAGACAAGAATACAGCCAAGCGCTATTTTTCGCAGCTTCAGGTCGGTGTAGCATTTTCACCGGAATGGTCGTTGTTGAGCAGTAGCTTTTTCCAAAAATCGAAGAACACAAATGACTCCGTCGGTGCGTTCATTTATCAGAATGACAGCACATTGATTGACCAGCGCTTTGAATTTCGTGGTGATATCAAGGTCTCCGACGCCATTCGTTGGCAAAGCAATTCCGGCGTTTCTTATCGGCGCCTGAAATATACGGCCCTGTCGGCCAACAACAGCTTCAACTTCGACCCTTATGATCTGACGCTTGATCCGTCTACACAATCGCCAGGATCACTTTATGGATTGCCGTTAGGGGTTCCGGGATCAAGCGGTTCGTGGATTGGTCAACCGGGAGTACCGCAGTTATCCCCTTATTTCGGTTATCTCAATCTGCCGGTCATGGTGCCGGTTAATGATGGGTTCTATTCGGAAATCGGTGGCTTTCCGACATCGGGCGGTGCTGTTTACACATCCGGCGGCAGCATCAAGAATTACAGTGTTTTCAGCCAGCATATCTTCTCGCTGGGTGACCATGTCAATCTGAATGTCGGTGGTAGTCTGACCAACGTCAAAGCCCATATCTATAATCCGGTTTTCCTGACGCCGGCGCAGCAACACAGTGATAAGGATAACTATTGGTTGCCGAGCTATCAGATCAGTCTTGCTGTAAAGCCGACAGCCGATAGCACGATTTATGCAACATATGACCGCACCGAGTCATTGAATACGGGCGTGTTTGGAAACTTCTTGGTATGGGGTCCGAATAACCAGCTTAACCCAAATGCTTTCAACAGTGTCAGCGAGCTATATGAAATCGGTGCCAAGGCTAATTTGATCCCCGATCAATTATTTGCGGCCGTATCCGGTTTCATTCAATATCGTGATTTGAGCCCGGATCAGAACGGCAACATTGCTAAAATCCGCATCAAGGGAATCGAAACCTCGCTTCGGTATGTTCATGATGAACATTTGAGTATTGGTGCAAACGGAACCTATCTTGATCCGATCCAAACATATGTGGCGCCGTTCGGGTTTTCGTTGTGGGGTTTCTTTGCTGATAATGAAACGGCTTGGGGTGATCAGGGACGGCTTAATCCGTTCCCGGCTGGCCGTTATCCGTTACGTGGTCTGCCGAAATATTCATTGAACGGGTTTATCGATTATCGTTTCGATAATGGGTTTGGCGCAGAACTTGCGGCGTGGTGGACCAGTGGTTGGTACACGCAGATCAGCGATGATGTGCGCATTCCTAGTTCATACAGCATTAACACAACGTTCTATTACAGAGCTAAGAACTGGGATGCGGCCGTACGCCTGATCAATGTAACCAATCAGAAAAACTTTATGAACGCGCTGACCGGTGCGGGGTTCTTGCAACCGATCGAGCCGTTCTCGGTACAAGTTCAACTTGGTACGCGGTTCTAAAGGAGACCTCAGGCTATGGCTATAAAATTACTGTGGTATCTGACAGGGCCTGATGGGGTCTACCCCTGGGAACCCGAAGGACGGCGAGAGCTGAGTTTTCGAGACCTTGAGCATCTTGCTCATACAATTGATACACTTGGATATTACGGTGCCCTTTTGGGCACCGGTATTCATAGTGATGATATTCTAACCGTTTCGGCGGCGATGATTTCTAAAACGTCACGGATGAAATTTCTTGCCGCCATTCATCCCGGTTTGATGTCGCCCGTGAAGCTTGCACAGACAGCATTGACGATCGACAAGTTCTCCGGTGGCCGCACGTTATTCAATGTGGTCAATGGACATGATAGTTTCTTGCCTGGCTTTGGTGTTCATTACAAACATGATGAACGCTATGACTTTAGTTATGAATACTGGGATGCGTTTCGCCGGTTCTATAAAGGCGACCGGAGCGGTTATGATGGGCAGTATATCAAGCTGGCACCAACGTTACCGAATTATGGGCCGGGATCGAAAGGCGCGCCGACCCATGGTCTTCCCCCTATCCAAAAAGACGGAGTGCCGTTGTGGGGCGCAGGAACGTCTCCAACCGGTGTTGCTCATTCTGTAAAGCTGCTGGACGTTTATCTAAGCTTTGCCGATACGCCTCCCAAACTTGGTGCAAAATTTAAGCGTGTGGCTTCGGAAGCGGCCAAGATCGGACGCACGTTAAAATATGGTACGCGTCTCCAATTGATCGTGCGCGAAACCGAGGAAGAAGCCTGGGCTTATGCCGATTATTTGGTGAGTAAAACGTCGGTTGAGTATGTTCGGTCATCGATTCAG
>JBBCIP010000125.1:0-11294 GCA_037189785.1 Alphaproteobacteria bacterium
GAAATCTGATCTTCCCTTAAAATTGTCGATATTTCTTACACTTCTTTAACCGTGACTTGGCCAACCGCCTGGATTCTCGGGGCATCTCGGGTTGGAATAGATTTTGCTTTGTTTCGACAAACAGAGTCGGGAGATCGCACATGACATTCAAAGCCGTAACCCTTGCCGTCGCGACCGCTATTGGCGTTGCTTTCAGCAGTGGTGCTGCTCAGGCATCTCTTATCGGGACGCAAGCGACCGTAAAATACATGTTTCCAGATTTGGGGACCGTGTATTCACAAGATACTGTGACGATCGGGGCTGGAAGTGAAATTACTTGCCCGGGTGTTTTTAATTTGTGCGGAGTCCAGGTAACATTTGATGTCGATTTCGTCGCTGACTCCGTCACTGTCCGTATCGGTGAAGATGATATTGTAACCGCTGACTTTAACGGTTTTTTGTTTGACAACCTGGACTTTGGACCGAATACGGTTCTGGCTGGGGTGTCGTTGGACACAAATATTGTCGGTCTGACAGATGCTCAGGTCGCATTTGGGGATGATTTCGTATCCATCAACTGGGCAGGCTTATCGTCTACCGGGAATTCATTTTTCGCGCTTAACTTCACGACTCGTGATGTTGTCGTGCAAACGCCGGCTCCTGGGATTTTGGCCTTGTTTGGGCTCACTTTGGCAGGCCTTGGATTGGTCCGCCGCCGTCGTCCATAACGGCTACATAATAAACTCTTCGTGTTGAAAAGGTGGGGTTACGTCATTTCCTTTTGGTCTTGATCCTTTATAGTTTGGATAAAGATAAAAGGAGATTGTCATGACCGATGCTTTCACCGCAGCCTGTGTCCGCGCGGCTCAGGACCCTGATGCTTTTTGGGGTGATGCCGCCAAAGCCATCGATTGGATCACGCCTTATTCAAAGGTACTCGATGAAAGCCAAGCGCCGCTGACGCGTTGGTTTGCGGGTGGCGAGGTCAACACGGCGGCCAATTGCCTGGACCGTCACGTGGCGGCAGGGAACGGTGATCGGACAGCGATTATCTATGAAAGCCCGGTGACGGGGCGGCGAGCCGAGTTAACCTATGCGGATCTCCTGGACCGCGTCAGTCGCTTTGCCGGAGCGTTACGGGCGCTCGGTCTCAATAAAGGTGATCGGGTTATTATTTATATGCCGATGGTGCCGGAAGCGGCGGTTGCGCTGTTGGCCTGCGCGCGCTTGGGGGCGGTCCATTCGGTTGTCTTTGGGGGCTTTGCGGCCCATGAACTTGCCGCACGCATGGATGACGCCAAACCGAAACTGGTGCTTTCGGCGTCCTGCGGAGTCGAGCCTGGGCGGGTCGTGGCCTATAAGCCGTTACTGGATCACGCTATTGAGTTGGCTACACACAAACCGACGACGGTTGTGGTGCTACAGCGGCCTGAACAGACCGCTGATCTGGTTGCGGGCCGGGATCATGACTGGGCCGAGACTGAAGCGGGCGGCGTCGCTGTTGATCCCGTCCCGGTTCTGGCGACCGATCCGCTTTATATCCTTTATACCTCCGGCACCACCGGCACGCCCAAGGGGATTGTGCGCGATACCGGCGGCCATATGGTGGCCTTAGCTTGGAGCTTGACCAATATCTTCGGCATCGGTGCGGATGACGTGTTCTGGGCGGCGTCGGACATCGGTTGGGTCGTCGGCCATTCCTATATTGTGTATGGCCCGCTTTTGGTGGGCGCCACCAGCATCATGTTTGAAGGCAAGCCGGTGGGCACGCCCGATGCGGCAACCTATTGGCGGATTATTGCCAAAAACCGCGTCAAAGTGATGTTTACGGCGCCGACCGCCATCCGTGCCATTCGCCAACAAGATCCCGATTGTAAATTGATCAAAGATCACGATCTGTCGTCGTTTGAAACACTCTACGTGGCCGGGGAACGCTGCGATCCTGATACCCTTCACTGGGCCGAGGAACACGTTAAAGTCCCGGTGATTGACCATTGGTGGCAAACGGAAACCGGATGGCCGGTGACCGCGAACTGCCGCGGGCTTGGTCTCTATCCGGTGAAACCGGGATCTCCAGGGCGTGCAGTCCCCGGCTATACGGTTCATGTGGTTGATGAGCAGGCCCATCCGGTGCCGGCGGGAACCACCGGTGCGATCGTCATCAAACGACCATTGCCGCCGGGCTGTTTGCCGACGCTATGGGGGAATGACGACGCCTTCATCGAAAAATATTTCTCCGAGTTTCCTGGTTACTACAAAACGGGCGATGCCGGATATGTCGATGATGAAGGCTATCTTTATGTCATGAGCCGCACGGATGACGTGATCAATGTGGCTGGCCATCGCTTGTCGACAGGGGCGTTGGAAGAAGCCCTGGGGGCCCACCGCGATGTGGCGGAATGTGCGGTCTTCGGCGTCAATGATGCCTTGAAAGGGCAGGTGCCGCTTGGTTTGGTGGTGCTGAAAGCGGGCGTCAATAGACCAGAAGCTGATATTGTGGCCGAACTGGTGACACAAGTCCGGGATGCTGTCGGGCCTGTGGCTGCGTTTAAGAAAGCAGCCGTGGTCAAACGATTACCGAAGACCAGGTCCGGTAAAATTTTGCGCGGAACCATGCAAAAGCAAGCCAATAGTGAAACCTATAGCGTGCCTGCAACCATCGATGATTCTACGATCTTGGCGGAAATAGCCACTGTTTTGATGCAGTTAGGATATAATCCGGGGACACAAAAAGACTAAGAGCGTGGCATCTAATTATTAATTCGCTTAACTCAGAATTTACGCTTTAGATCTATCCTATTGGATAGAGCAGAGCAATTTTGTTGTCGCTCGACGATAAAGGCAAACCGTCGGTAACGGCGGGACGCAAAGCTTCCGGTCCTAAATGGATAGCGGGGCTACCGAAATGGAGCAGGCTAGGTCTTCTAATGAAATGTCTCAAAGCGCGGCTGGCGTCAATAATTTGGCGAGTTCCGCGACCTCTAATCGCCATTCACAGGAATTGGCCCAGCAATTGGTGCGCCATTTAGGCATCAAGGGCGCAACCCGCACCTGCATAGAAAATCATTGGCAGGGTGTGCTGGCTATTGTCCAAAGCATGGGTCCTAAGTCCTAAGGGAATAATACCCGACATAATCTTTGGGGCCATAGACTTATGGCCCCATTTCTTGGGGTGCCTATCCTCTGTGCCCAGATATGTGCTTGAATAGGGCTATCACGCCCCTGGCACTCCGTTCTTGTCTTCCCAGCCTTGTCTTTATGCCCTTTCGTTCTGGAATATTTTCTTAAATCCAATATTTCCGTTCATATTTGAGTCTTTAGGAATATCGACCTAACACTTTCCGAGGCCTTGATCCTGTTGGCGGTTTTGGGATATTGTGCGTCCATTATTGTGAATGTGGCGGCATGACGGTATGCATAACCACAGCAATACGACATAAGACAATAAAAGCCAGAAATCGGTGCCCGGTTTCATGGTTGTCAAAAAGGCCGATGGGTGGTGGAACGACGCAGACCGCGCCGTATAAACCCCTGACAGGATGAGGGACGCTGACGAGCGAAACGTGCATGGGCAGTTCGCCTATGTGGGGTATTTGTGCGTTTAGGCTTTGCCAAAATGCAATGCGGGCATTGTGTGATTGGTGAAAGTGGTCTGTGTTCAAGGAGTAAGAACGAGGATGGACAGATACGTCGTCACTCGTGCATGTTTGGGAAACGTGGGTGTTTGGGAAAATTGCCAGCGTTCAACCCCAAGGTTCAATCCCAGCGCTCAACCAATGTGGTTGGCATGCTGAATAGAATCGCATGCATAGTCTTACCTGACCGTCACATTGATTTTTCCGGTTACACATTTGGGCGTCTCATTGGCAAAGGCAATTTACAGCGGAACGCGCTGGTATGACGTTTAAGGGGAAGACGCGACTGTCGGCTATCGGGGCCTTGTGTTTGCTTGGTGTCGTCGCGCCCGTTGGTGCAGGGCCACAAACCGCTCCACAGGCCACCGCTGTGCTAGAGCCCGCACCGTCCGTAGGTGGTAATACAGATATCGACAACACTCCGTTCATCATCGCCCAAAATAATCCTCCTCGGGATGGGCGTTTAAATGACATCGTTCAAACGGGCGTCGATGCGCAAAACCAAGCGCGGGCTTCACAACAACGCATAGACAAATTGGTGGAAGAAACCGGAGATCTTGCGGTCAAATATCGGACGGTGTTGAAAGAGATTGATGGTCTCAAAGTTTATAATCAACAACTGGATCGGCAGATTGCCAACCAACAACGTGAAATAAAAGAACTGGCGCAGTCCATTCAAGGCGTCGCTGAAATCGAACGTCAAATCGCGCCCTTGATGATCCGTATGGTTGATACGCTGGAGAGCTTCATCGAACTTGATATCCCGTTTCGTATTGAAGATCGTCGGGCCGGGATTAAACGGTTACGGGTATTGCTTGATCAGTCCGACATAACGGCATCAGAAAAGTTTCGGAATGTCTTGGAAGCTTATCAGATCGAAACGGCCTATGGCCGCGCGTTTGATGCTTATGAAGGTGTTATTGAAATTGGCGGCATGCAGCAAAACGTCAATTTCTTGCAAGTTGGCCGTGTTGGTTTGTTGTTTCAAACCCGGGATGGCGATACGTCCGGCGTTTGGAATAAACAGACAAAAAGCTGGGATCTTGTGAGTTCTTCCTATCGCAGTGCCATTGCCCAAGGCTTACGGGTTGCCCGTAAGCAAGTGGCTGCCGATCAATTACTTCCCCTCCCGCTGCCGACACCGGAGCTGGGAAAATGAAATCATCCCGGATCATCATTTGGCTTGCTGTTCTGTGGGGGGCTGTTTTGAGCGGCCCTAGTGGATTTGCGGTGGCTGAACAAGCCCCTTCAGCAGGAACGCCCTCATCAGCAACGCAGCCGCAATCTTTAGATCAGTTGCTCGATCTCGTGCGTCAAGGCAAAACCACGGACTCACGCGATCATCAGCGCCGCGAACAAGAATTTTTAAAGGATAAAGCGCTTCAGCAACAATTGCTGGATAAGGCACTGGCCGAACGGAAAGCTATTGAGAAAATCAGCCTTGGGAGTGAGGCTGCGCTTCAGAATAACGAACAACAAACGGCCCGTCTCAAAGCGCAGTTTGATGAGCGATTGGGAACCTTGAAAGATTTATTCGCGGTTCTGCAGGAAGCGGCCGTGGATGCCCGATCGACCTTTGAACAGTCCCCCATCAGTGCTCAATATCCGGAGCGCGATTCTGAACTTGGGGCGCTGATCGCTAAAACGACGGGCGGGACACAACTACCGTCGATCGCTGAAATAGAAGGGTTATGGTACGAAATTCAGCGTGAAATGACCGAGTCCGGCAAGGTTGTTAAATTCGACGCGGATGTTGTTTCCACTGACGGCGCCAAGCATAAACGGGAAGTGGTGCGGGTCGGCACATTTGGGTTGTCTTCCGAAGGTGATTTTATTCGTTATTTGGATGCGACCAATACGCTTGTAACCTTCGCTCGCCAACCTGCCGAACGTTATCGGGATCAAACAGCGGCGTTCCAAACGGCTGATCCGGGTCTTATTGCGGCCTACCCGATTGATCCATCCCGGGGCGACATTCTCAATCTTTTGGTGCAAGCGCCACGCTTTTTCGAACGGATCGATCAAGGCGGACTGATTGGTTATTTGACCATGGGGCTCGGGTTGGTTGCTTTGCTCATGATCCTCGAACGGTTTATTTATTTGTCGGTGGTCGGGCGCCGGGTTCAGCAACAACTTAAATCCGATCGACCGTCCCATGACAATCCGTTGGGGCGTGTGTTGTTTGTTTATGAAAACAATAAACGTGCCGACGTCGAGACTTTGGAGTTGAAGCTTGACGAAGCGGTGATGAAAGAAATGCCACCGCTGGAACGGTTTATTGTTATCATTAAGATGATTTCTGCGGCTGCCCCGTTGCTTGGTTTGTTGGGAACGGTCACAGGCATGATCCATACGTTCCAGGCCATGACATTGTTCGGTGCTGGTGATCCGAAATTGATGGCGGGTGGAATTTCCCAGGCCCTTATCACGACGGTCCAAGGCTTGGTTGTGGCTATTCCGACGTTGTTTGCGCATAGCATTATTTCCGGCATGAGCCGCCGCATTGTTCATACGTTGGAACAGCAAAGCGCCGGGATTGTCGCCGTGCATGCCGAACAGGAGCATGATTAGGGGCGCCGGATGTATGAACTTATCTCTATATTTGAGAATGTTCGCGACTTCATGGAGCGTGGTGGTCCGGTGCTGCTGTGGATTTTTCTCAGCACGGCTGTGCTGTGGACGCTGATTATTGAACGAATGCTGTATTACTCTGCCGGTCGGCGCATCGATATGTATAAAGTCATGACTTTGTGGGATGCCCGGCACGAACGTAAATCTTGGTATGCACGCAAAATCCGCACGGCCATGATTTCCCAAATATCGCTCAATCTTAATGCCAATCTTGCCCATATCCGCGCGCTCACGACGTTATGTTTGTTGTTGGGTATTTTGGGTACGGTCATTGGAATGGTGGAGATGTTCGATACGATGGCCATCCTCGGCATGGATAATATGCGAGCGATTGCTTCTGGCGTGGCAAAAATTACCATACCGGTGATGGCGGGCATGGTGGTGTCTTTATCAGGGTTATTCGCGATTTCTTTTTTACGGCGGCGTGCTGAAAAAGAATTGGTGATGCTGGAAGATCGTTTGGCATTGGATCATTGAAGGTTATGGCAATACGAAAACATTCCATCGTCAACGATAGCGCCGACATCGATATGGTGCCGATTGTTGATGTTGTTTTCTTGTTGGTCGTCTTTCTTTTGATTGCCGGTTATTTTATCAAAGATGCAGCCAGCAAAAGCTATAGCGATGAGGAAATTGCCGCGCTGAAACAAGATGCGACGACAATTTCTGTCATCGTAACGGGAACTGATCAGGTGTGGGTTGGCGCTCATCAAATTGATCCGCGTATTTTGCGAAAAACACTTGAGCGGTTGCGTGCGGTCACGCCCAAAGCCGCGGTCGTTGTGGAGATGGACAGAGGTGTTCGCAAGGTGCTGCAGGCAACGATTGTCGACGCCGTGCGTGATGCAGGCATCCGGGATTATGTTCTGGTGGAGCAAGGGGCGTCATGAACATTGCCCGCTACAGCATGGCCTTAGCTATCGGATTTGCGATTACGGCAACGTTGTTTCTGCTGATGCAGCTGCTTGTGGCGACCGGTGAAAACGCCATTGTTGACAAAATTGTTGCGTTTAAATCAGATGCACCGGAAACGCAGGTGACGCGACAGGTGGTCATGAAAGAAGCCGTTGTCCGAAAGCCTTCTGAACCTGCCTTACCGCCGGACTCTCAAACCTCCCCTCAGGTGAAAATGATGCGGCCTGCTTCCGGCAGCGTTAGCATTGCCGGGGACGTTCCGGTTTCGACGTCTATCACGCCGAATAATGCTGGCATTGGTGTTGGTCTGCCGACTGAAGGGGATTTTTTGCCCACGGTGCGGGTGCAGCCGATCTATCCGCGTCGGGCGCAGGAGCGTGGGATCGAGGGATATGTCATTGTGGCCTTAACAGTGACGCCCCAAGGCACGACACGGGATATTCGTGTGATTGAAGCCGATCCGGTCAATATTTTTGATGGGGCGGCAATCCGCGCCGCTGAACAATTTCGCTATAAGCCGAAAATTATTGCGGGCAAGTCTGTGGCTGTATCGGATGTTTTGTATAAATTTAGCTTCACCCTTGAGAGATGAGCTGAGTGATTATTGTGCACAACCGTCAACGGATATTCCTGGGTCATGCTGTGAAACGCAAAGTGATCGCCCATATCTTTTTGCCGTTGGCCGTGTGTTTTAGTGTGTCATCTGTGCCCGAGGTTGCGGCGCAAATCCCCGCTTCTATCGAAGCCCATCGTGTAGAGGCTGTCAGCCATACGGTGTTCAGTAGATTGGCGGAGATTGATGCAATCCTTACGCCCGTCGATGAAGCGGGAAAAGCTATAGCGGATGCGATACCTGATTATGCTGCTGCATTGCGTATTTTGGATGAACTCAGGACAATGTCCGATTTGAACAGCGCCGATCTGACGCAAATTTGGAATACGTATGGCAATATTCATGTGTTGCAGAAAAACTATGCTCAGGCCGTAAAGTCTTATGAGCAGATTTTGAATCTGCCAGCGGCCGATCCCCGCGTCGTCCATACGATTTTGTTTAGTCTGGCCAAGTTGCACATGGCTCAAGAACAGTATCAAAAAGTCGTCGATGTTATGACGCGTTGGTTCAAGCATGCCGAAACACCGTCGCCGGACGCTTATATTCTTTATGGTCAGGCTTATGCGAAGTTAGGCCAATTTAGTCAGGCACGGATAGAAGCGGAACGCGGCGTGCAATTGGCACGCGATAAAAAAATGCCTCTGCAAGAAGATTGGTATCGTTTGCTGCGCCATATTTATAGCGAGCTTGGTGATAAATTAAATGTTCTGGCCGTGACGGAACAATTGGCGCAGGCGTGGCCACAAAGAACGTATTTTATGCAGCTTGCGTATATGTATGGCCAAAACGGCCAAGAAGAAAAGCAATTGGCGATGACCGAAGTCGCATATCGCAGCGGTTGGTTGACGAGTTCGCGCGATCTTGAAAATTTAGCGCGCCTTTATCTTTATAATGGGGCGCCGATTAAAGCTGCGACGTTGATGCAAGATGGACTCGATACGGGTGTGATCGATCGTAACCGTCAAACTTTGGAACTGTTGGCCACAGGATATATCAATGCCCAAGATTATCGCAATGCCATCGTGCCGTTGACGCAGGCGGCGACCATCAGTAGCGCGGGTGAGTTATATCTGCGTTTGGCCCAAGTCTATCGTCAATTGGGCGATCATGCCGGCACCAGCAAGAATGCCCGTCTGGCCATTTCCGTCGGTGGTTTGCGCCGTCCTGATGAAGCGTATGTTCTAAAAGGGATGGCTGATTACGATCTTGATCAATTGACCGACGCCAAAATCGCGTTCCGTCAGGCGGCCAAGTCGCAGAACAGTATGCGCTTGGCCAATGAATGGATCCACTTCATCGAAAATGAAGAAAAACGCCGCCAAGATCTACAGGCGCTTGTGGCTGATTGATCCTAGTTCTGCGGTGCGGTTTGGTCCGTATCGGTCGTTTCCGCCGTTTCAGGCTGCAGCGTTTCTATATCGCTGATCGGGCAATGGGACCCGGAACGGGTAATGATGGAATCGACCCGCGCGCATAAGCGGTTTGAATACACCTCGTATCCAAAGCTTTGATAAAACTTTAAAGACGGGCATTTAAAGGCCAAGGTCACTTTTTTTGTGATGTTGCCATGCATGTAAAACAAGATCGTGTTGTCATCGATCACTTTGGTGCGTTTGATTTGCTGCAGGCTGATACAGTCTCGGGCGCCAGAGTCTGATTCATTCGCATCGGCTGTCGGATTAGCTGTCGCCTCCGCTGGCTTCATGACAAGTGAACATAGCAGTAGCATAGTCGCTATAACAAAAATACCACGACGGCGTTGCCCCACGGTCATTGAGCGATTCCCGGAGATTGGTCGATCATATGAGGCGATGTTACTGCTTAGGTCCCGGGTCATTACTCTTTACATCTTTGGGCCGCTTTTTCTTTAGCTTGTCGCCGTGGAGCTTGGGATCGTAGGCAGAAATCTGGCCGATGGTGCATCGTTGCCCATCAACGAGAACAGCGTCTCCGCCATAGCTGCAGACCCGAAAGCGATCGCGTGTGTCCAGTGCGATGGTGTCTGCAAACCGGAGCCCCTGACAACTCATGTTCAATTCAACAAAGCGGGCGTTTTCATCTTTGCGGCTATTGAACCAAATCACCAGATGGCGGTCATCAATAGCGCGCCAATCGTAAACGGAGCCAAACCCGCAGTCGGATCTGGTCTTGTCGCCCGCTTTGTCGTCGCCCGCTTTGTCGTCGACAGGTTGGTCAGTCGCCGGTTTGCTGTCTGTCACCGGCGGTGGCACGTCTTGTGCGCGGGCGGGTGTTGAGGACATCGGCATGGCCGCGAATAAGGCCGCTGTTAAGGCTGTGACGGCAATGGCCGCGAATATCGGGCTGGATGTACCCTCGAGTCCTAGTTTCTGGGGTATCTCAATCATTCCAACGATTCCTTTCGTTTAACCATTTTCACCGCTAACCATTTTCACCGTGAAAGTCATGTTTCTGGCCATTTCGGAACCTTATGTGATCCTAGCAAAAGGCGTATGAACATGCGATGAACTTCGCGCGAACATTCCCGATAACGTTTCTCAACCGTCCAGTGTTGCATCGTCGACGGGAGACTCCTAAAGTAGCGGCGACCAAAGGCTGAAAAGGGGTAAGATAGTAATCATGCATCTGCTGAGCCAAGCGCTTTGGGTGCTTTCTTACGGCCTCGTCGCCGCTGTTCTGGGGCTTGTCGCGAATCACCTCGGATGGCTTGCGGGTGATCTGGCGATCATTGCGGCTGTTGTTGTTTTTCTTATTATTTATCAAGTGGATAACGCTGTCAGGCAGGCGCGGGAGCGGCGCGAGGCCGATCACCGCCTGATGGCCTTGTATGAAGACTATCAATCGGCTTTGGCCGCAATTGAGCGGCTAGAGGGCGCTATGACCCTTCATCGTGAGGAAACCGAGACCGCAGGCAATCGCCGCAGTGCTGAACTGGTGGCGGAAATGAAGGTCCTGCAGACATTGTTGTCGCAGATGGCCGCGAAATCGACCTGGAGTCGCGGTGGTGGGGCGCGGAACCCGGGCCGTCTGGGATTGACCGGTGATGGTGGTTCGGATGACGAGGAGAATGATCGGGAGAATGATCGGGATGACATTCTGACCGTCATGCATAATGCGCTCGAAGAAAATCGGGTCGATCTCTATCTTCAGCCGATTGTTCGATTGCCGTCTCGGAAAGTTGTGTTCTACGAAGCCTATTCGCGGGTTCGCGATGCTGATGGGCGGGTTATCTTTCCCCGGGATTTTCTGCCGTTGGCGGCAGAGACGGGTTTGGTCGGCGCCCTTGATAATTTGCTGCTGTTTCGCTGCATCCAGGTTATTCGCAAACTGGGGCCGCGGCGCCCCAATATCCGTTTCTTTTGTAACATTGCGTCGGCATCACTCGAAGATCGTGATTTCTTCCCGCAATTTATTGACTTCATGATCAACAATTTGGAATTGGCGGACCGATTGGTGTTCGAATTTTCCCAAGCAGATGTGCGGCGGCATAGTCACGAGATTGAACGCAGCTTGGCATCCTTGGGGCGTCGTGGCTTTCATTT
>JBBCIP010000126.1:0-2798 GCA_037189785.1 Alphaproteobacteria bacterium
GTTCGGATCAAGCAATGCATTCCACCATAACAGCATATCACCAACGGTAGAAACCATGTCACCCGCACTCGACGCCCAGGAAAGATTACGCGGCCCAGTTGCGGCTACGGGACTATGCTTTCTGTCACTATAAATATAACCACCAGCAAGCAATGCCTGCGGCCAGGGCAGCTTACTTGCAGAAAAGCTATGCTTCAAACCTAAAGGCTGCAAAATACGTTTCTTTACATAGTCGTCGTATGATTGCCCGCTGACTTTCTCGATAACAGCACCAAGCACATCATAAGCAAAGTTATTGTATTCAAATTTCTCGCCTGATTTAAAACGCTGCCCCTCAATTCGACTAAGAAGTGTGATATCTTGAAAAGTTAATTCAATATCCGGCAGATCCGTCGTTTCATCCAAGAGGCGAATGCCATCGGCGAACCCACTTGTATGATGCAACAAATGCGCAATGGTTGCAGTATCATCCCCCGGCATATCAGGCAAATATTTTGCCACCGGATCGGATAAATAAAGTCGCCCTTGCCGCGCCAGCATCATAATGGCAACAGCCGTAAAAACTTTGGTTTGGCTGCCGATCTGAAATGCATGATCCTCAGTTATCGGGATCGTCTTATCTCTGTCTGCAAAACCGCTGGAGAAAATGGCACGATTACCGTTCGCTGTTTCAATTGCCACTACTGCCCCCAGAACACCACGATGTTCCAATTCATCCAGGGCTATTTTGATATTATCGGAAATCGCTTTCTGGATGTGATGAGCGCGACTAAATTTCTGCGCAGCAGAATCAGCCAAAGCCGACTGATTCGTGGCCACCGAAAATACTATAGCGGCAATTATGAGTTTCAATGTCCTCACCTCGACAAATTGGCCGACCGGAACAATAATTCCGGCCGTCCTTAAAATTTTGCATGGTTAGTATTTTATGCTCAGGCCAATGCCATACGTTCTAGGGGCATTCAGGTGCGCATAATCTGTTCCCAGAAAATCAAAACTTAGAACTTCTTTCGCGGTATCAAAAATATTTTTACCCCACAACGACACGCGCCACGTTCCATCGGTATCTTCAATGCCGACGCTCATGTTCACCAAAGTTAGATTTTGGTGAATAAAGTTCGGGGTATTTTCTACACGAATAAAGCTTGAGCTGCGGTAACTGATCTCACCCTGCGCAAAAAATTTCAAATTGTCAGAAACTGGCTGATCAAAACGCGCCGAAAAGCTTGCCGTATACTTAGGTGCATTTTGCAATCTATTGCCGGAACAATCGACTGGCCCACCCAAGGCGTCAAGGGTGCATTCGGGATAGGATTTATAGGACGCATCCGTATAGCCGAAACCTCCCATTAGCTGCAATTGCTCGTGCGGCCGCGCAAACGCTTAAATTTCAAAGCCCTTGCTTCTAGCACTGGATGAATTAACAACTAAAAATGTTGTACACGCCAGGGCCTGTTCTTGTTTATCTGAATACTCCATGTAGAACGCTGCGAAATTAAGGCGCAAGCGATCACCGAACCAGCTTGTTTTCAGACCAATTTCATAAGAGTCTAAATATTCCGGTTTAAAAGACAGAAAACTTGGCGATATACCCATAAGATTTGCGTTGAAACCACCAGCCTTAAACCCTCGCCCATAAGATACATAGGTCAAGATATCATCTGTGGGTTTAAAATTCAGACTAACATCGCCGGAAACTGCACTGTCGGATATATCATCCTTTAACGGTGCGATGGGTATAGCAATTCCCAATATTGGCATCAAAAACGCACCGGGAGATAACGTTTGTGAATAATCCAATTTTTTATCTTCGTACGTATAGCGCAAACCACCTGAGATTGAAAACTGTTGGGTGATATCATAATTGAATGATGCAAATGCAGCATAAGCATCACCAGAGATATGCGCTTCTGTATAAGCCGTCTCGCCAGCGCCTAGCACCGCTGTGCCAAGATTAGCGGTCGTGATAGCATCTTCACTTTGATGAAAATAGTATAGGCCCAGAATATAACTAAAGCGCTGAGATGCATCAGAAGCAAGGCGCAGTTCCTGGCTGAATTGTGTCTGTTTTTCTTCGCGGCCTGTGAAGGATATATCAACAACACTGAAGTCCTGGTCAAGCAAACCATCTATCATATGAGACCGATAGGCTGTAATGGACGTAATATCAAATCCATCCAGACTCCAATTCAATCGACCAGAAAAGCCGTAACTTTCGCGCTTACCATAGCTGTTGAAATCTGTGCCGACCAAGCGATCCTTTAAAGGGTATGGATCAGCGCCCGCTAACGCACCGCCGCGAACATCCATGATTTCACCCACATTGTCGTCTGCATAATAATCAGCGGTCAGAACCACATCCAGATTATCAGCAGCCTTAATCAACACTTTAGCGCGGGTAGACCAGGAATCTTCATTGTTATATTTTTGGCCACTGGCGAAGTCTTCTAAATACCCGTCTCGCTTTTTAAAAGTCCCGGAAATTTTAGCGAAGACCTTATCCTCAACGATTGCTCCGCCAATGGAACCCCGAAGCTGAATCAGATCATAATTTCCATATGTAAGATCCGCTTCAGCCGTAAACTGTTCACTGGGCATGGTGGTGAATATATTCATAGCACCGCCCACTGTATTGCGACCAAACAACGTTCCCTGTGGCCCGCGCAAAACCTCTACCCGGTCAATGTCCATTAATGTTGTGACAAAGGCAAAAGAACGACCGATATAAACCTCATCAATATAAAGGCCTATACCCGTCTCAATTCCTGGATTATTTGCAGTTGTGGATAAACCACGAA
>JBBCIP010000127.1:0-15918 GCA_037189785.1 Alphaproteobacteria bacterium
ACGCACCAAGGACAGCAATCCGGCTTGATGATCCACGAGCAACACGGCGGCATCGTTTTTATCAAGGCGCTTGTATTGTTTAGACATATCGATCTCCTTTTTTTATGAGACAGGGTAAATACGGAAAGGTCATAAAAAAACACCCCCAGCACAGACCTGCACCAGGGGTGTTCTATCGTCGTTAATGACGGGTCACTTGACCAAACTGGCCACTGTTGAAATCTTCAATGGCTTTGATGATTTCTTCCTGGCTGTTCATAACGAACGGGCCACGACCGACAATCGGCTCATCAATCGGTTCACCACTGAGTAACAACAGCGTCACGTCATTATTGGCTTCGATCACGACACCACTGTCGTCGCGATCCAACTGGACAAACTGCCCAGCCCGCGCGATCTCGGTGCCGTTGACCATGATCGTGCCGGTCAAGACGACGAGTGCCAAAGTATGGCCATCAGGAACATCAAACCGGGTCACGCCGTTTTGCGTCATCCGCACATCCCACACATTGATCGGCGTAAACGTTTGTGCCGGTCCAAGGTGGCCATCATAGTCACCCGCGATGACACGCACATGACCGGCATTATCCGGCAAGGCGACCGATGGAATGTCGGCATTCAACAAAGTTTGATAGCGTGGATCAGCCATCTTGTCGCTGGCGGGCAAATTGACCCACAGCTGCACCATTTCAAACGTCCCGCCTTTTTGAGCGAACGCCGGAGAATGGAATTCTTCGTGAACAATACCACCCGCCGCCGTCATCCATTGCACGTCGCCGGGACCGATGATGCCACCGGCACCGGTTGAGTCACGATGTTCGACCTCGCCTTGGTAAACGATGGTCACGGTTTCAAAGCCGCGGTGCGGATGTTGGCCGACGCCGCGTTTCCGATCGCTGGCCGGATCAATCGGTTTAAAGTCATAGGGACCACCATAATCAAGCAGCAGAAACGGGCTGATCCGTTGTCCGAATCCATCATAACTGAATAAGGTCCGCACCGGAAAACCGTCACCGACCCAGTGAGGACGGGGTGGGCTATAGACGCCTAAGATCTTTTTCATGATGACATTTCCTTTCCTAGGACCCATCGGGCTAAAGCCTCAAGGGTCAGAGGCCCTGAGAGCCTCGCTTCATCAAGAAATATAATAATGAGACAATCAATCGGGTAGATGGCATAATTGCATTTCATTGTCCTATATATGGAACAATAGATGAGTAGTCCTCCATCGCGCGATCTCAATGATCTTTATTATTATGCCCAGGTCGTAGACCATGGCGGATTCGCGGCGGCGGCCCGGCTGCTCGGCATCCCCAAATCCAAGCTCAGCCGTCGTATCGCCTTGCTGGAAGAACGCCTGGGCGTCCGTTTGATCCAGCGCTCGACCCGGCGTTTTGCCGTGACCGAGATCGGGCAGATCTACTATCGCCATTGCAAAGCCATGCTGGTCGAGGCGGATACTGCCGATGAGGCCATCGCTATCCTGCATGCCGAGCCCTGCGGCATTGTCCGCATGACCTGCCCGGTCGCTTTGCTGGATGCCCGGGTCGCGGTCATGGTCGCCGATTTTATGATGCTCCACCCCCGGGTCGAGATCCATCTGGAGGAAACCAATCGCCGCGTCGATGTGGTCGGCGAAGGCATCGATATTGCCATCCGGGTGCGCCCGGCCCCGCTCGACGACAGCGAGCTTGTGATGCGGGTGTTTGCCGACCGTGGGCAATGCCTGGTCGGGAGCCCGAAACTGCTGGCCGCCGCCGACACGCCACGACACCCGAGCGCGCTCGCTGATTTTCCAAGCCTGGATTTGGGCCTACCGCAACAGGATCATGTATGGAATTTGATCGGCCCCGACGGCAGCCATGCCGCCATTCACCACAAACCGCGCTTTGTCACGCAAGGCATGTTCGCGCTCAGGACGGCGGCGGTGGCCGGGGTCGGCATCGTGCAATTGCCGCGCATGATGGTCCGGGATCAGTTTAAACGTGGCGAGCTGATCCAAGTTATTCCCGGCTGGGAGCCGCGGCGGGAAATCATCCATGCCGTGTTCGCCTCGCGCCGTGGGCTTCTACCATCGGTCCGGCTTTTGGTCGATTACCTGGCCGATCGCTTTGCCGCTTTAGAAGAAGATTGATTGTTTGAGCGATCTCAGCCGGCCATAAAAAAAAGCCCCGACAAATCGGGGCTTTTGTATTCGATAAAGATCGCGGCTTAGTGAACGCGCTTATCCAACCCTTGGATCGCATCATTGACCAAGGCCGCGCGGTCTTTGTCCGAAAGATGCTGAGCAATGATTTCAGCGGCAGCAGCGGTGGCGGCAGCCACGGCGACTTGCTTGACTTCCTTCACGGCGTCCGCTTCGGCTTGGGCAATTTTTTGTTGCGCCAGGGCAGTGCGACGGGTGATCAGCTCGTCCAGGCTACGCTCGGCTTCTGCATTCAAAAGCTTGGCTTCACGCTCGGCCCCGGCAATCAGATCCTGCGCGGTCTTGGCGGCTTCGCGTTGATCACGTTGCCATTGTGCCAATAAGCTTTGCGCTTCTTCCTTCAAAGCCCGGGCTTCGTCGATCTCGGCGCGAACGCTGTCGATCTTTTTATCAAGTGCACCGGCGATCAGTTGCGGAACTTTTTTCCACACCAACAAAGCGATGAACAGGATCAAAGAAACGGCAACCCAGAAGGTTGCATCATGAATAATAGCCATTAGCCTTGTCCCCCTGCCGCAGCCTTAAACTTCGCGTCGACAGCTTGGCGGATGGCGGCATCATCAACCGTGATCCCGGCCACTTTGGCGACGATATCGCGGCAAACATCAGCGGCAACATCGCGAATACCAGCCAAAGCTTCGGCTTTTGCCGCTTGGATCTGCGCTTCTGCGGCATCCGCATCGGCGTTGATCTTGGCGGCAACGTCATGCTGCCGGGTTTCGCTGCGAAGCTTGATCGCATCCTGGGTGTCAGCAACGATCTTTTGCGCTGTTGCCTTGGCAGCAGCCAAAGAGGCTTCATACGCGACCTTGGCTTCATCTGCCTGCCGCTTCAAACTTTCAGCAGCGTCCAAATCGGCGGATACGCGCTTCGCACGATCTTCGCGCACGGACGCAATCCGCGGCAAATATACATTAGCCAAAACTAAGTACAGCGTAGCGAATGTCAGAACCAACCAAAACAGCTGGGGTAGGAAATCCGCGACTACGAGCTGAGGCATGTCGCCCTCTTGTCACTAGAGTAGGTATCGATAAGCACACTACGACGGCCTAGAGCCTGAAGCCCCGACCGTCGCAATCGAACAGCGTCAATCTAAACCCGCTGGCCTTAGCCGAACAGGATGACGAGGCCAACCACCAGGCCGAACAGGCCGGTTGCTTCAGCAAGGGCGAAGCCCAGAAGCAGGTTGGTGAACTGCGATGGTGCAGCAGCCGGATTGCGCAAAGCGCCGGCAAGATAGCTACCGAAGATGTTGCCGATGCCGAGACCGGCGCCGATAAGAGCGAAGCAGGCGAGGCCCGCACCGATCATTCTTGCTGCTTCAACGTCCATGAGTAGATCCTTTTAGGTTTAAGAGACTGATAAGAAAACGTTTAGTGAAGGTGAATGGCGTCATTGAGATAGATGCAGGTCAGAACAGCGAACACATAAGCCTGCAAAATCGCGACGACAAACTCGAGACCGGTCAGCGCAACCATGAAGGCCACCGGCAGAATTCCGAACACACCAAGCGCCGCCACAAAGCCACCGAACACTTTAAGCATGGTGTGGCCCGCCAACATATTGGCGAACAAACGAACCGACAGGCTCAAAGGACGGGACAGATAGGAGATCACTTCGATGATGACAATGACCGGCAACATAACCACCGGAACACCTTTGGGGACAAACAACGACAAGAAGTGAAGGCCGTGTTTGTAGAAACCAACCAAGGTGACCACCAGAAACACCGTCAAAGCCAAGGCAAAGGTCACAATGATATGGCTGGTTACGGTGAAGCTATAGGGGATCATGCCGACCAAGTTCGCGCCGAGCACGAACATGAACAGCGTAAAGACGAAGGGGAAGAACTTGCGCGCTTCGTGGCCCGCCGTGTCATGGAGCATGCCAGCGACAAACTCGTAAACACTTTCGACCATGACCTGCCAGCGGCCAGGGATGATGGCGCGGCGGCTCATGCCCACGCTCAGAAACAGGGTGATGGCAAGCACCACCACGACCATGAACAGCGCAGAATTGGTAAACGAAATATCGTAACCGCCGACCTCGATCGGTACGAGGCGCTTGATTTCGAATTGTGCAAGCGGGCTGTGGTTATCGGCCACGGGGGTCCCCTTTATCTCGGTCATGTTCCGAACGATCATCGGACTTTTGAGTTTCCTCGGGAGTCCGGATCGCATTCATCTGCCGCGCCGCACGGAAAACATTGCTGATACCAGCCACCGCACCGAGCGCGAAAAACACTATCAACAGCCAAGGCGAAGTGCCGAGCCAACGATCCAGGAACCACCCCAAACCGCCACCGACCACGAGACCGGCGACGAGTTCCGCCACCAACCGCGTTGCAATTCCGAATGCGCTGGTCTCGTTGAGCCGCGCCGACGGTTTTGCCTTCCCCCTACTCAGGGCCTTTTCTAACCGGGCTTCAAAGCCTTCACGTTTATGTGCTGGGGTGCCGGGTTCGTCACCACGGTTTGTCATGCCCCCGCTCCTTTCGCGAAATCGCTTGGAAACGCCGCTTTTTCAAGCCCTGTGCCGAAAAAGTCGAGCGCACCATAGTGTCAGATACTCCCCCCTGTCAAGATTCAAGAGGGCGCCGCACAACGAATTGGATGAACTTAATCAACACATTGAATTATATAAGAAATTATATATGAAAAATTCTTTACAGTCGGCCGTGTTCCGAACACTGCCGAAGGAAGGATAGCGAAAAAAAGGTTAATGCGAACGGCTATTCCGCAGCCACCAATTTTTCAGCCCGTTCGAGGTCCACAGACACCAGCGTGCTGACCCCGCGTTCCGCCATGGTGACACCGAACAACCGGTTCATCCGCGACATGGTGACGGCATTATGGGTCACCACCAAGAATCGGGTGGCAGTGCGATTGACCATTTCTTCCAGAAGCTTGCACAACCGCTCGACGTTGGCGTCATCGAGCGGGGCGTCCACTTCGTCCAGCACGCAGATCGGGGCTGGATTGGTCATGAACACCGCAAAAATCAGTGACAAAGCGGTCAGCGCTTGCTCTCCCCCGGACAATAGCGACAGCGATTGCAGCTTTTTGCCGGGCGGGCTGGCCATGATTTCGAGCCCGGCTTCCAGCGGGTCCTCGGCTTCGGTCAATTGCAGATAGGCTTCGCCACCACCGAACAACGTCTTGAAAAGGCTGGAGAAATGGGCGTTTACCTCGCCAAAGGCGGCAAGCAGCCGCTCGCGCCCTTCTTTGTTCAGGCTGAAGATCGCGTGACGCAGCTTGGATATCGCTTCCTCAAGATCGCTGCGTTCCGTGGTCAGACCGCCGAGCTGGGTTTCAAACTCCTCAAGCTCCACATCGGCCCGGAGGTTGACGGCGCCCAAGCGGTCGCGATCGCGCTTCAGGTCCTGCAGTTTGTTTTCGACGACATCGAGACGCTCCGGCTCCTCGGCCACTTCGGCTTTTTCGAGCACGTCGGCGGGCGCGCATTCAAACTCCTCGCCAATGCGATGAGCGGCGGCGCGGCGACGCTCGGCGATTTGCTCCAAGCTGGCCTCAATCCGCGCCCGTGATTCGCGCGCTTCCAACAAAGTCGTCTGAATTTGCCGGTATTCGCGTTCGACGGCAGAGGCGCGGGCTTCGGTATCGGCCAAAGCCTTGGCGGCTTCGCGGCGGGCGGCATCGGCCCGGGCGATCTCAGCATCGAGATTTTCTTGTTCGAGCCGGATTTCTTCGGGACGCTCCGCCAGGGCCGCCAATTCTTGTTCGGCGGCATAGCGACGATCGATCAGAGCTTGATTTTGCGCTTCGGCACCGGCAAGACGCTGTTTCCAGGCGGCCAATTCATTGCCGATGGTTTGCATCCGTTGGGTGCGGATGCGGGCTTGAGTGGCGATGGTGTCATGGGCGGCGCGGGCTTCGGCCAGACGCAGGCGATAGCCTTCGACCTCTTCGCGCAACGCGTCGAGCTCGGCATTCAATTCATCGGTCGGCTGCAAATCTTCGACCGCTGCGGCAGCCGCCGCTTTGTCCTCGGCGGTTTCGGCAATGTCGCCTTCGAGGCGGGCGATGCTTTCCTTCAACGCCGATTGCTGAGCCTGGGATTGCGCGGCACGGCGTTCGGCTTCGGTCAAGCGCTTGCGGGCATCGCCCAAAGACGCTTCCATCGAGCGCAAGCTTTGCACGGCCGCCTTTTCAGCATTCACGGCTTCGGCTGTGCGCTGGATCGCAACCTCCAAAGCGGTTTTCGCGACCGCCAGGGCATCACCGGCCTTGGTCCCGGCAACGGCAAGATCATTCAAGCGATTGCGTTGCGACAACCGAATGGCCGCAGCGGTCGGGGCATCGGCCGATGCGGCGAACCCGTCCCAGCGCCACAACGCGCCATCTTTCGACACCAAGCGCTGGCCGGGCAACAGATCACTTTGTAAGCGTGGGCCGTCTTCGCCGGACACCACACCGACCTGCGACAAGCGCCGCGCCAAAGCCGGGGGCGCATCGACAAAATTCGCCAATGGCTCAGCACCGAACGGCAAGGCCGGGATCGGATCAAGCTGGTCCAGCGAGCGCCACCGGATTTGCGCGTCTTCGGCCCCTTGATCAGCAAGCGGTGCTTCAAGGTCATCGCCCAACGCCGCGCCCAACGCCGCTTCATAACCGGGATGGACCGAAAGATGCTCGGTAATCGGCGTTTTGCCTTTGGCCTGCCCGGCATTCAGCATCCGGGTCAAGGTTTCGCGTTCGGATTCGATGCGCGCCAATTCGGTGCGGCGGCTTTCGGTTTCGTCGCGCGCTTCGCGTTCGGTATCGCGTGCCAATTCGACCGTTTCGCGGGCGATTTCCAAGGTCATCGCCTGTTCGGCGATCTGTTCATCAAGCAACAAAATTGCTTCTTGCTCGGTCTCAACCGCGGTCATATCCGGCAAGGCGGCAACATCGGCCAAGCGGCTTTCAAGATTTTCACGGTCGCGATAAAGACGCATCAACCGGCCTTCGGCGGCAGCCGTCACTTGCGACAGACGATTCCGTTCAGCCCCTGCTGCGGCCAGTTTGCTTTTGACCGTATCGAGTTCGGCTTCGCGATTGCCAGCCGCCCGCACTGCAGCTTCGACCGCGGCGGCGGCTTCGGCTTGCGCATCGGCTTCGCCTTCGCTCGCGATCTGCAATTCAAAGCGTTCTTCTTCGAGCCGTTCGGTCGCCGTGGTGGCATCGGCCAACAACGAGCCTTCGCGGGCAATGTCTTGGTTGACTTGATCGCGTTGCGCCGTCAACCGCGCCGCCGCTTCGGCGATCGCGCGTTCTTCCTTGGCCAAGCCGTCCCGGGCCACGGCCAGGATATGAAGCGTATTGGCCCGTTCCTGCTCGGCATGACGCAGCGCCGGCAATTCAGCCGACAAAATAGCCTGATTTTCAGCGACGGTTTCCGCCGTCACATTGATTTCTTCGACCCGCTCCTCGATGATCTTGAGCGCGTTTTCGGCTTCGAGCAGCTTAACCGCCGCCGTTTTCCATTCGAGGAACAACACCACCGCTTCATGCTGGCGGATGGCTTTGCTGAGTTCACGATAGCGCACAGCCTGGCGCGCTTGACGGCGCAAGCTTTGAATCTGGCCGTCGATCTGCTGCATGATGTCGTTCAGGCGCAGCAAATTATCTTCGGCCGCTTTCAAGCGCCGCTCGGCTTCGTCACGACGGCTGTGCAAACCGCTGATCCCGGCCGCATCTTCGAGCAAAGCCCGGCGATCGCGCGGCTTGGCGTTGATCAGCATGCCGACGCGGCCTTGGCTGACCAGCGCCGGTGAATGGGCCCCGGTCGCCATATCGGCGAACAGCAATTGCACATCGCGCGCCCGCACATCCCGGGCGTTGATTTTATAAGCCGAGCCGCTTTCGCGTTCGATCCGGCGCGTCACTTCGAGGAAGATCTCATCGTTGAATTGCGGCGGCGCGTGGCGGGTCGAGTTATCGATATAAAGCTGCACTTCAGCGAGATTGCGGGCCGGGCGATTGGCCGTCCCGGCGAAAATAACGTCGTCCATGCCGGAACCGCGCATCGACTTCGCTGAATTTTCGCCCATCACCCAGCGCAAGGCTTCCAGCAAGTTCGATTTGCCGCAACCATTGGGGCCGACCACGCCGGTCAGCCCTTCTTCAATCAGAAGTTCGGTCGGATCGACAAAAGACTTGAAGCCTGAAAGCCTGAGCCGGGTGAAATGCACGCCCGTCGTCTCCCTTATTTTTTCGCAGCCAATATCGCTTTTTCGAAGGCGGCATATTTATGCTCACCGTCATAAACCTTGCCGTTGATGATAATCGTCGGCGTTCCTTTAATGTCGAACTTAGTGATGCCTTCTTGGCGTTGCCGCATCAGATCTTCTTGGACGCCGTCATCGGCCATGCAGGCCTTGAACTTGTCCAATGACATCCCGGCCGGGCGCACAAACTGATCCATCTTGGCAGCAATGGCGACATCGACCAACGGGGTCTTGGGATCAAGGTTGCCCATGTCCTGCCATGGCTTGATCCAGGTCGCCTGACGGGTCAGGAATAGATCGGTATAGGCGTAGAACCGCTGTGTCGGGGCGCAGCGCGCGACCATCGAGGCCACAAGATCGGCCGGATTGGTCACAAAATTCCGCAGCACATAGCTGGCCTTGCCGGTATCGAGGTAGTTTTTCTTGAAATCCTTGAACACATCATTGTGAAACGCCGCGCAATGACCACAGGTCATCGACGCATATTCGATCACTTTGATCGGGGCGTCTTTGTTGCCGAGGACGATATCCGTATAGCCGTCATATTTCTTTTGCGCGGCCGGGGTTGCCGGTGGCGGGGCGATCTTTTCGGCTGCGGCGATGGCGCCCGGCCCGAATCCGGGAGCCGCCATGATGACAGCCGTAACCGCCGCCAGCCCGAATTGCCGCAAAGCTTTACCAAAACGCTTATCTTGATGCTTGGTCATTACTCACCACTATATGTTGGGGGTTAGTATAGGTTCCGATGCTAGTGGCCTCAATAGGCGAAATTATGGTCGAGGCCCCAGGGACCCCCGTGCCCCCCCGGTTCGACCAGGTTTTTGGCGGGATTCCTGGCGCGTATCGGCCATCACATAAGAGCCTAAAGATGTCAGCGCCGCTTGCAAACTTTGGTTCTCCATAGCCGGGACCAGAGCCTCGGCATCGGCCTTATCGGCGGC
Organism: Alphaproteobacteria bacterium; assembly: GCA_037189785.1. Taxonomy (GTDB): domain Bacteria; phylum Pseudomonadota; class Alphaproteobacteria; order Sphingomonadales; family Govanellaceae; genus Govanella. Next base: position 9,377 of record JBBCIP010000127.1, read on the forward strand.
CTGGGGCCGTAAAATGTTACGTTTCTTATATGTTTTCAAATAGATAGGTGATTGTTTGATGGCGATTCGGGCAATCGCCGGATATCCGAAGTAGCCGTTGATTCGCTCGAGCACCTGCGGCTCCAGATGTTGGAGCTCCAATGCGAAGGCGGTATCGGCCAAAACATGCAGCGTGCCGCCCTTGCCCCCCTTGGAGAAAACCAACCGATCCGGCACCACATGGACGGCCAATACGGGACCGACGATATCTTTCCAGCGGGTAATAATCTCGCTTTGGGTGAAGCCTTGCTTGCTACAGATGGTTTTGGTGATCCGAGCCAGCGAATCGGCCACGCTCCTGGGCAGGCCGCTGCCCTTGCTGCGGCGCGGCTTGTCTTCTGTTATTTTACGGCCTCTTGTCACCATCGCGACTTATCCTTTAACTGGTGATCCCGCAACCCGAGGACCGCCCATTTCTATGCTACGTCATTCTGTTCGTACCGCAACGCTTCCGTCCGCCGCGACACTTTTAAAATGGTATGACAGCCATGCCCGGACCCTGCCGTGGCGGGCCCCGCCCGGCGCGATTAAAAAAACTGACCCTTATCGGGTGTGGCTGAGCGAGGTTATGCTGCAACAAACCACGGTCCCGGCGGTGATTCCGTATTTTCATAAATTTCTGACACTCTGGCCCAAAGTCAGCGATCTGGCCGCCGCCCCGATCGAGGATGTGCTGACGGCCTGGGCCGGGCTTGGCTATTACGCCCGGGCCCGCAACCTTCATAAATGTGCCGTGGCCATCACCACCGACCATGGCGGCAAGTTCCCTAAAACGCTTGATGGGCTCAGTAGCCTGCCCGGCATCGGCGGCTATACCTCGGCGGCGATTGCGGCGATTGCCTTTGATGTTCCGGCCACCGTGGTCGACGGCAATGTCGAGCGGGTCATGGCCCGCATTTTCGCGCTTGAGGATCCGCTGCCGGAGGTCAAACCGCTGATGAAGCAAAAGGCCGCCGCGCTGACGCCCGCGACCCGGCCCGGGGATTATGCCCAGGCGGTGATGGATCTGGGCGCCACCATCTGCACCCCGCGTAAACCCAAATGCCTGCTGTGCCCGTGGGTCAAATCCTGCGCCGCCCATGCCCGGGGCATTGCCGAAGAGTTGCCCCGCAAAGCCGCGGAAAAAGAAAAGCCGGTACGCCAAGGCATTGCCTTTTGGCTTGAGGCCCCGCATCCCGATAGCGGCGAGCCCGCGGTATTCCTGATCCGCCGTCCGCCCCAGGGGCTATTGGGTGGCATGACCGCGTTCCCGAGCGTCGGCTGGGACGGTAATGAGAATGAGGCTCTGCTATCAGAGCTTGACTGGGATCATGTCGGCCAGGCCCGCCATACGTTCACCCATTTCCACCTCGATCTCAGCGTGATGGCCATCCGCCTGGCCAAGCCCCGCAAACGCGGCTTGCCCGAGGGGATGTGGTGGCCGATCAAAAACCTCGGCGACAGCGGCCTGCCCACCGCCATGAAAAAAGCCATGAAACTCGGGGTCGGTTGGTCGGATCGGGAATAAACGCCACCCGTCTTCCTACGTCATTGCCGGACTTGACCCGGCAATCCATGCTGGGGCCATCTTCGGGACCGCCGTGCCTATGGAGCCATAGACCACCGGGTCGAGCCCGGTGGTGACAGTTTAAACCATGCCGTCATTGCCGGGCTTGACCCGGCAATCCATGCTGGGGTCATCTTCGGGACCGCCGTGCCTATGGAGCCATGGACCACCGGGTCGAGCCCGGTGGGGACGGTTTAACCCAGTCGTCATTGCCAGGCCTGACCCGGCAATCCATGTGGGGGGGGCTGGTGGTGCCATCTTCGCTATCGAGCCCGGTGGTGCCATGTGAGCCATGGTCCTAGCCATGCCTAGGCAAGATCGTGTATAACCCGGCCCATGATGACATCAACGACGACATCAATGACGACAGCGCAGACAAAACCGACCCTGAAGATCTTGATCGCCAACCCGCGCGGCTTTTGCGCCGGGGTCGATCGGGCTATTCAAATCGTCGACCGTGCATTGGAAAAATACGGGCCGCCGGTCTATGTCCGTCACGAAATCGTCCACAATCGTTTTGTGGTCGAAAGTCTGGAAAAGCGCGGTGCGATCTTTGTCGATGAATTGGATGAGGTGCCAACCGATGCCCCGGTCGTGTTTTCGGCCCATGGCGTGCCGAAAGACGTCCCGGCTGAGGCTGAGCGCCGCAATATGCTTTACCTTGATGCCACCTGCCCGCTGGTCAGCAAGGTTCATCGCGAAGCCGAGCGCCATCACAAAACCGGTCACGAGATGGTGTTGATCGGTCACGCCGGTCACCCGGAAGTAATCGGCACCATGGGCCAAGTGCCCGACGGCAGCATCACCTTGATCGAAACGGTGGATGACGTGGAAACATTCACACCGCGCGATCCCGACCGCTTGGCCTATATCACGCAAACCACATTGTCGGTCGATGACACCGCCGAAATCGTCGCGGCCCTGCGTCGTCGTTTTCCCGCGATCAACACGCCCAAAAAAGAAGATATCTGTTACGCCACCACCAACCGCCAAAACGCGGTCAAGGCCATTGCCGACGCGTGCGATCTGGTGGTCGTGATCGGCGCACCCAATTCATCGAATTCGTTGCGGCTGGTCGAGGTCGCGAAAAAATCCGGCACCAAATCTCATTTGGTGCAGCGCGCTGCGGATATCGATTGGTCGTGGTTCGACGGTGTTTCCACCATCGGCATCAGCGCCGGGGCATCTGCGCCCGAAACCTTGGTCGAAGAAGTACTGGCGGCGTTCGCCACGCGCTACACCACCACCATCGAAACGGTGACGACCGCCACCGAAAATGTCAGTTTCAAACTTCCCTCAGCTTTAAGCGCATAAAGATCATGGCCGTTTATACCGATGTTTCCGCCGATGATATCAGCGAATTCGTTGCCGATTATGATATCGGTACGGTGCTGACCTTCAAAGGCATCGCCGAAGGCGTTGAAAATTCCAACTACCTGCTGCAAACCACGGGCGGAAGTTATATCCTTACGCTTTACGAAAAACGGGTGAAGGCCGAAGACTTACCGTATTTCATCAATTTGATGGATCACTTGGCGGCACGTGGCGTGAACTGCCCGCAACCGGTCCATGATCGCGACGGCCAAGCGCTGAAAACATTATGCGGCCGCCCGGCGGCGATGATCAGTTTTTTGAACGGGATTTCTTTGAAGCGCCCGAGCCCGGCGCAATGCGGCGCGGTCGGTGGCGCGCTGGCCGAGCTTCATGCCGCCGCTAAAGATTTCGACGGCTATCGCATCAATGCCCTGTCGCTCAATGGCTGGGAAGATTTAGCCGCCAAATGCGCGCCCGGTGCCGATGTGGTCGAAAAAGATTTGGAACGAACCATCGTCGATGAATTGGCTTATTTGAAATCGGTGTGGCCAGAGGATTTACCAAGCGGTGTTATTCACGCCGATTTGTTTCCGGATAACGTGTTCTTCCTCGGCGATCAGTTGTCTGGCTTGATCGATTTCTATTTCGCCTGCAACGACGCCTTTGCTTATGACCTGGCGATTTGCGTTAACGCTTGGTGTTTCGAGCCGAACGGCGATTTCAACGCGACCAAAACCCGGCACATGGTTGCAGGCTATATGGCCAAGCGCCCGATGAGCGCGCGCGAGATCGAGATGTTCCCGATTTTATGCCGGGGTGCGGCGCTACGCTTTTTGCTGACCCGACTTTATGATTGGCGCAATCAAGTGGATGGCGCGTTGGTGCGGCCGCACAACCCGATCCCGTTTTTGGATCGCTTGCGGTTTCATCAAAAAGTGCCGTCACCGGAAAGCTACGGGTTATGACCACGGTGGAGGTTTACACCGATGGCGCCTGTTCCGGCAACCCCGGCCCGGGCGGCTGGGGTGCCGTGTTGCTGTGGCAAGGCAACGAACGCGAACTCTATGGTGGTGTTGCCGAGACCACCAACAATCGCATGGAATTGCAAGCTGCGATCGAAGCGTTGAATGCGTTGAAGCGGCCCTGCACCGTCCACCTTCATACCGACAGCCGCTATGTTCAGGACGGCATCACCAAATGGATTCACAATTGGAAAAAAAACGGTTGGCGCACCGCCGATCGAAAGCCGGTGAAAAATGCCGATCTATGGCAAGCGTTGGAACAAGCGCTTGATCGTCATACGGTCGAGTGGATTTGGGTGCGCGGCCATGACGGCAACGAAGGCAATGAGCGCGCCGACACATTAGCACGCCAAGGCATCGCCGACCTGCGAGCCGGGCTTTAAATCTATTTGTTCTTTTTCTGCTGAGCGTCGCGCGCAGCTTTTTCTGCGTCGGCGGGTAAGCCTTGTAACAACGGCTCGCACGCTGCGTCCTTGGTTCCACCGACATCGACAAAGGCGAGTATGGCCGCAAACGGTGTAGCAACGATACCAAGCGCCGCGGCAATTCCACCGCGTGCCAGCAACTGCCCCGACACAGGGTTAACTTTAAGATCGGCGAAGTGACCGCCGATATAAATCGGTGATTGCCCCGACAATAAACTGAAATCTTTCGATAAGGCTTGGAATTTCAGATCAAGGCTTTCATCCTTGAAACTGATCTTGCCCGTCGTGTTCATTTTCGTTTTATCCATATCGATGATGATCGGATCGGCTTCGGCGATGCCATCCTTCACCGTAAAGCCGACCAGGCCGCAGCGGATCACCATAGCTTTATCTTTTTTATCGGTCAGAATACGCCTGAGCACATTGCCCGCATCCAATTCCGCCAATTGGGCGGCGAACACATTGAACTGGCCGTTCGGAATGATGATGGCGATGCGACCGTTGGATGTAGCCAGCGACTGATGCACATTGTCGCCGGTGCCGACCAAGTCGATGCGCCCGCGCAACATGCCCTTGGCATTTTTATCGCTCAACCCGGCCGAGCGCACAAAAGACGCGAGCTGCATATCACGCATGGCCACATTATAACGCGTCACCACCGGAAGCTTGCGGGCGTTGATGACGATCTTGGCTTCAACACGACCCTTTGCCAGATTGATCGCCAACGGATCAAACGACAAAATGCGATCATCGAGCGTAAAATCAAGCTGCACATTTTCAAGTGGTAAATCCGGCGCCCGCACGCTGTCGGCCCGATATTTAACGCGGGCATCGAAACGGTCGAGCGCATCGATTGCAAGCGACGCATTGGGCAACACGCGCGGTGTTTTATCGGCAGCGATTTTGATGGCACCGTCACCGCCCTTCTCGTCCAGGGCTTGCGGCGATATCCCGATCAACGGCCCGACGTCGAGAATATCGAGCACCTTTGATTTTAAATCGGCTTCCAAAAACAAGCGATCATTGGCGATGCTGCGAATAATCAATTGACCGCCCATGTCGCTGTCGCCGATTTTACCGCTGAGACTATTGAAGTGCCAGGCGCTGTCGTCAATCGTCAATTGTGATTGCAAATTATAGGGCCGCGTCGCCGGCACCACCACACCGATCAACGCAAACGGTGCATCCAACGAGCGGCCTTTCAACGTCACTTTAAGATCGGCATCTTGCAAGGTGGATGGCGACGCCAAACTACCGCTGACCCGCAACTCGCTCCGTGCGGCTTTGGCAAACAATGAGATGTCGCTGCGGTCGTGGCGGAAAAAACTATCGGGTGCCTCGATACGGGCTTCGAGCGTGAACGGATCGCGCCGCAACGTCCCCTCGCCCTCGATCACCAACGGCGCCCGCCGCCCATCTTGATCGGCGACAATATCGCCGATGCGCGCGGTCAAAGCAAAGTCGCTGGCCTTATCGATATAGCGCAACCCTGATTGCGAAATTTTTCCTTCGCGAATGATCGGAATAGTCAAAGGATCTTCCGACGGTTGATCGGAAAACATCCACGTCCGCAAATCATCGGGCCCGCGTTCCAATTCGAGCGCGCCGCGATCCAAAAAGAATTTATTAAACGTCAGCCCACCGCCGAGCAAGCGCCACAAATTGATTTCAACGTCGAGCTTTTCCGCCCGAAAGAAATCATCGGCTTCGGCCCAGTCAGGATTGCTGACGCGAATATTTTCAGCATAAAGCCGAATATGCGGCCGCGGGTAGAGCATGAACCCACCGTCGATCTCGACCGCCCGATCCAACGTCCGCGCCGCATAATTTTCAACCGTGCTTTTGAGAAACGAGCCCTTGGTGACATACATCACGACACCAAACAGCAGAATGAGGCCGATGATTACAGAAAGGACAATCCCGCCAATCCATAACCCACGCCGCACGCCCGCCGGCACCGTAAAAGCCGGGGCCCGATATGGTTTTGGTTCCTGTTCCACAAAGGTAGAACACGGGAAGGTTTTGGATAGTTCCGTTTATAGGTTAAGATCCCAGGGCCTGTTGCCACAAACCCCAACTGTCACCACCGGGCTAGCCCCGGTGGTCCATCGCGCAATTATTGGAAATACCGCAAGAATGGATTGCCGGGTCAAGTCCGGCACTGACGGTGGACACTCAGTGTCACCACCGGGCTCG
>JBBCIP010000128.1:0-2068 GCA_037189785.1 Alphaproteobacteria bacterium
TAATTCCATCCATTATGCACAGGTTTATGCTTTAACTGTCAGCGGTTTATGCTGTTTCCGCCTCGGCCGGATGAAAACGGCAAGCGAATTTATGCGAAAAGCTGAATTCGTCTCGGGTTTACGACTTCACGGTGCGTTTCTGCAACGACATCAGACAATGATACAAATTTTTTCCGCCATGATTGATTGGGAAATCAATGACGATAGTCTATCGGAAATCGAGATTGACTCTATCGAAACACGGGTCCTAAACGGATACGATGGTTGGCCACCTGTATTTCTTGCATTCTATGCAAGTACTTCGGAAATCAAAGCTCAAACGATGGGAGTATCTGCCGCAATAAATCATATTGCCCGAGCTATATCTGTCGCTAAGCATCAAGGGTGGTCTCGTATCGCCAACGAATTAGATATTCGTATGGCAATTATTTATTTAGCCACAGGTGAAGGCACGGCTGCTCAAAAGATAATATCAGACTTCAATCATGAACAAATCGACGCCAAGCGAGATCCTCATATTTACGAACTTTTGGTTATCGCTCAGGGTTGGATAAAAATATCTAATTGCGAATATCAAGAAGCAATAGATATATTAGAGTCTGCAATGTTATTGTGCAATTACAATAAACGGGGGCTTAATGGCATCAGCATATTGGTGCTCAAGGTCATTGCTTTGGCACTCAACGGCAAGAAAAAACAGGCAAAAGCTCTTCTAAACACGGTCCTCGCTTTAGAACCAAATGTATATAAATTGCGTTGTTTTAAGCGTTTTCATTCTTTAGGTGTGAAGGCATTGGCGACTGACTGGCCCAGTTTGAAAGAAAATAATAAAAAAGAAACGTTAAATAAAACGAATGATCGTCTTTCAGATCTGACAATAAGAGAACGAGAAACGCTGGAACTTGTTGCAGCAGGCTATTCTGCCAAAGAAATCGCGCGTCGCCTCAGCCTAACACCGAACACGGTTACCTGGTATCGCAAGCATGCTTATCAGAAATTGGGTATATCGAAACGATGCGAGGCAACCATGCTCTTTCAGGAAACTCCTTAGTAAATCGGCATTGAAAAATATAATTCTAAGGGGTGCTATTTTCAGTCTTAGCCGCGTCACTAATAGCCCTCCGTATGGATGCAGAGGCAGCATCCCCATGCGTGAAATTACGGAGCTTGGCGCCAGTCATATCCAAGGAGCGTTGAGCTGCCTCAAGCACAGGCTTGTCTTCATATTCAAATGCTTGCTTACTTACAGTTGCGATAGCACCGGTGAGATCTGGATCGTCCAAATAAAAATCCCGGGCAAAAAACCAAAAATAGTGGGTCGTTTTTTCCGTTTCAGGGGTAAGAAGATGCAAAAATGGCAAATTCCAGCCGTCTGATGGTGAATGTCCTGCCGGTGTAATACACAAGCTAAGAAAGACATTTCCTCCACCAGTCCAATGCATATAGGCATGTTGATCAATGCGTTCTGATCTCTTCCAAGCCGCGTGCCATACATGCGGTGGCGGTACATTCGGAATATCGTAATGTAATTTGACGGTACCGGCTTCTCGTACTACGCGATAGTTTGCGTATTTGCTTGCACCAGGTACGCCAACACTCGTGGGATGCAGATATTCGGCATGAGACAGGTCAAACAAATTGTCGATCATCAAAAGATAGCTTGCATTAACCCAGGTATATCCACCGCCTGTAGCGTATCCACCGGCTTGCTCGAATTCGGGATAGTGCGGAATCTTTGTAAGGTCCGGATCTGCATCGCCCGGCCAAATCCACAAGCACCCGTAGCGCTCGACCACGGTGAAACTCCGTGTTCGGAGAGCCGTTGGGTCTCCTTTTATGTGAGGATTATGACGGCACACGCCCATATCATCAAATTCCAGAGCATGATAAGCGCAGCGGATCCGAGCCCCCTCAACCGTACCCATTGACAACGGCACTGCACGGTGAGGACAAACATCTAAAAGGGCAACGGGTTTATGTTCGTTTATCCGGAACAATACAATAGGAATATTAAGGATGGTACGCGCGATTGGAGTTAAACTAACTTCATCGCTGCGGGCTACGACAT
>JBBCIP010000129.1:0-9901 GCA_037189785.1 Alphaproteobacteria bacterium
GTCGTTATTTTTTAGTGGGCATGAGGGTTCGGAACTGACGGTTACGCGGAATATGGTGCAACGCTTTCTCGGCGCAGGCTTTTTTCTGTCTGCCGCCGCCCTATGCCCGCTTGGCTTATCGTCAGCACTATTTGCGGCAAAGGCTGATATCCCGGTGCTGACCAAACCCACGGATGTCGCCGCCACCGTCCCACTTAGCGCCGACCCCATCGTGCTGCATCTTGAGGACCGCAAACGGACCCAAGTCGGCAAGCTCGTGTATATGGGTGGCCTGCACCTCAAAAGCTCTGACAATCGGTTTGGCGGCCTGTCGTCCTTGATCGTGTCCGAAGACGGCAGTCAAATGCTTGCCGTATCGGATTGCGGCTACTGGATCGGCGCCAATTTGGGCTATCAGGGCGGGCGCCTGACCACAGTCCATAACTTGACCATTGCGCCGATGTTAGACCTTAAAGGTAGGTCCATGACCGGCTGTAGCGCCAAGGCCGAGGGCGATGCCGAGGCCCTGACCGAAATCCCGGGATCCGGCATGATCGTGTCGTTCGAAGGCGATCACAGATTGTGGCATTACGGCGCAACCATGTCGGATTTTATGGTCCATAAATTGCCGCGACCATTACCCTTGCCGGTGGACATTCTGCGTCAGATCAAAGCGCTACCGTTCAATACCGGTATCGAAGCGATGACCACCATCGACGGCGGCAACATTGTCGCCATCGCTGAAGATACCAAACGCGGCGACGGTGTGTTGCCCGGCTGGATCATCGGCGACACCCGCATCGCCATGTTCACCTATATTGTCCCCGATGCGTTTCGGCCGTCAGACATGACGACCTTGCCCGACGGTGATCTGTTGGTATTGGAACGCCGCTTCACCTTGTTGCAAGGGTTAGGGGCGCGGATCAAACGCATTGCCAAGGGCGATGTGCGCAGCAATCAACGCATTGAGGGCGAACACATTGCCACCCTAACGTTCCCTTATAACATCGACAATATGGAAGGCATCGCTGCCCGCAAAGGCCCTGACGGCGAAACCCTGATTTATATTTTGTCGGACGACAATTACTTCCCGTTCCAACGCACGCTGTTGATGATGTTCCGTCTAGACAGCTAGATTTTTCTTTAAAAATGCGACCGTCCGCTCCCACGACAACGCCGCATTCGGTTCATCATATTTGGCGCTGGTCGGATTGGCGAAGGCGTGATCGGCTTCGTACCAATATAGGTCGAGCGATTTTCCGGCCTCGGCCATGGCTTTTTCAAACCCGTCGACCATCGGTTTGTTGATATGCCCATCCAACGTGGCGAAATGGCCAAGCACCGGCCCTTTCAACGTTTTCAACTGGTCGGCACTGCGCGCCACATTGCCATAATAAATGACCGTCGCATCGATCGGCGTCGAGCATGATGTCTCGAGCGACCAACCACCCCCCAGACACCAGCCCATGGTCGCGACCTGACCATTGGCAAACGGTTGGCTTTTGGCCCAAGTTGCCCAGGCAATGGAGGTCTCGATGGCCGCCGCATGGTTGATGCCTTTGACCAATTGCATGGCTTGATCCGGCGCGGTCGCGGTTTTTCCATCATAGAGATCGAGCGCGATAGCGGCATAACCGTGCTTTGCTGCAAGGTCGGCAGCAACGGTTTTGATCTGATCGTTCAATCCCCACCATTCATGGAACAACAGAACAGTCGGCACTTTGGTAAGAGCCGCATGGACCGTTTGCGGCCGAAACACACTGGCCCCGATGGTGCGACCACCGACAGTTTGAATGGTGATGTCTTCGGCAACCGTGGCCGCTGCCGCTCGATACGCGGGAGTGCTGAGCAAGCCAGCCAACGGCACCGTGCTCAGGATCTTAAGCAGATCACGCCGATCCAGGGTGTTGACTAAGCCGCTGGAACTCAAACTATCCGAAGGCAATTTCGACATAACAGGCTCCACAATGTTTCCAGGTTACAGAATATGGGTTTCCAGTTGACGGACTATGGGACGAGACCTATGTAAGGCCGTGATGATGGGGCTCTCAGACAATGTATAGGCGGAGCACGGCGCTTGATCATAACATCAAGATATCCGTGCACGAACACGAACGATACTGGTACGAACACATAGGCGAAGTCGGAGTTGCGTTTTTTGGCGTCTATCGTCGTGTTACGCGTGATCTCCCCCGAACCGTCATGATCCGTACCATGGGCGTCTCGATCATCGATCAGTATCTTAATTTATTGGCATTTCAAAGAGATGCACGCATTTTTGGCGCCAAAACACAGTCTTTTGAAGGCCTCTGCAATAATAACAGCCGTTATTGCTGGCGGTGTTTTCTTGCCCGACGCTACCGTAGCACGCACAGAAACTCCAACCCCCACCAAATCCAACTTGGTCAAATCCAACTCGGCTAAATCCAACTCGGCCACCCCCAGCCTTACAAGCCCGTACCGCTCCGTCACCGCATACAGCAATCTGCGCACCGAAGCGATCACCCTGCATTTTGAAGACCGCAGCCGCGACAGCGTTGGGCCGCTGATTTATCTTGGCGGTATCGAGCTTAAAAGCGACGATTCTCGCTTTGGCGGGTTATCATCGCTGCTGGTTTCAGAAGATGGCAGCCAGATGCTGGCCGTGTCCGACCGCGGCTATTGGGTCGGCGCCAGCTTGGATTACAAAGCGGGGCGGCTGGTCGGGGGCCATAACCTGATGATTGCCCCGCTGTTGGACCTTGAGGGTCAAAGCCTGAGCAGCTCCAAAGTCAACAGCGCCGATGCCGAGGCCTTGGCCAAAAGTCCCGGTATCGGCTTTCCCGGCTCAGGCTTCATTGTTTCGTTCGAAGGCGATCACCGGTTATGGCATTATGCCATCGGCTACACCGATTTCGTCAAACCGCAGCCCGCACGGCCATTACCATTGCCGGTGGACATCATCAAAGCCATTGAAGCGCTGCCTGACAACACCGGGATCGAAGCCCTGGCTACCCTGCCTGACGGCAGCCTGGTGGCCATCGCCGAAGACAACGACCAACACAGCACTATTCTGCAAGGCTGGATCATCGGCGAAACCCAGATCGCCATGTTCAAGTATCTTTCCACCGACAATTTCAAACCTACTGATCTCGCTGTTTTACCCAATGGCGATTTGTTGGTCTTGGAACGGCGCTTTGCGCTGCTACAGGGCTTGGCCGCCCGGATCAAGCGCGTGTCCCGTGAAGATCTGAAAGCCGCTGCACGCGCGCCTCTATCGAAACCCGTGGACGGCACCGCACTGGCCACCATGAACTTCCCCTATAATATTGATAACATGGAAGGGTTATCCGTACGCCAAGGCCCTGACGGGGAAACATTGGTGTATATCCTATCGGACGATAACTTCCACCCATTGCAGCGCACGCTGTTGATGATGTTCCGGTTGGAGGAGTAAGCTCGCACACCGGCGCCCCTAAACAACAAAAAAGCCGCTGAAAATCAGCGGCTTAATGTGAAACTTTGTGATCAGCTTGCCGAGTTAGGCGGCAGCGTCTTCTTGTTTCTTTTCGATCAGCTTCTTCAAGCGGCGCGCTTTGATCGACAGATCAGCGTCGCGGGCTTTCAAAAGATAGCCATCAAGACCACCGTTATGCTCAACCGTGCGCAGTGCGTTGGCCGAGATACGGAAACGGACGCTTTGACCGAGCGAGTCGGAAATCAGCGACACATTGTTGAGATTCGGACGAAACACCCGACGCGACTTGTTGTTCGCATGGCTGACGTTATTACCGTATAGGACCGTTTTGCCGGTCAATTCGCATACACGTGACATAGTCTGTCCCCGTTAACAAAACCAAAAGCCACGCCAGCAAGGCGCGGCCAATTCCGGTGGCGGGTATACGCGACCCAACCGATGCCGTCAAGGGTCAACCCACGCCGGATCCATGGAAATGGCCGTTTGTGACCAAAACCCAGCTCCTACTGGCCTCATCTACTGGCCATGGGCCGATCCCACAGAGCTAAAATAGCCATAGATCCCGCGTTTAGAGGATGATTCAACACACAACATACTGAACCAAAATAAGAATCGCCCGGGCCCCGAGCAACCCCGAGCGCCCAGCCGGTCGATGACCTAGCCGTTGGCCTCTTGATCACGGAAAAACGGCTCGACCTTGCCCTTCAGAGTGATGGTCATGGGCCGGCCATAGCGATCTTTGGCGGCACCGGCAGCAACCTTGACCCAGCCCTCGCTCACACAATATTCGTCGACATTGGTTTTCTCGACCCCGTTGAAACGAATGCCGACGCCGCGATCAAGCAAATCGGAATCGTAATAGGGGCTGTCCGGGCTTGACGCCAGACGATCGGGTAGAGTGTCGCTCATCGCTTCGACCTTTTATTATTCGATCAATATATGCGGCCCGTGCCGCCTCGCGCGCATGATAGCGATGACCGTGGGAGCTGCCAAGATTTTGTATCAAGGCCAAAAATTCTCAATCGCCGGCAGAGTTCAACACAGGCGCCGTTGCTTGCGGGCCATTGTGCGCCGCCAAAAATTTCCCGATCTTATCGAGCATGTCGGTGCGGGCACCGGTTTTGCGGTAATAGTGGTCGACCTTGTCATAAATCACCAGTTCATGCTGTTTCCCAGCGCTTTTCAACGCCTTTGCCATATCGCGGCTGTGATCGACGCGGACGTTTATATCGTCTTCGCCATGAAACAATTGAACCGGGACCTTGATTTCACCAGCACGGCGAATGGGCGATCCGCGCCGCAAGGTCTCGGTGTCTCTTCCGATAAACTCTCTGGTCTCCCGCCAATGAAGGAAATAACGGCGATCCATCTTAAGGTCTTCAAGGTCGCTAACACCGGCAATGCTGACAATGCAGCGGTAAAGGTCCGGTTCTTCAATGGCGCTCATCAAGGCCGCAAAGCCGCCATAACTGGCGCCGACGACACATACCCGCTTGGCGTCGGCACGACCGCTGGCAATCGTGGCTTTCACGCCATCCGTAATATCATTGAGAGCTTGTTGCCAAGCACGAAAACCGCCGTCACCACTCCAGTCTTCACCGAAACCGCTGGAACCGCGATAGTTGACTTTCAAAACCGCATAGCCCTTGGCGGCGATATACTGACTTAACCAATCAAAGTCCCAGGTGTCGCGGGAATGGGGCCCGCCATGGGGCATCACCACCAGCGGTAAATTTTTTTGCTCTTCCTGTTTTGGCGGTAAGGTCAAGTAACCGGATACTTCAACTTTATCCCGGGCCCGAAAGCGTACGATGCGCACTTGCCCCAAATCGCGATTATCCAATTGCGGATATTGATCGGCGATCTTGGTCAGTTCATTTTTCTGATTGTCATAGCGGTAATAAGTGCCCGGCGTCACCGCACTTGATAAGTGCAGCAGATAATAGCGGCGATCATGACTTTCATCGATAATCACCACATCATCGTAAGGAAACGCTGCAGAAACTTTTTGCGCCACAGCGGCAACCGTTGGATCAAAAAATTCCGTATGACCGCGATCTGTAACGTAGCGCACACCAACGACGCGATCATATTTCCCAACGGTCAACAATCCACTGATATCGACGTCTGGATGCGCGTAAACAAGGTCTGGTTTGTTGTCACCGGCCAAGTTCTGTTTGAATAAAGCCCGGCGTCCATTGTGACTATCGTAGGTGTAGAGAACATTGGGATCGTCAGCAAACCCCAACGGCCTGTAACTTGATTCATCGGACCAATTGCTGCGATGCAGATTTTGCCATTTGGTATCCCCTGCCAATCGATAAAACCAAGCGTCATCACCATCCTTTGTATAGTAATAAAGCCGCGGTTCGCCCCGCCCGTCCGAAAGGTACTCGCGCACGTTTTCGCGATCACGCAAAATCCGTTCCGTACTCCCCGAATAAATATTGATTTTCGATACCCCATGGCTGTTGCCATCTTGCACTTGCAGCAGCACTGATTTCGGGTCGTCCGGCAGCCAGTCGACGATGCGATCTTGAAACTGCGTGAACTGGTTTTGTAACCGCCGTTGCATCAACACCCGACTTTTCGAGCCATTGGCATTGACCGCAACAAGTCGTGTCGCCACCCATAGTATGTGAGCGTGCCGCACCACACCGGCAAACCCACACAACAGCCGGTCGTCGTTCGCCCATTGACACCAGTTGATATCGGCCACATCGGGAACGCTGGCCATGTTGCCCGTCACTTTGCCACTGCTTAATTCAAGCACCGACATGATAGGAAGATCCATCGGCAACGCCTGATGTAAGAACACGACGTTTTGGCCATTGGGCGAGAGCCGCATCCCCCACACCTTATCCATCAGACCGAAGTCGGTGGCCACAGGATCAATGGCAGATACCGTCATAGACGACGCTTTTTTCGTATCCGTCTCCGCCAATAGCGAGACCGGTTGACCCACGACAAAGCCAAGACCGAGAACTGTCGCCACGATATAACGCGATAGTGGAAAATTATTCATCGTCATAAACCACCCCATCTTTGTAGACAGTCTACAAAGCGGGTTCGGGACAGATCAACTGAAAAGTTGTTTATTTGTTATAATAAATCTATTTTTTGGTGCTTTCCAGGAACGCCTTTAACAAGATTTGCGCCGCGGCCCCTGGCGGGATGTCACCGGCCGTCACCGCCGCCTCATAGGTCTTGACCTGATCCGGATTGGCTGCCTTGAACGCATCCACTAATTGATCATGAATTTCCGACCACATCCAAGCCCGCGCTTGACCGGCCCGCACGGTTGTCAATTCGCCCGCCTTATCAAGGGCCTCACGATGATTGCAGACTTCGCGCCACACCGCATCAAGCCCCATCTTGGTCAAGGCCGAGGCGCGAACAGCCTTAGCCGTCCAATGCGCACTTTTCGGGCGCATGATATGGAGCGCCGCGCGATATTCGGCCTGAGCGCGACGCGCGGCTTTTTCAAAATCACCGTCGGCCTTATTGACGACAACCAGGTCCGCCAGTTCCATGATACCGCGCTTGATACCCTGCAGCTCATCACCGCCGCCGGGCGCCAGCAACAACACGAACATATCGACCATATCGGCCACCGCCGTCTCGGACTGGCCGACGCCGACGGTTTCGATCAACACCACATCATAGCCAGCCGCTTCGCATAGCAGCATGGCTTCACGCGTACGGCGGGCGACGCCACCCAAAGACCCGCCCGATGGCGACGGGCGAATAAACGCCATGGGGTCGCGCGCCAGTTCTTCCATCCGGGTTTTGTCACCCAAAATCGACCCGCCGGACCGGGTCGACGACGGATCAACGGCCAACACCGCCACCTTCAACCCCTGGCTGGTCAAGTGACCCCCGAACGCCTCGATAAACGTTGATTTCCCAACCCCCGGCGCCCCCGAAAGCCCAAGCCGCACAGACCCGCCGCTGTGCGGTAAGATTGCGGTCATCAGGTCCTGCGCGATCATACGATCATCGGCTCGGGTCGATTCCACAAGCGTGATCGCCTTCGCCAAGGCCCGGCGACTTCCAGCGATCAATTGGTCTTTGAGGGTCATGAGATCGGATTGCACGCGTGACCTACGCTTAAGCGAATTGAGACTGTCAGGAACCATTGGTTTGCAACAGACCGCGACTCTTTTCAAGTTATTCGTTAACAGTGTTAAGATTATTAGTGATTTTATCTTTATGGATAAAGAAATCTTAAGATTTTTATGGGAAAGAGGAAAAACCCTTGTGGTGAGGAAAAGCCCTTGTGGTGGTGTCGTTGTCGGTTTTGCTCTCATCTTGTTTGTGTTCTGTATTTTCGAGCAACCCGTGAGTAGTCGCGTTATTCTGAAAGCATTGATGTCGTGGGAAAGAAGTTAAAATCATCCGAACGTCCTGAACCCTCGCCGCTGCCTTCGGATGCCGCAAACCAACAGCATAGTCCGGTTGCCCCATCGACCACGCCCGTAGCGCCCTTCTTGATCGACAGCGATGCTATCCTAGACACCATTGCAGATGGCGTGGTGATCGTGAACGACCGTGGCGAGATCACCCGCGTCAATATGGCCTGTGAGACCCTATTCGGCTATCATCAACGCGATATTATCGGCCAGACCATCGACATTCTGTTGCCGGATCCGAACGTTTCGCAATCACCGGCCTATGATCGCAATCATTATCTCGAGACTCTGCTCAGAACCGACGATCAAACTCTGGGTGACAACAGACACGATGTCACCGGGTTACGCAAAGATCAAACCACCTTCCCGATTGAACTCGTGGTCGGCCAAGGTCAATCTGAAACCGGGCGATATTTTATCGGCATCATGCGCGATGTAACGGCCCGCATGCGGACGGAAACTTATATCCGGGAACGCAAACAAGAATTATTGGCGGTGATTGAAACCGCTGTCGACGGCATCATTATCATCGATAGCTTAGGTACAGTCCGCACCTATAACGATGCCTGCGAAACCATGTTCGGATACAGCAAAAACGAAGTTGTCGGCAATAATGTGAAAATGCTGATGCCGTCGCCTTATTATGACGAACACGATCAATATTTGCGCAATTACCGCAATACCCGACAAAAGAAAATCATCGGCATCGGCCGCGAAGTCACGGGACGGCGCAAAAACGGTTCCACATTTCCGATGGAACTTTCGGTCGGGGAAATTGCCGGGATCGACCCGACCCTCTATGTCGGTATTCTACGCGATATCACCAGCCGCAAACAAATCGAAGAAAATCTGCGCCACAGCATTGCCGCCGCAGACCGCGCGAGCCAGGCCAAGGGAGAATTTCTAGCCCGCGTCAGCCATGAACTTCGCACGCCGTTGAACGCTATTCTCGGCTTTTCCGAAATGATGAAATGCAAAAGCTTGGGCCCGCTGCCGGATCGGTATGCGGAATACGCAAACGACATTCACGGCGCCGCCATGCATTTGCACGACCTGGTGGCGGACTTGTTGAATTTATCGCGGATCGAAGGCGCCGGGTACAAACTGACAGAAACAGAGACATCGGTCACATCTTTGATCGAAGATGCCATGGCCTATTTCCGCAGCAAACGAAATGATATGGAAAATGTCCAGTTCAAAATAGATGATACATCAGCCTTGCCGCAGATCACGGTCGATACCCGCATGATCCGGCAAATCCTGATCAATCTCATCAATAACGCCCTGCGCGCCATTGAACTTAACGGCATTATTGAAGTCCATGCCCGCCATGCGGCCAACGGGTCCATAGAAATAGCCGTCATTGATAATGGATGTGGTATTGACGCCGAACAATTGCGGACCATCTTCGAACCATTTGCGCAAAGCAAAGCCTATGTCGCCATCACGCGCGGCGGCAGCGGCTTGGGACTACCAATCTCCAAAGGCTTGGTCGATATGCACGGTGGTGATTTGTGGATAGACACAAAAATCGGACACGGCACCACCGTTTCCTTCACCATCCCAAAAGATCGGGTGATAGGGTGATAGGATAACCAAGTCACTGACGCATCCCCGAAGCTAGACACCACCATCAAGGGAAGTTAAAGGCTTTCCCCCATCATCTATTGTGGTCTGCTGCTTTGTTGACTTACGCGTAAGTTTTGCCGTTGCTTGCTTTATACGATTCTTTGCCTCAACAACACGATCCCCTTCTACAACGTCACGCTTGAGGACTTCATTAACGATAAGATCGGACAAAGTGTCTTCATCAGGTTTCAAATCAGGGAAAAGTCGCCTCAATTCGCGACGAACCAATTTAATAATTCCTTCTGACTGAATTATTTGTGAAATTGTATAGCGATTGATGAGCTGAACTTGATTGTGGAATTCGTTTAACGCTGCTGCGGCTATAGCTTCGCGGCAGAGCATAAAAAGGCGATCCATATCGTCGTTATTATTAACCGACAAATCATGAAAACAGATCCTTAACACTTCTTCGTAATCAATTGGT
>JBBCIP010000130.1:0-31422 GCA_037189785.1 Alphaproteobacteria bacterium
GTCCCGATGATGGAAAAATGAAGGGCATTGCCTTTATCAAGGATCCGGATGGATATTGGATCGAAATCCTGTCCCCGAAAGCCTTGGATCAGATGGATTTCTGATATTTTCCGGAAAGCTTTATTCTGACCACAGTTGCAGTTGACGTTGCTCCAAACGGTCTGCCCATGGCACGGCCTGTTCCAAGGTTGCGGCAATGGATAGCAGAATGTCTTCGCGGCCAAACGGCGCCACGAATTGGACGCCAATGGGAAGCCCATCCGCAGACATACCCAATGGTAATGTGATCGCGGGTTGGCCAGTCACATTGAACGCCGCAATAAACGGCGGTAATTTTGCCTTGCGATCGAACCAGTCTTCCGGGCCGGTTACGGGCTGGTTCTGATTATAGGTTCCAAGCAAAGCAGGGGGGGTGGCAAGGCTTGGTGTGATCAGAATATCGTAGTCATCGAAAAAAGGCCCAATACTGCGGGAGACTTTGTTCAATCCATCCATGGCTTGTATGATTTGATCGGCTTTTAGCGACTTGCCATAGTGATACATAGCAAGGGACGCAGATTCCAAGGTTTGATCATTGGCTTCTCTGCCGGTTGCATTAACCAAGCTATCTATCCATAGCGCCATGCCAGCGGCCCAAGATTTAATGCAGGCATCACGCATTACCATATAGTCGAATTGCGGAGACGCTTCTTCGACCGTGTGGCCAAGTGTTTCACATAAACGGGCGATAGTGTCGACCACGCTGATGACGTCGTGATCGATCGGGGCATCATACCACGGTGTGGTTGTGAACGCTATTTTGAATGACTTTGGCATCGGCTGAGTATGATACGGCGCGATGATGAAAGGATCGCCGGGCATCGGCCCTGATACCCCTGCAAGCATCGCAGCCATGTCACGCACAGATTTAGACAGCGCTAATTCAGCTCCCATACCGAATAGCCCTTCAGCGGCATTTGGCCCAGATGAAACGCGGCCGCGCGATGGCTTTAATCCTACGACACCGCAACAGGCTGCGGGAATACGAATTGACCCCGCACCATCATTGCCATGGGCTATGGGAAGTATTCCGGCGGCAACCGCCGCAGCACTCCCGCCACTTGATCCGCCAGCCATGCGGGAAAGATCCCAGGGATTTCGGGTTGGTCCTGTTGAAACGGACTCTGTGGTACAGCCATGGCCGAGCTCCGGGGTTGTCGTTCGGCCGATTGTCTGGAAACCCAAGCGGTCGATGCGATTCATAAGGAAAGAATTGCTTGGGGCAATAAGGCCTTTGGCCAAACGACTTCCCATTTCCAATAATTTTCCTTGGCGCTGAATAACCAAGTCTTTGATCAGAAAAGGGACGCCGTAAAATAGATCGTCTGGTCCAACTTCAGAACAAACGTTTTCATCAGGCCATGTTTCAAGAACAGCGTTGATCTTTGGATTAAGCCGCGCAATGGCTTCTAATGCCGTTGACTTTAAGTCTTCGGGCGTTACTTGCCCGGTTCTTACAAGATCAGCAAGGCCCAAGCCATCGAAGTGGATGTAGTCTTCAAATTTCAACACAATTCTCCCGTGTCACCTCGGGAGAGGTGGCAGTCAATTCAACAACGAATGATGGAATTAGTTACTTTGGGTTCGCAGCTTTCCACCGTGTAGCGTATGACAACATGCTTTCAAAGACGACGCCGTCATGATTACGCATGTGATTAATCAACCGTTCAAGCATCAGCATGCGTGATCCGCGGCCAATGACTTGGGGGTGCATGGTGATGGTCAGCAAGCCGCCGTCGACATTTTGATAGCCCCAGTCAAATTCGCCGCGCCAAGATTCTTCAACGGCTGATGGCGGGTTCATGGCTGTCATATAACCAGCGACGAATTCAAAGGGTGGGAAGTCATCCAGCCCCCACCAGACAGGAAGTTCTACAAGGTCGGTTTCTGTGCCAAAAACATAGGGCTCATCCAAAGACCATTTATCGCCGACACGCAAATAATACGGCAAGTAATCTTGTGCCATGCAGCTTGAATCATAGAGAAAGCCGTATTCACGCAAGATCTCAACCGTATTCGGGCTGTAATCCCAAGCCGGAGATCTATAACCCAATGGACGAATACCGGCAGTCTTGTGGAGAGCCTCTAAGCCTTTTTCAATTATGGCCCGTTCGCCGGCTGCGTCAAAGTCGGCCGGGTTTTCATGAACCCAACCGTGATGAACGATTTCATGTCCAGCATCACGAATAGTTTTTATATGATCTGGGAAAGCATAGGCCGTATGTCCGGGAATACAAAAACTGCCGATGATGTCGTAGCGTTTTAACAAAGCTAATATGCGGGGGATCGCATAAGCGCAAAATTCCCCCCGCGATATCATGCTTGGATTGTTGGATTTCGCAGATCCAATCCACACAGACATAGCATCGAAATCAAATGTCAGGCTTACAGAAAAGCGTGGATTAGACATGGCGTTTTCCTCTGTTGATGGTGTGATTAGAACTTGTACGAGGCCTCAACACCCCAAGATACGGGCTTTGATGGCCAGGCTGTATCGGTGACATACCCCGCATACTCTTTGGTAAATTTCTGCGTGTAATACTTTTCGTTCAACAGATTATCAGCATAAGCGGTAACCCGCCATGTATCAGTTTCAAGACCGATACGGGCGTTGAGAACGCCGTATGACGGTTCGGAATCGTCGTTGTCTAAGGTCCAATAGGTTTTGCCCTGGCGGCGATAGTCAACACGGCTGACCAGGTCAAGCGTTGCGCTTATCGGATGCCGATATTGGGCCGATAAATTGAGTGTATAGGCGCTAGTGTTTGGCAACATTTTTCCGTTGAAGCGAGCCGTGCCGCCGGGGAAGTTCGCTAAACTACCAAATTCTTTGATTTTACCATCTGTGTAGCCGAACGCAGCAGCAAGATCCAAACCACGGACGGGTTGCGCAGCCAACTCCAACTCAAACCCATAAGTTTCGCTGCTTTCGCCGTTAGCAAGCACTTGAACAAGCCCGCCAGCAGGTGTCACTTCCAGCAAGAAATATTGCTGATTAGAATAGTCGATATAGAACGCGGCACCGTTCAAGCGTATGCGGCCATCAGCGAAGCTGCTTTTAAAGCCGACTTCATAACTATCGAGTGTCTCTGCTTCATACGCATCTTGATAAGAATTTGGTGGATTGAAACCACCCGGGCGATAGCCGCGGGCAAAGGTCGCATAGGTTAGGACATCAGGCGTAACTTTATAAGCTAATGAGATTTTGGGTTGGATCTCATCAAATGATCCCGAGTTATACAAACCGCCTGGCGCTGAATTCGGTTGGAAGTCTTTACGATCATCTTTATCCCAGCGTACAGCCAGTGTCAGCTCCAACGCATCGGTAATGTCATAGTTGATCTGGCCAAAAAGAGAATAGGTCTTATAATCTTGTTCTTGGGGTGCCACGGCGGCATCACCCAGAATTTTATTTTCCGGTGATGGATCGCCATTCAAAATGAAGTTTAGGTTGATGCTGGCATGCGTAAGGCGATATTTATTGATATCTTGATAGAACGCACCAACAAACCAGCGCAAGCGTTGATCACTCGGCGAGGTGAACCGAACTTCTTGCGTAAAGCCTTGAACGTCATCGATCAAGCGGCCTTCAAGAAATGAAAATGGTGTCCAATCGATTTCTTGGTAGTTGTTTTCGTATACATCGTTATAGGATGTGATCGAGGTCAACGTACCGTAATCGCTTTCCCAGTCAATTTTGGCGGTTAAATCCCACGTTTCGACTTTAGCGACACCAGGAACGTCACCTTGAATAACGCCGACGGCATTGCCTAAGAATGTGGACTCGGTGTTGACATAGTAAGCGCTGCCAGCATCAAGCTTCGAGTAAGACGCACGGAGGTCAAGGCGCAGGTTGTCGCTGAGATTAAACAGCACTTTCGCCCGCAGGCCCCAATCTTCCTGCCAATCGGCATCTTCATTCAAGTAGACGTTATTCAGGAGACCGTCGGATTTATGATAATAACCGGATACACGGGCCAAAACCTTATCTTCAACAATTGCACCGGATACACCGCCGGTGATTTTGAAATCATTGCCTTTACCGGCACGGCCGGTCACAAAGCCCTGCAGTTCATTGGTGGGGTCTTTGGTCACGATGTTAATGGCACCACCGATCGAGTTGCGGCCATAAAGTGCGCCTTGCGGACCTTTCAGGACTTCAATTCGTTCTACATCGAATAGATCCTGCATAAAGGCATTGGCGCTTGGCAGCGTGACGCCGTCTATCACAAACGCAACCGGCGGTTCGCCGTTTCGCACCTGGCTAACGCCGCGGACGGTCATGGTGAAAACGCCGGGTTGTTGGTCATCCCGGATTTCGAAGTTCGGGGTCAAGGCAATAAAATCTGTGGCCCGCTCAATCCCAGCGCTTTCAATAGCTTGGGCGGAAAATGCGGTTACAGAGTCCGGTATGCTTTGGACAGTTTCTTCGCGGCGGCGCGACGTTACGACGATTTCTTCAATAGAAAATGATCGGGCTTCGGTTTCTTCAGCGATGGCACCCGGAGCAATCATGGGGGAGCTGGCTAAAACAGCCGCTAAAACCAACAAAGATGGAGCGCAATTTAGGGTCTTTTGATGCGGATTCACAGGGATCCTCCCTTAGTCATTATGTGGAATTACGAGCCTATCGTTTATTAAATATACAAAAAATGATTTTGTGTATACATATAATATTAACATTGCATATTTATCGGCGGCATTGTGTTTATTTAGTCGCACCTGTCGCTAACCTACAGGAAAAACTGAATTTTAGTGTGCTGGTGGCTATGTTTTTGTATACCTAAGAATGCGTCCATAGATTCAATAAGGCCTTTCTAACAATGAGCCAGGCAGAAAGAATTAAGGTGATTTTAGAGCGTCAGATTGTGTCTGGCCGTCTAAAGCCTGGTGAAAAACTTGAAGAAAACAAGATCGCGCGTATTCATCAAGTCTCTCGCACCCCGGTGCGCGAGGCCCTCATGAAGCTCGAGGCCATTAATTTGATCGAGCGTCGCCCGCGCCACGGGGCCGTGGTGCGCGGCATCACCCTAAAAAGACTGGTCCAAATGTTGGAAGTGTCCAGTGGTCTTGAGGGGATCGCCGGCGGTTTAGCTGCCAGGCGCATTAAGGATGAACAGCGCATACAATTGACGGCTGCCTATGAAGCCTGTGTGGCGGCAGAGAAGGCTGGGGATCCCGACGATTATTACGACGCCAATATTGTATTCCACCGGGCAATTTTTGATTCGACCTATAATGAAATACTGATTGAACAATATAATAATTTTGGTGAACGGCTTGAGCCGTTCTTTCGCCAACAACATCAGAAAGATGGTTGGCTTGCTAAAACATTGATTGATCACAAGGCTATTTTAGACGCTATCTTGGCTGGCAGGTCTGACGAAGCAACGGATTTATTGCGTCGCCATGTTTATTTTGATCCTGAACAGTTTGTAGATTTTGCAAGCATACTGGAATGACATTTTTCTAATCACCAGCATATACAGAGACGGTTTTAGGTATTCCTGGAGCCTATTGCGATTACGGCCCTGAAGGTCGTTTGATAATGTCCAAGCGTATGAATAGTCTCATTGCACGGTCCTGAATGAAACTATTTTTGATTAATATTGTCTAACTGAAATCTATTTTTATTAGGAATTTAATTACGAAATACATAATTTCCCGTTTCTCGAAAGTAAGGGGATGTCCGATCGCATGATTTTTTCGTCGGGTCTCAGAGGTCCGATTTGGCATCGCTATGGTCTAATGCTGCAATAGTCAATTTAACAGACCCCTCAAATGACATTTATAATATTTGAGGATTACCGGGAGGGCGCGCAAAGTGCACACACAATATAATATTCGCAAAACTTCACAGCAGACAGGGTCATACCTAGCATACTTCGCCGTAGCGTTTGGTCTTTTGATCACCACCGGCGCAAATGCACAAGACTCTTCGAGCTTCGGTCTGGAGGAGATTGTCGTAACAGCGGCCAAGCGTGGTTATGCGGAATCCTTGCAATCTGTTCCGATGAGTATTCAAGCTTTGCCGGAACGCACTATTGAGCAGGCCGGCATTAAAGACTTTACCGATTTCGCACGGATGGCGCCCAGCGTCTCCATGGCTGGCTCGGATACCGGAACACCTCAAGTTTCGATCCGCGGCGTGCGGACTACAGCTGTGCCTGCCACCACCACGCAGGAGAACCCACTAACTAGCATTTATTATGACGACCTGCCGGTCTCCATGGCCAACTTCAATCCGAATCTTGATCTATTCGATATCCAGCGGATTGAAGTGTTGCGCGGGCCGCAAGGCACACTTTACGGTGCAGGTGCCATGGGCGGCAATATCCGCTTCGTTACCAACAAGCCAAACTTAATGGAGCTTGAAGGCAAAGTGGAGGCTTCGTTGGCGACGACGAAACATGGCGGAGAAGTTTATGATCTGAAAGTTCTCGTCAATGTGCCCGTAGTTGAAGACAAATTCGCGCTCCGTATCACTGGGACCTCCCATTGGGATGACGGCTATGTGGATAACAATTATCTCGGTATTAAGGACTTTGATAAAAACAAGCGCCAAGGGGCGCGAATCTCAGCTCTGTTCCAACCGACGGAAGATCTTTCCATTACGGCCAATTTTATTTATCAAGACACAACTTTCAAACAAGGTCGCAGCACGCTTATATCGCGCCCGGGTGAATTGCCGATAGTTGATAATCCTACAACCAATATCTACGGCAACTCTCCATTTTTAGATGAGCTGCAAATCTATAATTTGGCTGTAGAATATGATCTTGGTTGGGCCACAGCCTATTCATCTAGTTCATATTTCAAGCGCAATATGAGTAACGCGGGCACAGTTCATACGCTGATGGAGGCGATGTTCGGTCTGCAGATCGACGCGCCTAATGCCGTATATTGGGACAATAAAGACTTCGTCCAAGAGTTTCGTTTAACATCGGTGGGTGATGAACGATTAAACTGGGTTATCGGCGCGTTCTACAGTAAGCGCAAAGTAAATTATGATCAGGACTTTACCATTGACGACGCTGAAAATGTCTTTGGATTTCCCACCGGCGGATACGGCGCGCCCAATGATGATATTTTGTTCTTTGGTGATACAAACACCAAACAAAAGCAATATGCAGTATTCGGCGAGGCAACTTATAAAATTACGGACAAGCTACATGCGACAGCTGGGCTGCGCTGGTTTAAATCGGAACAGGATTTCGATCTACATTTCGCGGGTCTTTTCCAGGGCGGGACATATAGGCTGACGGAGAATACCTCGGCCGATGGGGTGACGCCAAAGTTTGCTTTGGCTTATCACGCCAGCGACGCCTGGATGATTTATGCCAATGCTGCCAAAGGCTATCGGTTGGGCGGTATGAATGAGCCGGTGCCTGAAGATCTTTGTGCCGCTGATTTGAGCGAAGTCGGCTTAACGGAAGGCCCCACAACATTTGGGTCTGACAGTTTGTGGAGCTATGAGCTCGGTACAAAATCCCAATTCTTCCAACGCCGGATGACCTTAAATGCATCGGTTTTCTATATTGATTGGAAAAACATACAAACATTGAAGTCCTTGCCCAATTGCGGTTTCTATTTCACGGAAAATGCTGGTGCACTTGAAAGCAAGGGCTTTGAAGTAGAAATGATGGCCATGCCTATGCGTGGGCTAACGCTGACGCTTGCGGCCACATATACAGATGCGACCTTGGCGCAAGATGTTCCTAATCTTATTGCGGTTGAAGGTGACCGCACACCTTACGTCCCAAAATGGTCGGCTTCTGCTTCGGCTGAATATGTTCAGCCAGTTACCGACAGTCTAAATGGGTATATCCGCTTTGATCTTCAGCATGTCGGCAAACGGTATACGGAATTCAACACCGCGCGAGCAATTGCAATGCCATCTTACGAAATCGGCAATATTCATCTGGGCATTCAGCAGGAAAATTGGGAAATTGCCTTTTTCGTCAAGAATATATGGGATAAACGGGCTTTAACAAGCGCGGGCTTTAGCTCAAACGTAACGACATATGTCATCGAGCGTCCACGCACGATCGGTGTGACATTGCGCGCAAATTACTAATAATATGCGGAAGTAATGTTGAAATGATCAAGTGATTGTAAGAGATAAAGAGACCTCTGATGACATCCAATGCTATCGAAATACTTCCAAAACCACTGCAAAGCCTTAACCGGCGTCAGTTTATGCAGTCTAGTTCTATGGCCGTTCTAACGGCTACTTCTCTGGGTAGCGTGCTTGCGGGGTCTCTTTATTCGCCGGCAAGGGCTCATACCGATAATCTTGCATCGCACTACAGGGAAATAGAAAACGTCTGGATTCCCATGCCGGACGGTGTACGCTTGGCGGCAAGAATTTGGTTGCCGATTGATGCCGACAAAAAACCTGTCCCGGCGATTTGGAATTATTGTCCGTATTTCAAAAGAAGCTTCACGCGTCTTGGCGACGATATGCGGTTCCCGTATTATGCAGCCAATGGCTACGCTTGTATTCGTGTTGATATTCGTGGTTCGGGGGATTCCGATGGAAATCCCATGGATGAATATGTCAAGCAGGAACAAGATGATGCCCTCGAAGTTATCAAATGGATCGCTAGCCAGCCATGGTGTACGGGATCTGTGGGAATGGAAGGGTTGTCGTGGAGTGGTTTTAGCTCCCTACAAGTTGCCGCTCGTCGTCCGCCTGCATTGAAAGCGATTATCACGCATTGTTCTACAGATGATCGTTATCTTGATGATGCCCATTATAAAGGTGGTGCTATTCTGCATGACATGTTTAACTGGGGCTCCCTTTTTTGGACGATCCAGGCACATCCTTCGGACCCTGAAATCACGGGTCAGCAAAATTGGCGCGAACGTTGGTTAAAGCGTTTGAATGCTGTTGATCTTAACCTTGCAAATTGGTTAGAACATCAAAGACGCGATGATTTCTGGAAACATGGCTCCGTATCTGAAGATTATAATCAGATAGAATGTGCGGTTTATGCCATCGGCGGCTGGGTTGATGCCTATACAAATTCCGTATTTCGCTTGATGGAGCATTTAAAAGCACCGTCCAAAGGGCTTGTAGGGCCATGGACACATGATTATCCGCACAGCGCCGTTCCAAAACCCGATATCGATTACTTATCTGAAGCTTTGAGATGGTGGGATCACTGGCTGAAGGGCGTTGATACCGGCATCATGAAAGAACCCAAGCTCCGTGTGTGGATGCAAGATAAAGCTATTTATGAGGACTTAATGGAGATACCGGGTTATTGGGCGGCAGAGGAAAGCTGGCCTTCCAACCGTATTAAAAATAAGTCCTATTTCCTGCATGGCAATCGCACTTTAACAACAAATGCATCCACTGACATAAAATTAGAATTGTTGCCGTCTCAAACTGTTGGCCTATCATCTGGTAATTGGTGTCCTTCAGGAGGCACGTCATCTGATGATATGGCCATGGAAGCGGCACAAGATCAGCGTATGGATGATGCTCGTTCTCTCAGTTTCGATAGCGAACCGTTATCTGAAGATTTTGAGATATTGGGCGCGCCGGAACTTACAATTGATCTCAGTGTTGATAAGCCTGTGGCGTTGATTGCTGTAAGATTGAATGAAGTGCTACCCACAGGTCTTTCCAATCGCGTGAGCTATGGCATTTTGAATCTGACGCATAGAGATAGCCATGAAATGCCGGAAGCTTTGGTGCCGGGCAAGCGCTACCGTATTAAGGTCAAACTTGATTATGCTGGCCACATTTTTAACGCCGGTAATCGTTTGCGCATCGCGATATCAACATCTTATTTTCCGTTGATCCTACCATCACCAGAGCCTGTTACCTTATCGCTCTATGCTGGTGCCGGGCATATCGACCTTCCCGTACGTCCAAAACGGCTGGAAGATGCAAACCTGCATGATTTTGGTAAAGCTTTTGTCCCCCCTGTTGAGGCTGAGTTGTTGGAGTCTAAATCGGGCAGTCGTATTGTCGAGTGGGATGTAGCGAAGAAATTGCAAACCATTCATCATAACGGATCGCGCAGCAAAGTCTTAATTAAGGCGACCAATACTGCAGTGTTTGTCGCCAATGATATCACGTATACCATCAAAGACGACGACCCTACATCAGCGTCTATAGAGCAGAAAGCGACATGGGGAAGTGAACGTGGTAACTGGAAGCCGCGAGTGGATTCTTTGGCGAAAGTTAGCTTAACAAAAGATCACATTATTTTGATGGGGGAGATGAACGCATTCTATGGTGAGGAGAAGGTTTTCACCAAAAAATGGGATCGAAAAATTCCCCGCGATTTGGTCTAGGGATTGATGGATAGAAAATAAAAGCCCTGCCTATTAAGGCGGGGCTTTTTATTGTGCTTTGCTAAATACGTTTTTCCTGACGGCTTGTGTAACGTATGACTGTTGCATGCTTCCGTTTATTGATCGGATACTTCCAGTATATCAGGACAGCGATCATAATAATAAAGATGTGAAGTATGACGCCAACAAGCTTCACTGAGAATAAAGCAGAGGCTGAGTTCCCGCCTTGGGGATTGAAGCCAAGAAACTCTAAAAGAGGCAAAGCGATCAGAGCCGCTAAAGCAAGCGCAACTTTATCGACAAAGTTAAAAACAGCCATGTAAATGCCGGAGCTATCAGCACCACCGCGCATTTTTCCATAGTCAACGGTGTCGGCAATCATAGATGTCGGAATGATATACCAAGAGGCAAAGCTGACTCCAACGAGTGTGAAAGCGACAGCGAGCTGCCAAAAAACGCCAGGAGTGGCAAAAACCATCAATCCTAAGGCCCCCATTTGTACAAGGATACCGAAAGCAATGATTTTATGCTTATCGAGCTTTGATGAAATGGAAATCAATATGGGTACAAATAAGATCATTGCCACATATTCGATAAGAATAAGCGGTAGGAAATAACCAGTTAAACCCATCGTTTGTTCTATTAAGAACACCATGCAGGCATTGTATATGTATGTACCAAGATACAGGACGCCTTGAGCCAACATAATGCGCATGAATGGTTTATTACGCCATAACATGTTCAAACCGCTCAAAAAGGACTCCGTCATCGTATTATGGTAGCTTTTATCCGGTACAGCGACTGCGACTGTGCCCGCTGCTATGGGCAACAAAATAACGACGGTGAGTGTAAAGATCAGCATGATATTATCCATGCTGGCTTCTTCGGGACTTAGGAAGAAGTATGGAGCCCCAACAGAAATCAAAATCCCAAGCATTGTGCCAAGTTCGCGAAAACCGGCAATGCGATTGCGTTCCTGGTAGTTGTTCGAAAGTTCGGCTCCCCAACTGATGTATGGGATGCGGACAACGGTATAAGCAATGTAAAATAAGACAAGGGCCACCAATAGATAGACTACCCCGACGCCTTCCGGAGGACGACAGAGAAAATATGTGGCGATGATTAGAAACGGTGTGCCCACCAAGACCCATGGTTTACGGCGCCCCATGCGAAATCGCAATTTATCGGAGTAATATCCGATAATGGGATCGGTCATGCCGTCCCATAATCGGCCTAGAAAAAATACGATGCCTAACGCCGATAAGCTGATCCCAAGATGCCCGGCATAAAAAGCTGGAAGATAGATAATGATCGGCGTCAGCAGCATGGATAAAGGGACAGAAGGCAGGCTATAGGCTGCCAATAAACTGTTGGATAAGCGCACGTTAGTCTGTCTCCCTACAGATGTGTATAGTTGCTTGGATCCCACCAGATAATGGGTAAAAGAGCAAGCGGCTGTCTGATGCGGTCAGGCAGTTTTTTTAAGACGAATGATACTTTTGAATAAGTTGTGAATATTTTTCACAAAAATTATTATTTTTATGAATTTTGTTTCATATTTTTTATCGGATACACTTAGAGCAGAATTGGGAGAGCGCCATGCAAAATCAATTAACCTCTGACGAGATCAATATATTAACATCGGTAGCCCAAGGTCATCGGGGTCTACCTGGGACTTTTTTCACTGATGCCAGGCTGCATCAGATAGAAATGCGTGATCTTTTCATGAAATCCTGGGTTTGTGTGGGCGCTTCCGATGATTTGCCGACGGCCAAAAGTGTTTATCCGGTCGTCTACGCCGATCAACCTATTTTGCTCGTGCGGGATAAAGATAAAGTTCTCAAGGCATTCTTCAATGTATGCAGCCATCGTGGTGCTGTTTTAATCGACAAGCCGCAGAAAAGCTGTACACGCATCGTTTGTCCGTATCATGCATGGACGTATGATCTTGATGGCTGTTTGCGTGCAACACCTCATGTGGGTGGCAGTAATATTCATACCACGCCTGAAATAGATGATGCACAATTAGGATTGAAATCTATTCCAGTGCGCGAATGGGCGGGATTGATATTTGTCAATATCTCTGGTCAAGCAGAGCCTTTTGAAACTTACATTACCGCGATCGACCAGCGGCTGTCTGATTACGATCTAAGCCAATTGCGACTGGGCATTGACGCACATGTTGAATTTAAAGCCAATTGGAAGATCGTGGTTGAGAACTTCGTTGAAAGTTATCATCTGCCTTGGATCCATACGGCGATGAATACATACAATCCGATGGAAGACCATTATCAGATCATAGGCGGTCGTGATTACCTTGGACAAGGTCTTAAGAATATGCGTCCTGACGACGCTGCAGCTTATAAGTTACCACGCTTTCCTAATCTGACCGAAGACCAGCTGACCCGTGGCGAGTCTTATTACATTTATCCGAATGTGATGTTCGGTGTGCTGATCGACTATCTTTATGCCATTATACTTTTTCCGGTGTCGCCTGGCGTAACCAAAGAACGTATGGTTATTTTGTTCAATGGAGAAGACGCTGCCAAAGGCCCCGACTATGCAGAATTGCGCCAAGTCGTGTTGCAACGCATGGTTGATGTAAACAATGAAGATATTTATGTGACCGAAAAGCTGCAGGCTGGTCGCCATTCCTTGTCATTTGTAGGTGGGCAATTTGCTTTGGCGCAGGAAAAAACGTCGCTTTGTTTCCAACAGTCCGTTGCGCTCCGATTTTTGGAAAAGGCTGGGGTCCCGCTATCGCAGCAAATACCTACCGAAGACATTCATCACGTACGGCAAATAGCTTAGCGGCAAATAGCTTAATCGTCCGCATAGGGGATAATTTGCTTGTTCTGAAAATTTCCCGTAAGCTAACCTTAGCGGAGGGACGAAGCCGTGATAATGAAAGAAAATTCAAGTTTCATACGCCCTGATCGACAGGGGCCGGCGATTGCGCGGTCCGGTTTAATTCAAGGGGTGACGAAACTTCAGGAAGCGTTCGATCTCATCGACAGCGCGACCGATGCTAGTGATGTTTATACACTTGAACGGGCATCATATAAGATGGCGGGGGCGCGGTTCGACATTGCCCGTCATGAAGGTCGGGGATACTGGGAGTTTCTCCGGCTTGCCAATGACTTGTTCATAGTTATCAGTGATATGACCTATCGCGACAAGCTGCCGGTCCATGTCCCTGGCGAGGATTTTATCGAATTCCATTTTCATTTCACAGGGCGGTTAAGCTTACAAGCCGATCAAGATAAAGCGATCGATGTCCAGGGCCCTAGTTTGTTGATTTGGCGTCAAGCGCATGGCCGCGACATCACCGAATATATCCATGGTGGTGTGCGTGATACCACGTTAACAGTCTATTGCCGCCGCTCAACATTGGAACGGTATTTCGGGAGTTATACCGAAGGGTTGCCGTCGAATATCTTAAATTGCGATGATTTGGCGTTTATGAGAATGCCAATTTATCCAAAGCTGGCGAGCAAGGTCGGCAATATCATTCGATCGCCCTATCAGGGCGCGCTGCGGTTGGCTTCCAGTGAGGCCATGGTGGTCGAGATGTTGTGCGAAATCATGTCGGTTTTGCAGGTATATCAAGCGGATAGCGACGCTTCCACGTTCGTCACCGATCGCGATATGAAATGCTTGCAAAAAGCCCAAGAATATTTGTTGGAACATCACACACCGCCACCAACAATCACCGATATTGCGCATAAAATCGGGATGAGCACGACGAAACTTAAATGCGGTTTCCGTGCAGTCTACGGCAAGACAATTCATGATTTTGCCCATGGCTTACGGATGACTTATGCCTGTGAATTGTTAAAAAAGCCTGATATACCGATTTCCTCGGTCTCCGAGATTTTAGGCTACGAATATCAGAACAGTTTTACGGTCGCCTTTAAAAAGCATTTTGGTATTTTACCAAAAGAATATCGCCGTTCCCCATTTATCAATTTGTGACGTCGATAAAATCTTATGGCTTTATGGTGTACCCAATCATGGCCTGTTGGGTTTGACACCAATCAGAAAGGGATTGGGCAAAGGTCCGGGCCAGAGACGTCGGTCTTTCATCGGCTCTGACTGCGGCCGCCCATGTCACATCCAGCCCTTTAGCGGTCAACGGCTTTCCCGCAATATATCCATTGGCAAGGTAGGGGCGGACAGCCCAATTGGCCAATATGCTGAACCCATAGGCGTGATGCACCAGCTCGACGATTGCTTCGGTTAATCCGGCGCGTAAAATGCGCCGTGGCAACACCCCTGTATTTCGAAAAAACAATTCATATTCATGGCCGGGTTCTGGGGTGGTGCTGTAGGTTACATATAGCTCGTCAACGAAATCGCTCGCTTCCAGCCATTTCTTTTGAGTCGCGGCATGATCAGGGGGCAGGATGCCGATCAAATGATCCTGAAATAATGGGTAAAGCGATATGCCGGTTGTAGACGGCGACCCGGACAGGATCAGAACATCAATACTGTGATTGCGTAATGCATCCAGGGGACCAGCGATGGTTCCATCAAGAAGCTCAACCATGACATGACCATGTTGCTCGCGAAAGACATTTAAAAAGCTCGGAAGCCAGCGATAACAACTATACGCGCGGGATCCGACTTTAAGGGTATGGCTATAACCATTGGCAATGTCGCTGGCTTGCTTTTCGGCCTCGGTCAGGATGGTGAAAATTTCACTGGCGGCCCGATGAATACGTTCTCCGGCTGGGGTCAAATGCAGGCGGTGGCCCTGGCGTTCAAACAAAGGGAAGCCAAGCCGCCGCTCCGCTTCGCGCAAGCGGTGGCTTAGAGCCGATGGGGTTAACCCCAGATCTGTAGCGGCGGCGGTTACCCCATCCTTGGCAACCAATTCAATAATCATCCGTAATTGCTTTATTTCGAGCCGCACCGTCACCGTTTTGCCCTTTGCTCAAGCCGCTATAAAGCCAGTATAGCCTCAATCTACCCTATTGAGGACATTGGATTTTTTCTATTTCTGCCGATAATCATAAAAATTATTGCTACCACCTTAAAACTGAATGCAACGAAGGCTCTATAGTTTCTTTCTGGAATGGCTGTTTCATGGGCCATATGCAATGGATAAAGATTGACCTTAATGAAATCACATGCACGCGTTGTTGTAATCGGGGGTGGCGTTGTTGGCTGCTCGGTGCTTTATCACTTGACAAAATTCGGGTGTAAAGACGTCGTCCTGGTGGAGAGAAAGGTTCTGACCGCAGGCTCCACGTGGCATGCTGCGGCTGGCTTCCATGCTTTCAATGGTGATCCGAATATAGCGAAGCTCCAAGCCTACACGATTTCTCTCTATAAAGAAATCGAGGAAGTTGGCGATCAAAACGTCGGCTTGCATGTGCCGGGCGGAGTGAATATAGCCGCCACGACGGAACGTTGGGAGTTTTTAAGGACGGAATGGTCGCGTCATAAATTCATGGGCCTCGATACGCATCTGATCGGTCCGGATGAACTGAAAAAAATGCTGCCGTTGGTCGACGTTTCGGATGTTTTGGGCGCGCTTTATGACCCTAATGAAGGGCATCTGGACCCTTACGGCAGTACCCATGCGTATGCCCGTGCTGCGCGCAAAAATGGTGCCGAAATCTATCAGCAGACCAAAGTTGAAGATCTGGTTCAGCGTCCCGATGGTGGCTGGGATGTCATTACGGATCAAGGCACCATTCACGCCGAACACGTGGTCAATGCTGCCGGGTTGTGGGCGCGTGAAGTTGGTGCAATGGTTGGCGTTCAACTGCCATTGATCCCCATGGAACATCATTACTTGATTACGGAATCTATTCCGGAACTTGTCGAGCTTGACCGAGAAATTCCGGTTACCGTCGATCTGGATGGTGAGATTTATATGCGTCAGGAACACAAAGGGGTGTTGCTTGGCGTTTATGAAAAAAAGTCGACGCCGTGGGCTTTGGATGGTACGCCATGGTCTTATGGGGAAACGGATCTTCTTCCTCCGCGTCTGGAGTTTTTGGTCGATGCGTTGAGCCACGGTTTCA
The DNA here is from genome assembly GCA_037189785.1 of Alphaproteobacteria bacterium. Taxonomy (GTDB): domain Bacteria; phylum Pseudomonadota; class Alphaproteobacteria; order Sphingomonadales; family Govanellaceae; genus Govanella. The sequence continues at coordinate 16,386 of JBBCIP010000130.1, forward strand.
AGCGCTTCCCAAGTGTTGGTGCTGCCGGAATCAAGCGCATTGTCAATGGCCCGTTCACCTTTACGCCAGACGGAAATCCTCTGGTCGGGCCTGTGCGCGGCAAGCAAAACTATTGGGTTGCGTGTGGTTGTATGGCCGGTTTCAGCCAAGGGGGCGGTGTCGGCTTAGCGCTTGCGCAATGGATTCTTGAAGGCGAGCCGCAAGACAATATCTATGCAATGGATGTCGCGCGCTTCGGAGCTTTTGCAACGCCCGCTTACACCACGGCCAAAGCAAAAGAGTTTTATGAGCATCGATTTTATTTAGCGCGGCCGAATGAACAATGGCCGGCTGGGCGTCCGTCAAAAACGACACCGCTTTATGACTTGCAACAGGCTGATAATGCTGTTTTCGGATCAAGCTATGGTCAGGAAACCCCGTTGTGGTATGCACCGCATGGGCAATTGCCGATCGAGACACCGACATTCCGGCGGTCCAATGCATTCCCAACAGTCGCGACAGAATGTAAGGCTGTTCGTCAGGCTGCTGGTGTTTTTGAGATCAGCGGTTACGCGAAATATGAAGTCAGCGGCCTAGGGGCGGCGGCGTGGTTAGATCATCTTTTTGCGTGCCGCTTGCCGAAGGTCGGGCGTGCCGGTCTTGCCCCATTGTTAGCGCATTCAGGCCGATTAATGGGGGATCTTGTTGTTGCCCGTCTCAGTGAAGATCGCTTTATGATAACCGGCTCAGGGTATCTTCAAGAATGGCATATGCGGTGGTTTGAAAGTCAACGTCCTGACCACGGCGTTACAATTCGCAATGTCACCGATACCTTGCTTGGGCTTGCTATAGCCGGGCCAAATGCAAAAGCGATTCTTAATCGGTTGCTTCATAAAGACGACACCGCGTCCGGTCTATCATTTTTATCTGTTCAAGAATGCGATATCGGCTACGCCCCGGCACGCATTATCCGTATCTCCCTGACCGGAGAACATGGCTATGAAATATATGTTCCGGCTCAACATTTACGGTCGCTGTATGGCCAGCTGCGTGAGGCGGGTACAGATCTTGGCCTCCAGCCTTATGGTGTCTGGGCGTTGTTGTCGCTCCGGCTCGAGAAGCACTATGGTATTTGGTCGCGTGAATTTGCCACGGATTATACCCCAAAGATGAACGGCTTGGACCGCTTCATCGATTATAATAAAGCCAACTTTATCGGTCGTGATGAAGCGCTCCGTGATCGTGACCGTGTCCCCAATCATAGTTTGGTCAGTTTTGTTATCGACGCAGATGATGCCGATGCTTCAGGTTTTGAAGCTATTTGTGTTGGCGAAAAGGTTGTCGGTTATACGACATCGGGCGGATATGGGCACACCGTCGGCCAAAGCTTGGCAATGGGATATATCGCAACCGATGCCATCGATGAAAGTCTACAGTACGAGGTTTATATTCTCGGTGAACGGCGCAAAGCGCGCCTGATCCGTGAACCGCTTTACGATCCTCAAGGTCTCCGGATCAGGGGGTGATCTTTAAGATCTCTGGTCTTGTTCTATGCCTTGCCAACCACCGCCCAAAGCTGTGATCAGTTGGATATGGGCCAACAAAAGATCTGCATCGATATCCAGGGCGGTGCGCCGGCTGGAAAATGTTAAGTTCTGTGCGACCGAGATTTCTAAATACGTCACCATGCCGGATTTGTAACGGTTCATAACCACGCGTTCGTTTTCTTCGGCTAAAGCGACGAGACGTTGTTGTTGGACTTTCTTGTTTTGCAAAGTTTGCAAGGCCAATAGTGAATCCTCGACGTCCCGCAAACCATCCAGAACGGTCTGGCGATAAGCGGCCACTTGTTCATCATAGCGGGCTTCAGCTTGATCGCTGACGGCAGAACGCCGTCCGGCATCAAATAACGTTAAAGCAAAAGAAGGCCCCAACGACCAAATACGTTGTGGCGTATCAAACAAATCGGAAAAGCGACTGCTTTGTAACTGCCCCCGGGCACCCAATGTTAAGTCTGGGAACCAAGCCGCGCGGGCAACCCCGATTTCAGCGTTGGCGGCGACCACGTGTTGTTCAGCAGCAACGATATCGGGGCGGCGCACCAATAAAGTCGATGGTAAAGTTTCTGGGGCGGTCGGCAAGGATGGCAGCAGTCCTGTCTCCGTAACTGCGAAACCGGCAGGCGGACGCCCTAAAAGAACGGCGATTATATTTTCTTCCTCTGCGCGGGCCCGTTCCAGGTCAGCGATTTGAGTACGTAGGGATTGCACCTGTGTTTCGGCTTGAATAACATCGGCGCGGGCGACAATCCCGGCGGTGTATTGGTTTTGTGTCAAGGTCAAAGCCTTATCATAGGCTTCAATCGTTTGTTGGAGAAGATCTTGATGCTGATCTAAAATCCGCAGCCGGATGTAGCTTTCAGCGACCGCCGCTTGAATACTCAAATGGGTGCCGGCAAGGTCAGCCGCGCTTACTTTGGCGAGCGCGCGATCGGCTTCGATTTCACGGCGAATGCGGCCCCATAAGTCGACTGACCAGCTGGCATCGGCTGCAGCCGTATAACTTGTCTCTGTTGACTGCGTGTTGCCGCCAGACCGTGTTCCCGCGCCGCTTACGCCGATAGTGGGCCAGAATGTTGACCGTGTCGCCCGCAGCAAAGCTGATGCTTGACGATACCGGGCTTCGGCTTGTTGCAATGTTTGGTTCGCGGTCCCGGCCGCAGCTATCAAGGTGTTAAGATCATCATCCTTAAAAATTTGCCACCATTCCGTTTGTGCGGTTGGCGCATGGCTGTTCATTGGTCGCCATTCTGCCGGGGCCTCGGTTGTAGCCGTGGCATATTTGAAACTGTCCGGCATCGCCACGTCGGGGCGTTTGTAGTCAGGGCCGACAGCACAGCCGATGGCCGTGATTGATAAAGTGAACGCAACAACGATTGGTCGTGTCATCATCGTCACGATAGAGCCTCCTGTTTACCGACGCGGCGCAGTGTCCAGGCGCGCAATCGGGAAAGATAAAGAAAAACCACAGGTGTAGTGTAAAGGGTCAAGATTTGACTAATAGCCAACCCGCCAACAATGGCAATCCCAAGCGGGCGCCGCAATTCGGATCCTTCACCAAAACCCAATATCAACGGCATAGCTCCCAAAAGACCGGCCAAGTTTGTCATCAGAATAGGACGGAAACGAAGCAGGGCGGCCTGTGTAATGGCATCCCGGGAGGAAAGATGATCACGACGTTCAATCGTCAGAGCAAAGTCAATCATCATGATTGCGTTTTTCATGACAATCCCAATCAGCAAGAACAACCCCAATAAGGCGATCAAGCTAAATTCAGTGCCGCTGATCTCAAGTGCCAATAACGCGCCGATACCAGCCGACGGCAAGGTTGACAAAATAGTCAACGGGTGCAGTGTGCTTTCGTATAGAATGCCCAAGACGAAATAAACCGCGATCAACATAGAAATGATCAGTAAGGGTTGGGCATTAATGCTGTCTTCAGCCTGTTGCCCATCGCCGCCTTTCTTCACTTGTATGCCGGTCGGAACCATAAGATCTGCCATAAGCTGTTCAATAGCAGCATTGGCTTCAGACTCGGTCACACCGGGTGCCAAATCATAGCCGATATCCATCGCGGCGAACTGATCGCGATGGAAAATACGGTCATCGGCCAGACCATAATCATACTTAGCAATGGCCGACAAAGGAACGCGTTGTCCGTCCCGGGTGATGATTTGTATTTGATCAAGGGTTGTCGCATAGGCGGTATAGCGGGGGTCAAGTTCCATCACCACCCGGTATTGATTAAGATTGTCGTATAACGTGGCCACTTGCCGTTGCGAAAAGGAGTTGCTGAGCACATTGGCAATCATGCGCATATCAACGCCCAAACGTTGCGCCGCTTGTCGATCGATGCTCAAGACGACTTGTTGGGTCCCGGCATCCGCCACGGAATCGACATCAACAAGCTGCGGCAAGGTTTGCATGCCTGCCGATACGCGTTTGATCCATTCGTTCAAAAGCGCATAGTCATCGGATAATAACAATAATTCGTTGCTGCTCGATCCGAACGATGGGGCCATATTGATATCGGCATCCACACTTAAAAACATAATCCCCCCGGGGATCGATGGGGCGGCCGCGCGTAGCCGATCAATAACAGCCCTGGCGCTTTCTTTGCGTTCAGATAGCGGTTTCAAACGGATCATCAGCTGTGCGTTGCTGACGCCACCGGTTCCACCGCTGGTACCAACCACATCCTGGACCGCAGGATCAGCCAGAATTACTTTTCGAAAGGCTTCGATTTTCGGCTGCATGATTTGGAACGAAAATCCGTCATCACCGCGCACAAACCCGCGCAGTTGTCCCGTATCCTGTTCCGGCAAAAATGTTTTCGGGATGGAGATGTAGAAATAAATATTACAGCCGATGACGGCCAGCAAAATCATACCAACAATAACGCTGTGTCGGAGCGACCAGTCCAAACTCACCGCATAGGCCCGACTTAATTCGGCGAAGGGGCCTTTTTTCGCACCGGGTTGGTGATTTAGGGCCTGATTTTTGTCTTCGTTTTTATCCTTGCTCCGGGGCTTCAAAAGATGGGCACAAAGGCTTGGGGTTAAGGTGAGCGACACAATGAGCGATATAATCATCGCCGCGCCGAGTGTAATCGAAAACTCACGAAAGAGACGCTCGATCAGTCCTCCCATAAAAATGATGGAGACGAAGACAACCACCAGGGCGACGTTCATCGCCAAAAGCGTAAATCCGACTTCCTGCGCGCCGACCAGCGCGGCTCGGTAGGGACTCAATCCCAATTCTATGTGCCGTTCGATATTTTCCAGCACGACGATAGCATCATCGACCACCAATCCGGCCGCGACGATCAACGCCATCAAGGAAATATTATTCAAAGAGAAGCCGTATAAATACATAACGGCAAAGCTGCCGATCAGCGCCACCGGGATCGCCAAACTTGGGATCAAGGCGGTTCTCAGGCGTGCCGTAAATGTCCAGACCACACCGACCACCAGGATCACAGAGATCAGAAGGGTTATTTGTGCTTCCCGTAATGTGGCGCGAATACCGGGGGAGCGATCCATCACCACACTTAAAGAAATATCTTCAGCTAAGAAAGCCCGTAATGTCGGCAGTTGGTCATTAATGGCGTCAATGGTTTCAACGATATTAGCGCCGGCCTGACGTCCGATCATCAAGACAACGGCTGACTGATGGTTATGAAACCCGCTGGCATAGCGATTTTCGACAGAATCCGTAACCGTTGCGACATCTTCCAGGCGCACAGGGGCACCGTCTTGCCAGCGGATAATTAACGGCAAATAGTCACTGGCTTGGCGCTTGGGTTCGCTGGTGACAATTTGCCAGCGCCGTTCATCATTTTCGAGCAGACCGGTCGGCCTTGGTGCATCCATATTGACGATGGCGCTTTGCACATCATCCAAAGCGATTCCGTGATGGGCCAGGGCATTGGGGTTTAACTGCACGCGCACCGCCGGGAGCGATGCGCCGCCAATTGTAACTTCGCCTACACCTGGAATTTGCGCAATCTTTTGGGCAACGATCGTCGATGCTGCGTCATACAATGTGCCAGGTGACAAATTCGGTGAGCTTAAAGCCAAGGCCATGATTGGCGCTTGCGATGGATTGACTTTGACATAGGTCGGAAGGTTCGGCATGGCGGACGGTAGTTGTCCGCGCGCGATATTGATGGCCGCCTGTACGTCGCGGGCGGCTTCATCAATGTTACGGTCAAGGTCAAATTGCAATGTTATGCGTGAACTACCCTGACCGCTGCTGGACATCAAGGTGTTGACGCCGGCAATACTGCCCAACGCTCGTTCCAGCGGCATTGATACGGTTGATGCCATGCTCTCGGGGCTGGCCCCAGGTAAACTTGCGCTCACGACAATGGTCGGGAAGTCGACTTGAGGCAAGGGAGATACCGGCAGCAATCGCCATGCCAGAAGCCCGACCAATGTCACAGCAATGGCGAGCAAACAACTGGCAATAGGGCGCCGTATAAAAGGCCGCGCCAGATTCATAGACTTTCGGCTTTCTGCGCGTGACGCTGACGATATCGTTCGGATATGCGATCAAAGAACAGGTACACCACCGGTGTTGTGAATAAGGTTAGGACTTGGCTGACAATCAACCCGCCAACCATAACCAATCCCAAAGGCTGACGTAATTCGGCCCCTGATCCGCTGGCAAACATCAAAGGCAGAGCTCCGAACAGCGCCGCCAAAGTTGTCATCAAAATCGGGCGGAACCGCATCAGCGCCGCCCGGTGAATGGCGGCGCGTGGTGCCAATCCTTCTTTTCTTTGTGCCTCGAGTGCAAAGTCGATCATCATGATGCCGTTTTTCTTAACCAATCCGATCAGCAACACAATGCCAATCACAGCGATCAAATCCAACGGTTGCTGTACAATCAGAAGCGCGAGCAAGGCCCCCACTGTCGCGGATGGTAATGTCGACAAGATTGTTACCGGGTGGATCGTGCTTTCATAAAGAATACCCAGCACAATATACATGGTCACAATCGCGGCCAGAATCAGCCATAATGTGTTGGACAACGACGCCTCAAACGCCGCCGCGGCCCCTTGTAAATGTCGCTCGACTATAGGGGGAAGGTCGATATCACGTTCTGCCCGGTCTAGGGCATTGACGGCATCACCGAGTGACGCGCCCTGGCCAAGATTAAAGGAAATGGTAACAGCCGGAAATTGTCCTTGATGATTGATCAGCAATGCTGCGCGGCGTTGCGATATACTGGCAATTGCGGCTAATGGAACCGGCTTTCCGGATGCGCTCGGGATATAGGTTGTTGCAAAGGCATCAAGGCCCCCGGCATAACGATTATCGACCTCCATCACAATGCGATACTGATTGGCTTGAGTGAAAAGGGTCGAAATTTGCCGTTGGCTGAATGCGTTTTGGAGTGCCGTTGATACGTCAGATGTTCGAATACCCAAACGCGCTGCAGCATCACGGTCGATATCGATATAAGCTTGCAAACCATCGGTTTGCAGATCACCGGCAACATCGATGAAGGTTTTATCTTCACGTAGACGGTTGATCAGTAAGCGTGACCATTCGGCCAAGCTGTCGGCATCGGGCGAGGTCAAGGTAAACTGATATTGGGTTCGACTGACCCGGTCTTCGATGCTCAATTCCTGGACCGGTTGGAACCACGCTGTAATGCCGGGGATCGCAGAAACATTTTGACGCAGTCTGTTGATAACGTCCGTGGCTGTATCACTACGATCGCTATGTGATTTTAGGTTGATCAACATACGGCCACTGTTGACGGTAACGTTGCTGCCGTCAACGCCGATAAAAGAAGACAGGCTGGTAACAGCCGGATCCTCGAGGATAACTCGGGCTAATTCTTGTTGGCGCTCTGCCATGGCTTGGAACGAAATGGATTGTTCAGTTTCTGTAACGACCTGCAGCACGCCGCTGTCTTGAATCGGGAAAAAACCTTTGGGAACGGCCAAATATAACAGTCCCGTCAAGGCAACAGTCGCCCCCATGGCGATCAGGCCCAACTTTTCCCGAGCAATAATCCAATCCAGCCATATGGAATAGTGATTGATGATCCTGGTCATCAGATCAGGCTTGTCGGCGCTGCTGCCATGAGCCAGCGGCTCACGCAGCAAGCGGGCGCTCATCATCGGTGTCAATGTCAAGGACACAAGCAAGGAAATAGCGATGGCGACGGCCAGCGTCACGGCAAACTCGTGGAACAGCCGCCCGACAACATCGCCCATGAACAATAAAGGAATAAGCACGGCAATCAGCGACACCGTGAGCGAAATGAGGGTAAATCCGATTTCCGAGGCACCTTTCAAGGCGGCCTCCATCGGCGACGCTCCAGCTTCACGGTGGCGCGCAATATTTTCCAGCATAACGATGGCGTCGTCGACCACGAACCCGGTGGCGATGGTCAAAGCCATTAAGGTGAGGTTATTGACAGAAAATCCAGCCAAATACATGACGCCGAACGTACCGACCAAAGACAACGGCACGACGACGCCGGGAATAATGGTCGCCCACAAACTGCGCAGAAACACGAATGTAACGCCGATGACCAAGCAAACGGCAAAAACCATTTCTTTTTGCACGTCCCAAATGGAGGCCCGGATGCTATAGGTCCGATCGGTTAACACCGCGACATCGACGGTCGCAGGCATGGTCGCTGTCAATTGCGGCAGCAATTCTTGAACACGGTCCGCAACCTCGATCACATTGGCGCCCGGTTGCCGCTGAATATTCAATAACACGGCGGGAACTTTGTCGGCCCATGCCGCAAGAAAGCGATCTTCGGCGCCGTCCCGAATGGTGGCGACGTCGCCCAATCGCACAGGGGCATTATTCTGCCAGAATATGATTAAATTCTTATAATCTTCCAATGACCGGATTTGATCATTGGCGTCCAACATGGTTGAGCGGTAAGGGCCGTCAAAGCTGCCCTTGGGTTGATTGACATTGGCGGCGGCGATGGCGCTTCGAACATCTTCCAATGTCAGCCCGAGTGATGCTACTGCACCGGGGTTGATGTCAACACGGACTGCCGGGCGTTGCCCACCTGCCAAGCTGACCATGCCGACGCCTGGAAGTTGTGCCAATTTTTGCGCGATCCGGGTATCGACCAAATCATAAACGGTCGGCAGGGGTAAAGCAGCTGAACTGATAGCCAATGTCAGGATTGGGGCATCGGCCGGATTGACCTTGCGATAGATCGGTGGGACCGGCAAATCATTGGGCAGCAAACTGCTTGCGGTATTTAAGGCCGCCTGAACGTCTTGTTCCGCGACACCAAGGTCGATTTCCAATGCAAACTGCACGGTAATAACCGATGCACCGGCCGAGCTGGTCGACGACATCTGCTTGACGCCTGAGATTTGACCTAGCCGTCGTTCCAAAGGAGCAGTGATGGTGCGGGCAACATTGTCGGGACTGGCGCCAGGTTGAAAGGTGAAAACTTGGATGATCGGGTAATCGACTTGTGGTAGGGCCGCCACCGGAAGTAAACGCCAAGCCAAAAAGCCCGACATCAACAGCGCCAACATAATCAACGATGTCGCAATCGGGCGCTGAATAAAGGGACGGGATATATTCATGATTGCCCGCCTGGGCGCGATCTTTTCTTTTGTTCTGGTGCCGCTTGTTCGGGCGGATTTAAAATGACATCGCGGCCTTCACGCAATCGGTCGAGGCCTTCAAGAACGACTTCTTCCCCCGCTGAAAGCCCCTCAAGAATGGCGATCCGGCCTTCTTCCGCCGGACCAATCTTGATCGGGCGGATCGTCGCTTTGTTGTCGACAATAATATAGACATAGGTGCCTTGGGATCCATATTGAACGGCATCAATCGGAATGGTCACGGCATTGGCGATAACGCGAATATTCAAGCGGATATTGACAAATTGGCTGGGGAACAACACTTCATCAGCGTTATCAAACTGAGCTTTCAAGCGCAAAGTCCCGGTCGTCGGATCGATTTGATTGTCGATCGTCAAGAGTTGGCCTGTCGCCAGTTTTTGGCGATTGTCACGATCCCAGGCTTCTACGACCAATGGCTTTTTGCTTCCGCCATTGCTATAAGCGGTGCGGACATCCATCAGTTGTGTTTCGGGAATGGTGAAAATCACCGAAATCGGTTGCATTTGCGTGATGGTGACCAGCCCTTCGCTGTCACTGGTGTTGATCAGATTGCCGACATCGACCCGACGCAACCCCAGCCGTCCACTGATTGGGGCAGTGATCTTTGTATAGGAAAGTTTTAATTGCGCGTCATCGACTTGGGCTTGATCAGCGGCCAAGCTGCCACGCAGTTCATTGACCCGAGCATCTTGTTGTTCAAGCTGTTGTCGCGATATGGAGTCTTGTTCATATAACGTTCGATAACGCTCCAGGTCGCTTTCTGCGCTTTTAATCTGGGCTAAATTTTGCTGGCGCTGTCCTTCGGCTTGGGCAAGCTGCACTTTATACGGAGCGGGGTCGATCTGGGCCAAAGCTTGTCCGGCTTTAACGATATCCCCTTCCTTAAATAAAATGGACTCAAGTAAACCATCGACCCGAGCACGCACGACCGAGGTATTGAGCGCGGTGACAGTCCCGATGGCGGCAATGCGGACCGGCAAGTTTTCAGTCGTCACCGGGGTGGTTCTGACCGGGACGGGCATGGACCAAGCACCGCCTCTGCCCATGCTTTGTTCACTTTTATTTCCGGCTGGCCACAGCAGATAAGCTACCAATAAAACAAGCAAAGCCGAGGCTGACCAGGCAATAAATGGCCAATCCCGGTAAAAACGCTGAATGGAATGCAACATGATCTCTCTAATAACCAGTAAAGCCGATCATCCCCCAGAGTTGACGAACGGAAATAACGCCATGATTCGTGATCGGATCTTAGACGTCTTTTTGTCTTTTGTGTTGAGAATCATAATCAAATAATTGTGCTGTTAAAAACAGGTACAAAAGATTGACGACGTATAATGGCATTCCGGCGTGAATATGGGGGGTCACTGAGAGGGCTTGTTCCGCAATGGGGCTGACTTGACGGGCTTAGCATTGGCCTTATAGGTCAAAAATCCAACAATGATCAGGGCTGCAATCGTACTATGACCAAGCCAAATAACCGGGGCGGTGGCGCCGCCAAACGCCACAATAGAAAGGATAAAAGCTAAACTTAACACGAGGTATCCCGCCCAGCTCAACGGGCGGTTCCACATGTCTGGTAATTTCCGCTTTAAAAGCTCCTGTTGGTGCCGTGTCATTGCGGCGGCCAGACAAAAGAAACCGGCTAAACAACAGACAAAAATAAAAATATGGATCATTTGCTTGTATCCAAGGCAGCGGCTTGCACGGTTACACCGGCTATGTCGCTTGGTTCTATGTGTGCCGCTCCAGCATTTGGTGTCGGCGAGCTGGGGCGGTTCCGTTTCGTGCGGTCAGGTTTGGCCAATGGGGTGTGGTTCTGAACTTTTCGCGCGAGGAAGAAAAAACAGCCCGCTGTCAGGATCATGGTGATATCGAAGCTGGCAAAAAGCCAGTCGTGGTTCAGTAAGCTGTTGAGGAGCCCACGATCCGTTGTAACGCTGTTTACGATCGGTACTGCTGTATACAAAATAGCAGCAGCGACAAACCCTTCAATCCAGGCTCGTTTTGTTGAGCGCAGCATTGCCCAAATGAAAACACCCGCCCAAACAACGAACATGCTGTCTATTTCTGCGATGGGCCGCTCTGCCATATCTACCGGCAGCAAGCGGTTGGCCAGGAAATATGCAGCTACGCCCGCGGGTAGTCCGACGATAGTTCCTACATTCAATTTTTCAATCAGTCGGAATCCAAAGTGGGGCCGTGCCGGATCGGGAAGTTTTTGACGGCGCTTGACGGTCCATAAAACGAGCCCGGTACCGATCATAATGGTCCCCGCCACACCCGATAGAAAATAAAGCCAACGCAAGGTGGTGCCAGAATATCGTCCGGCATGTACATTGATCATGATATTACGTGTTTCTATGCCAACGCCACTGCTGTTTTTCTTTGGCATCAAGTCGCCGGTAATACCATGGAATGTTAAACTTTCTCGGCGGCTAGATAACTCTCCAATGACCGATCGTGTGATATCTACCGTGGCGGCGGAATCGCCGGGATAGGTAATGGAAATATTAGAAGGCGCTTTTCCGCCCCATAGTGCTGTTGCTTTTTCTACAATATCGTCAAGTGGGACAAGCGGTGCTGATACGCCACTCCGTTTGGTTTCTTCTCCCCGTGGGAACACAGTTTCATAAAAACTGTCCGTATTTTTATAATTCGCAGCAATACCCCAAGGCATATACAAAGACATCAGCGTGACGAGACCAGTGTATGTAATCATCAAGTGGAACGGCAGCGCTAGAACGGCCGTGACGTTATGGCCATCCAACCAACTGCGCTGCCCTTTTTTAAGACGAAGGGTAAAGAAGTCCGTAAAGATTTTTTTATGGGTCACAATGCCGGTGACAATGGCGACAAGCATGAACATGGTGCAAAAACCAACAACCCACCGTGCCCAGATAACCGGCATATAATGTAAATTAAAATGAAAACGATACAGGAAATTGCCGCCCCTGGTGTCACGAACATTCACCGCTTGCCCTGTATCGTCCAACGTAGCGCTTGTTGATCTATCGCCACGTCGCCGCCTTGGTTCCTCTCCGTCTTTTTGTTCAGGCTGCCAAGAAATATTGACGCCTTCCCCCCGTTTACTTGGTAAGGAAATGTTCCACCGTCGGGCTTCGGGCGCTTTTTGTTCTAGGAAACGAACAGCATGACCTAAAGCTTGCTCACTACTCCTGAAACTTTTCAGCTCCGGCTGCATCCAGACGGTTATTTCGTCATTAAAAAAAGCAACGGTGCCTGTCAAAAAAATCGCAAACAGTATCCAGCCGACCAAAAGTCCGGACCAGGTATGGAGCCAAGCCATGGATTGACGAAAGCTGGTGTTCATAGACGCCCCTCAGTGATGATTGACCACCAGACAGGCAGACCGAGCATGGCGGCGATCACAACCATAGACAGCCACAATTTCGTAATGCTTTGAGCCGCAAACGCCCACATCACCACAGCAGTACAAATGGCGAAAGACAATATGGCTCCCATAAGAGAGGCTTGGTCTGGTGACAGCGGTAGAAATCGGGCCAGAAATGCCGCTCCTAAGGATGCAATTACATAGCCGCCGATAAAGGCAGCGGCTGTGCGCATTGTTATTTTTAGTCTGTCTTTGATTGTCACGCTGTGATTCCAACGATTATGGGGAGTTCCGTGTTTTAGAGATCCGCTCTTAGAGTAAGCGTGAAGTTTCTCGGCTCACCCCAATGCACACCGTTATAAAACCCAACGTTCCGGTAATAGTGTTTGTCGAAAACGTTGTTGACATTGAAGCTGCCCGAAAAATGTTCGTTAAACCGATAGCGGGCCATGAGATTGACGAGAACGAAATCTGGTTGCTCCATGCGCGATGGTCCGGTGATGGGCGTTCCATTGCCGTTATATTGACCCGTAGGTTGTTGGGGCCATCCCGTCGATGTGGTCTCGCGCCATAACTTGCTTTGCCAGGTTAAGCCGCCGCCAACCGTTAAATTTTCCCAAGCTCCCGGCATCCGGTATGACGTCGTCAAACGGAACAGATTAACTGGCTGGGTGGTGTTGATACGACCACCCAAAGAATCCCGGGCTTTCACATGGGTGAACCCACCTCCGATATTCCAGTTATCTGTAATCTGGCCTTGAATTTCTACTTCAAAACCTTTGACTTTATTACCTTTACCTGTTGTCCGATAGGCGGATGACCCATCAGGTAATGATCCTTCTGGAACGGAATCATCTAATTCGGCGATATTGTCTTTCTTGCTTTTGAAAACAGCGAATGATGCGTATAAGCGCTTGTCTAAGAATTCGCTTTTGATACCGGCTTCGTAATGAGCGCCGACCACAGGATCAAGGTAATTATTATCTTTATCGCGATAATTTTGTGGTTGGAAAATGTCCGTATAGCTGGCGTAAAGCGTGAAGTTCTCGGTGATGTCAAACAATGCGCCAGCATAAGGCGTCAGGATATTTTTATTTTTATATCCAGTCACCGTATTTAAATTACCGTTTACGGCATAATTCCAAGTTGTGGTTTGCCATGTGCCATACCGCGTTCCAAGAACAATATTAAACGGCTCGGCGATACTGAAACGTGTTGCGATATAGCCTGCTTTTTGTTTCAGGCGGGATTCTGATGCATTGTAATCCATAACGGTGGTTGGGAGCTCTTCAATCATCCCATCCCAATTCCGCCAATCGTCGATAACCGTATAGCCGGGCGTGGTCGCATCATAAATTACGCGCGGCGAGTTGCCTTTACGCACAGATTGCCCGTAACCAAAAGATAAGAGATGCTCACGTCCAAACAGAGTAAAAGGTCCGTCCACGTTCAGATCGAAAACGTCCATTTTCTCCTTATATAGAAAATACGAGGTCCAAGCACTGATCCCCGTTCCATCTGGATTTGGATAACCACTCCCGCCGAAATACATCTTACCGTCGGTTTTGTAGTCACGATGGCTATAGGTAAATCGTGCCGACCAGTCATCCCAAAACGTGTGACGGATGTTGGTGAAAATGGTTTTTTCCTGAGATGGCCAGCTGCTCCAGCGAGCGGTCAAGTTCGTGGAGCGCGGCAAATTGGCCACCGATCCATCGGACGCCCAATAGGGTGTCGTGCCCCATGTTGCAGCCGAGTTCTTGGGTTCTTGAAATTCATAGCCGACCGATACAACCGTGTTTTCTGTAAGATCGCCTTCAACAATTCCATAAAAAATGGTCTTTTCGGTTTCATAGAAATCCCGGAACGATTCACCTTCCTGATAAACAGCCACGGCGCGCGCGCGAATTTTGCCATCAAAGGCGATCGGGCCTCCCACATCGGCTTCAACCCGCCAAGTGTCCCAGCGGCCATAGCGCAGTTGTGCGCTGGCTTTCAGCTCATCTGTTGGGCGTTTGCGAATCAAATTGACTGTGCCGGACGGATCGCCAGCACCGGTCATCAGACCTGTTGCTCCGCGGACGACTTCGATCCGGTCGTAAAGCGCGGTGTCATAGTTGGTTCTAACGGACCCGCCAAAGGTATTCAGCATGCCGTCGATTTGGAAATTTGTGATGGTATAGCCCCTGGAAATGATCGAAACGCGTTCGCTGTCGTTTTCCTGCACAAAGATGCCCGGTGTTTGCGCCATAACAGCGTTAAGATTATCGAGGCCGAGGTCGTCGAGACGTTGGCGGGTAATGACCGTCACTGATTGCGGTGTTTCACGCGGCGATAGGTTTAGGGGGGTACCACTGCGCGTTACAGACGCTGTATAGGACTCCGTATCTTCCGTTGTGGCCGAGATTTGCTCGCCACCGACGCGAACTGGTCCTAATTGGACCGTGTTTTTTCCGGTTTTATTGCCAGCCTCTGATTGTTGTGGCTCTTCAGCTGCGATAGAGGGGAAGACAGGGCTTA
>JBBCIP010000131.1:0-15928 GCA_037189785.1 Alphaproteobacteria bacterium
AACGCTCCCCTCGACTTGTGCTTTGATAACATCGGGATTGATCGGAAGCCCGCAGTCAATCACACAAACAACGCGATCGACTGTGACGCTGCCATCTTCCGCAACGGTGACTTCCGCCACTTGCGCCGCGAAACTTTTAAAAGCTTCATGGACCGCAACGCCCCGCCCACGTCCCTTCGGCAAGGGCTTGCCCCACTCCGCTTTCTCCGCAACCAGATTAAGCACAGCCAAAAGCCGTGGCTGTTTTTGCAGTAACGCCCGACGATAGTCGACCGGATCACGACCGGCAGCCGCGGCCAGATCATCCATAAAGACTTCCGTCGAATAAGCATTGTGCGTATGTCCGACCGACCGCCACCACAACACCGGTACACCAACCGTTGTCATATGCTGTTCGACCGCCAAATTCGGAATGTCATAGGCAAGACTTGTCGATCCCTCCATCATGCCACGATCAACACCCTTATCTGTGGGCTTGATCATAATCGGTTGGCCGACAACGCGGTGCCGCCACGCGGCGGGCATACCATTTTTATCCAACGTCGCCGAAAGCTTATGAACATACATCGGCCGATAATATCCACCTTTGATGTCGTCTTCTCGAGTCCACATCAGTTTGACAGGTTGTTCTCCGCCAACGGCCCGCGTGATCTCGACCGCTTCCATAATGAAGTCACTGTTCATATTGGCGCGACGACCAAAGCTGCCCCCAGCATAAAGCGTGTTGATTTTAACCTGATCCTGGGGCAAGCCCAGCAACCGCATGATATTGCCTTGGTCCGCCGTTTGGAATTGATCGCCGGTCCAAATTTCGCAACCGCTTTTCGTGATTTGAACGACGCAATCCATCGGCTCCATCGGAGCATGCGCCAAATAAGGAAACTCAAAACTGCGCTCAATGATATTTTTGCTTTTCGACAATGCTGCAATTGCATCACCATCCGTGCGGGCTGGGAATCCTTGTGTATTCGCCAAGGCTGTATATTCCTTTAAAAGCTCCGCCGTGCCGCGTTTTTCTGCGGTACTGTCATCCCATGTCACATTCAGGACATCACGCCCTTTTTTGGCGGCCCAGAAATTGTCGGCAACAACGGCGACCCCTTGCGGCACAGCGACAACATGACGCACGCCGGGTATGGCTTCCGCCGCCGTTGCGTCAAAACTTTTCACTTTTCCACCAAACCGGTCCGGGCGCTTCAATAGCGCTGTTAATTGTCCCGGCTGTTTAATATCGATTGTGAAAATCGCTTTGCCGTTGGTTTTATCGGCCGTATCGACACGGGAAAGCCGTGTGCCGATCAAAGTATAATCTTTCGGATCTTTGAGCGTCACCGTTTTGGGTGGTGTTTGTTTCGCAGCCTCTTCGGCCAAGTCACCAAAACTGGAGTGCCGCTTGGAAGCGGCATGCGTCACAACACCCTTGGCAACGGTAATCTCCGCCACCGGCACCGACCAGCGTTGCGCTGCCGCCGCGACCAACATGGCCTTGGCTGTCGCACCGGCTTGTCTCAATTCATCAAAAGAATTGGAAATCGCCGTACTGCCGCCCGTCCCCTGAACAGTGCCGCCAAACGCATGATTGCCGTACAAGGCGCTATCGGCTGGTGCCGCTTCGGTTTTGACCTGCGTCCAATCCGCATCCAATTCTTCGGCCAAGATCGTGGCCAATCCGGTATAAATGCCTTGCCCCATTTCTAGATGCTTGGCGATCACCGTAACGGTGTTGTTGGGTGCGATCCGCACAAAAGCCATCGATAATGGTTGCCCGCCCGTGGTTGCCGCCAACGCCTTTGTTGATTTGACCGACCAGTGGAAACCGACCACCAAACCGACACCAGCCACAGCCGCTGTCTGCAAAAAACCGCGCCGTGATGGGTTGAGTAATTCTGTGGTCATGATTTAGCCCTCCAACGTTTCTGAGGCGCGGTGAATAGCAGCGCGAATACGGACATAGGTCGCGCAGCGGCAAATATTCCCACTCATCCCAGCGTTGATATCTTCATCATTCGGCTTGGGCGTTTCCGATAACAACGCAATGGCCGACATGATTTGTCCCGATTGGCAATAGCCACATTGTACGACCTCCAGATCGTTCCAGGCTTTTTGAACCGCAGTGGCAACGGGCCCTGCCACCCCTTCGATGGTCGTCACAGTTTGCCCTTCGATGGACTCAATCGGCGTGACACAGGCCCGTGTCGGTTGTCCATCGACGTGAACCGTGCACGCCCCACACAAGGCCGCACCACAGCCAAATTTCGTACCGGTCAAGCCGACACTGTCGCGTATGACCCACAATAGGGGCGTGTCTCCATCGCCTTCAAAGCGATGGTCTTGTCCATTGACGGTAAATGAAATCATGGCGGCGGCTCCCGAAACTATGGCGTAGAGTGGCGACTCTGGGCATAAAGATAAGAAAACTTTCAGATTTTCCCGTCTTCAACGCTGTCCCAATCCTTGATAATTGCACTGTCTGCAATATCGACAATAACCTGATGTGATTTTTCGCGGGTAATTATATGGTGTGCACCCCTGTCTCCGCCAAGGGCTGATAACTCATCCCCATAACAATAATCAAAAATAACTGGATGCCCCTGCGCACCGTTATATACGGGCGTAACTATCGAGCGCTCCGGCGCATGATGAAATGCAGCACTGATGTCTTTGATTGGTTGTGCCGTAATCCATGGCATGTCGCCCAACATAACAAGGACCCCAACCGGTTTTGTCTCGGCAGCGGCCGCGACACCACAGGCCAAAGATGTGCCCATGCCATCGGCGTAACTTTCATTAAAGACAAATCGGACGGCGTGATTTTCAAGCGCGCGTTCCACATGCTCGGCACGATGTCCCGTCACAACAATAACATCGTGTATACCCGCAGCCTTGATCGCAGCGACGACACGCGCGACCATAGGAACACCATCAACCAGTCGCGTTAATTTATCGCCGCCTGCACGGCGCGCCAAACCCGCTGCCAGAACAACAGCCGCAATATCACCACGCGGCATAGGATGCGCCTTTCTTAATACGAACCATTACTAAGTATACGCTCATACTATACTGCAAGGTAAAGGCGCTTTTCTCAGCCTTGTGCAAAATCGCGTTCGCATCATAAAGGATGAAAGCTGTCACGCAGCTGTCAGAAAGATGACAATGTGATCTGTTCGAAGGAGGCCATGCCCAATCGATAGGCATTGATCACCACATCTCTATCGGTTTGATCTTTCGTCACACCGATAATGACCCATACCAAATCAGCATCATTGGCCTCGGCCAAATCCGTATCCGATGGCCGCGCCAAACCGTTTGGGTGCGAATGATAATGACCGATGACACGCTCGGCGCTGCCGCGCAGTTCACGTTGCAGGGCGAGATGTGCAATCGGGTCAACCTCGAACCGGTCGTGCTGATTACCGTCGAAGACATTGGCGGTCGGAACAACACGGCTGACGGCGTAGCCATTCGGTTCCTCAATCCCAACCAGCAAACCACAGCATTCTTTGGGAAAGGCCTCGACCGCCGCCTTGCGCATTCGGTCGAGATCAGCAGCGGCAATTGAGATCTTCATCGTTTATTCCGGATGCTAGAGAGCTTATTCTCCAAGCTTCAATACAAAACGTCCCCGTTCGGCACCGGTCAAAAGATCAAGCACAATCAGCTCGTCACCAGCATGGCCGCGAACCCGCAACACCACCACATTGGTGCCGAGCGTGGTTTCGACAATTTCGCCATCAGCCGGCATCGCCACAGCACGTTGGCCGAACCCATTTGCCGGACCCGCCGCCACCAGACTTTCAGCTGCGACATGTTCAGCGGCAACCTCAGCCACCGCTGGCTTCACGCGCTTGGGGCCACTGACCATTTTATAGACGATCAGACCCAATACCACCAAGATGGCAATCGCCAGTCCGACGACGACAATCTTCAAAATGTGCTGCATCCGCGCTTCTTCAGGGGTCAAGGCTGGGGGCTGTTGCGGGGCCATGCTATCTCCGGATCTTGTGAACTCGACCGAAAATACTGATTTTCAGCGTTCTGCACAGCCCTTTATTTAACGACATGGACCACCGGGTCAAGCCCGGTGGTGACGATTTAGGGCACGACTAACACCATGTCGTCATTGCCGGGCTTGACCCGGCAATCCATGCTGATTCACCCCAGAAACCCGCCGCCACTTCAAGACGTGCTGCAAAACCCGGCCGTCCCGACTTTGGTCTTCGCCGCTCAGGGTCAAGTCATCCCCGGCCAAAACCACCGTCCGGGGCAACTTACGACCGACCAAGCTCGGGTCTACGGCAAAATCCACGTCGTGGGTCACGACCCCGTCGGCGAACTGCCAGCGGCCGGTGTAATGCATATAGTTCCGTAAAATTCGGCGAGCATCGTCAGCACTCAGCGGCGCCTTTATACCGTCGCGCGCGATCACGGCGTTCATAATACCGTCGGGGGCGTAGTGAATACGCCCCTTGGCCTCAGCCCCCAGCGGGAAGATTTCTTCCCCGGTGTCGGGGTAGCGGACAATCCAAGACAATAAGGCCCAACTGCCGACAAGATCATCCGCTGTGGTCATGCTTATCCTTCCGGTGTCAGAAGCGATACCGCCAACAACGCCCGGCGTTTCAGCCACGGGCTTGGACGGTAGCGCGGATCACCATAGAAGCTATAAAGCGCCTCCAGAATATCCAAGACCGTTTTTGCCCCCAACCAATCACCAAACTCCAACGGTCCCTTGGGATAACCCAGGCCCAATTTAACGGCGCTTTCGATGTCATCCGGGGTGGCAATTCGTTGTTGAGCGATATCAGACGCGATATTGACGATCATCGCCACAACACGCTGGGCCACGAAGCCCGGGCTGTCATGTAACAGCGACACCGGGGTGCCGTCCGACGCCAACAGGCCATGGGCCTGATCCCTGACCGCGGCCTCTGTCACCGGGGTCGTCATCAAGCTACGGCGCTTATCGAGCCCAAACAACGGATCAACAGCCACAGTCCGCGTCGGATCCAGACCCAGCTTCAAAGCCGTCGTCGTTGCGTCATGGCCGACCGGGGTCACGAAGGACACCGCGTCGGCAGATGGTGTTTGACCGGTTTCAACGGCAACCCCGGCTTTTGCCGCCAACTCACCCAACAGCGTCTTAAACGCGTCATGAGCGCCTTCGGCCCAGACGGCTTTCGGCAATACGGCGGGAACCGCCACTGCTGCCGGGCGTATTTGTTCGCCCTTTTCATAAACATAAAACCCACGCCCGGTTTTACGGCCCAATAGCCCCGCTGCCAATTGATTGGCGGCAATGGCGCTCGGGCGGTATTTCGGGTCGTCATAGAACTGGCGATAAACGCTTTCCATGACCGGCTGCGACACATCCATGGCGGTCAAATCCATCAGCTCGAACGGGCCCATGCGAAAACCGGCGGCTTCGCGCATGATGTCGTCGATCACATGGGTCGGCGCTATGCCTTCGCCCAACACCCGTAGGCCCTCGGTGCCGAATGCGCGACCGGCGTGGTTGACCAGAAATCCAGGTGTGTCTTGGGTCAAAACCCCTTTGTGACCCATGGCCTTCGACAAGGCCATCAAACGGTCGACGATCCATTGTTCGGTCAAGGTCGCACGAATGACCTCGACCACCTTCATCAACGGCACCGGATTAAAGAAATGGTATCCGGCCACACGGCCAGGGTGCTTGCAAATCGCAGCAATCGACGCCACCGACAACGACGACGTATTGGTCGCCAAAATACAATCGGCGGAAACAATACCCTCAAGCTCAGTGAAGACTTGGCGCTTGATATCCAAACGCTCGACGATGGCTTCGATCACCAGCGTGCAATCGGCAAAATTTTGCGTGGTTTCACCAACGGCTATGTTGGCGATGGCTTTTTCGGCCGCATCGGTCGTCATCCGGCCTTTTTCAGCCGAACGACGCAAGAGATCAGAGACAAACGTCAAAGCGTCCTTGGCGGCTTGTGGATTAGCATCGACCAAGATGACCGAATTGCCAGCCACGGCGGCAATTTGCGCGATACCGCGCCCCATCGCCCCGGCACCAAGAATGCCTATACGCTCCATCGCTTATCTCCAAATTGTTTTAAGCTTAAAATATATGAAAGACGTTATACTATTAATCTTCCACAAAGCAAATCACCCTCGCAATATCTACGAGGGTGATTGCCATAATGTCACCAATTAAGCCGCAGCGTGACGACGGCTTTGAACAACCCGGAAGCGGTTCGAAACAAACGCCCCATCGGCCAAGCAGGCATTGGCGGCCGGATTAGCGCCGGTTGCGTGATAGTCGCTGAACGCAGCCGTTTGGTTGACGAAAATGCCGCCGGTCAAATTGCATGACAGCGCCACACCAGCGTCGACCATCGCATCTTCCATTTTATTGAGGACGTTTTCATCCGTAGAATAAACACCGCTGGTGATAGCGCCTTTGGTTTTGACCAAGGATTTCACGATAGCGATGCTTTCATCCGTGCTGTCCGTCGCCACGAAGAAATAGATCGGGCCGAAACGCTCTTCGCCCCATAATTCTTGATGCTTGGCATCGGTCTTCATGATCAATGGCGAGCG
The DNA here is from genome assembly GCA_037189785.1 of Alphaproteobacteria bacterium. Lineage (GTDB taxonomy): Bacteria > Pseudomonadota > Alphaproteobacteria > Sphingomonadales > Govanellaceae > Govanella. Next base: position 6,583 of record JBBCIP010000131.1, read on the forward strand.
GATAACGGCATCCGGCGCGCCGGATGGCTTCAGTTCTTGTGATGCCAACACAACCGGTGCCAAAGATGCGGCGTCTGCCACCCGCTTGACGGTATCCGGCGTTTGAATGCCACCCAGTAAGTGCATCGCTTTGTCGGCATCACCGGTCATTTTCGCAACACCATCGGCCAGGGCTTTGGCGACATCGTCAAACGACACATGTTGGCCGCCTGCCGTGATCCCGTCTTTTGGAACAAAGAAGTTTTGCGGCGTCGTGCACATCTGACCGGAATACAAGCAAACCGTAGTCGTCAAGTTACGGATCATGCCAGGGAAGTCGTCGACACTATCGATGACAACACAGTTGACCCCAGCCTTTTCGGTATAGACCAAAGCTTGACGGGCATTCTGTTCGAGCCAATCGCCGAACGTCGTCGACCCGGTAAAGTCGATGATCTTAACCTCGGGCCGCAACGCTAGATCTTTGGTAACCGGCGCATTGGCGTCGTCAGCCACAAGCGTCACGATATTCGGATCAAGGCCGGCTTCTTTCAGAACCTCGCGGGCGATTTCAACCGAAATAGCCGCCGGCAAGATCGAGCGCGGATGTGGTTTCACAATAACCGGGTTGCCGGTCGCAAGGCTTGCGAACAAACCAGGATAGGTGTTCCAGGTTGGGAACGTGCCGCATCCGACGACCACAGCAACGCCACGGCCGACAATGTGGAATGTCTTGTCGATTTTGAGCGGATCGAATTTGCCTTGCGGCTTTTCCCAGTAAGCTGTGCCTGGGGTCCGGCTCATTTCAACATAGGCATAAGTCACAGCTTCAAGACCACGATCTTGAGCATGAGGACCACCCGCTTGGAACGCCATGCCATAGCCTTGACCGCTGGTGTGCGATACGGCTTGAGCGATCTCGTGGCTACGCTTGTTATAACGATCAAGGATCTCAAGACAAATGCCGACCCGACCTTCGACACCGATCGCGCGCCATTCAGGAATGGTTTTCTCAACAGCCGCAATCAATGTATCAAGATTGGCTTTGGGATAAGTAACACCCAAATCAAAACCCCAGGGTGAGCGCTCAGCGCCGACCCAGCCTTCGGTCCCGGGTTGACCAAGATCGAACGGCTTATTGAGACGAGCCTTGAAAGCCGCATCGCCGTCGGCGGCGCCGGTTTCGCCATAGGCTTTCATGTTTTCATTATAAGGGGTCCAATACCCCCGCGTTGCAGCTGCCTCGACCGCTTTGGTCAGGGTCTCTTTATGCCGCTCAAAAAAATTAGTCGTCATAGTCCTGATGCTCCCATCCGTCTGAAGTATAAGCTTAGCCCAAAGCGGCCATTTTTCCACAGCCACGCTTATATATTGTGATACTCTTTTTTGACTTTCTTGTCCATCTATGTAACATATCGATTACGAACCGATAAGATAACACAAGGGGCCGACTACCATGACAAATAGCGACTTTACCGCTATCCGGCTAGAAATTGATAATGGAATTGCGGTCTTAACGCTGAATAGACCCGACAGCCTTAATAGCTTCACTGTTGTCATGCATGGCGAAGTCAAAGCCGCTTTGGACCGTATCGAAGCCGATTCCTCCGTGCGTGTCTTGGTCCTGACCGGGGCCGGGCGCGGATTCTGTGCCGGACAAGACCTCAGCGACCGCGCCGTAACTCCCGGCAGCGCCCCCGTCGATCTCGGCCATTCCGTTGAAACCTATTACAATCCACTGATTCTGCGCCTCCGCCGGTTGGCCATGCCGGTCATTTGTGCGGTCAACGGAGTAGCTGCGGGCGCCGGTGCCAACATCGCCCTCGCCTGTGATTTGGTGTTTGCCGCCAAGTCAGCATCGTTCTTGCAACCGTTCTGCAATATCGGCTTGGTGCCGGATTCGGGTGGCACCTATGTTCTGCCCCGCTTCCTCGGTCTGCCCCGCGCCATGGGGCTGGCGCTTCTTGGCGAAAAACTTCCCGCCGAGAAAGCAGCCGAATGGGGCCTGATCTGGCAAGCCGTCGATGACGACAAACTGACCGAAACGGTGATGGCCTTGGCGCAAAAGCTGGCCAAAGCGCCGACCAAGGGCCTCGCCTCCATCAAAAAAGCGTTCCACGCGTCGCTCGATAATTCCTTGGAAGACCAGTTGACGCTCGAACGAGATTTACAGCGCGACCTTGGGTTTAGCGAAGACTATAAGGAAGGGGTCGGTGCTTTCCTTGAAAAGCGCAAACCCGTTTTCAAAGGCCGCTGAAATGTCCAACATAAATGACCCCACCACAAAAGATGCTGAAGCCTTGGCGCGTCGCGTTGCCGACGCCCTGCTCCCGCGCGACCATGCCGCCAACTTTCTCGGCATATCGGTTGATAAAGTTGGGCCCGGCACATCGTCGCTCAGTATGACGGTCACCAAGGACATGCTGAACGGTCACGCCAGCTGTCACGGCGGCATGTTCTTCGCCTTGGCCGACACGGCCTTTGCCTATGCCTGCAATTCGCGCAATGACACCACGGTTGCCGCTGGGTGCAGCATTGAATATTTGGCTCCGGGATATGAAGGCGACCGCTTGACGGCAACCGCGACCGAAGTCGCAAAAGCTGGCCGTCAGGGCGTTTATGACGTACTGATCACCAATCAAGATGGCTTGACCCTCGCCACCTTCCGTGGCCGGTCGGCATCACTCCGTAAACCCGTGATTGAAGAATAAGAGGATTTCCATGGCTGACGCTTTTCTTTGTGATGCCACTCGCACCCCCATCGGCCGTTATGCTGGCGCGCTGAAGGATGTACGCACCGACGATTTGGCCGCCATTCCGATCAAGGCCGTTTTGGCCCGTAATCCTGGCCTAAATCCTGAGCTGATCGATGATGTCATCATGGGCTGCGCCAACCAAGCCGGTGAAGATAACCGCAACGTCGCACGGATGGCTGTTTTGTTGGCCGGTTTGCCGATCAGCGTTCCTGGCACCACCGTCAACCGCTTGTGCGGATCCGGCATGGACGCGATTGGGCTCGCCGCTCGCTCGATCAAAGCAGGCGAAACACAATTGATGCTCGCCGGTGGGGTTGAAAGCATGAGCCGCGCTCCGTTTGTTATGGGCAAAGCCAGCACCGCCTTTTCCCGTGACGCGCAAATCTATGACACCACCATCGGCTGGCGCTTCGTGAACAAGATCCTTGAAAAGCAGTACGGCATCGATTCCATGCCGGAAACCGGCGAAAACGTCGCCGAGCAATTCAAGGTATCCCGCGCCGATCAAGATGCTTTTGCCGTGCGCAGCCAAGATCGTGCCGTCGCCGCACAAAACCGTGGCCGCTTTGACCGCGAAATCACCCCGGTCATTATTCCGCAACGGAAGGGCGACCCGATCATCGTCAATAAAGACGAACATCCGCGTGCCGGCACCACACTTGAATCCCTGGCCAAACTCGGCACCCCGTTCCGCAAAGACGGGACCGTCACCGCTGGGAACGCGTCCGGCGTCAATGACGGCGCGGCCGCGACCATCATCGCCTCCGAAGCCGCCGCCAAAGCCCACGGCCTGACCCCGATCGCCCGCATTGTCGGCATGGCGACCGCCGGGGTTGAACCCCGCATTATGGGCATCGGCCCGGTCCCCGCCGCCCGTAAGGTACTGGCCCAAACCGGCCTGACCCTCAAAGATATCGATGTTATTGAACTGAACGAAGCCTTCGCTGCCCAAGGTCTGGCCGTACTGCGTGAGCTCGGCCTCCCGGATGATGGCGAGCATGTGAACCCCAACGGTGGTGCCATCGCCCTTGGCCATCCGCTCGGCATGAGCGGGGCCCGGATTGTCGCCACAGCCGCCTACGAACTCCAAGAACGCAAGGCTCGCTATGCCCTTTGCACCATGTGCATCGGTGTCGGCCAAGGCATTGCGATGATTATAGAACGCGTATAACGAAAAAATCCCGAGGCCCCGAACCACGAGAGAGAACCAAGAGAGATCGCTTAAAATCGGGAGATAGTTATGAAACGGTCCATACCGTTAGAAGCCATTGAAACCGCGAGCCGTGAAGACCTCGCGGCCCTGCAGCTTGACCGCCTGAAATGGTCGGTCAGACACGCTTACGACAACGTTGCTCATTACAAAAAGAGCTTCGATGCGGCAGGTGTGCATCCGGACGACATAAAATCTTTGGCCGACCTTGGCCGTTTTCCATTCACGACCAAAGCCGACCTGCGGGATAACTATCCCTATGGGATGTTTGCCACGCCGATGGACCAGATCGTCCGTATTCATGCCTCGAGCGGCACCACCGGTAAACCGACCGTCGTCGGCTATACCGCTGAAGATATCGACACCTGGGCCACCGTCGCCGCCCGCTCGATCCGGGCCGCTGGCGGGACCAATAAAGATATCGTCCATGTCGCTTATGGCTATGGCCTTTTCACCGGCGGTCTCGGCGCCCATTACGGTGCTGAGAAATTAGGTGCAGCTGTTATTCCAATGTCTGGTGGACAAACGGAAAAACAGGTTCAGATCATCCAAGACTTCAAACCGACGATCATCATGTGCACGCCGTCCTATATGCTGCGGTTGGCTGATGAATTCCGCGCCCATGGGATCGACCCGAAAACCACGTCCCTCAAGATAGGGATCTTCGGTGCCGAACCCTGGACCCAAGCCATGCGCGAAGAAATCGAGGAAACGTTTGGGATCGACGCCGTCGATATTTATGGCTTGTCGGAAGTGATGGGCCCGGGCGTCGCCAATGAGTGCATCGACACCAAAGACGGCCCCCATATCTGGGAAGATCATTTTTATCCGGAAATCATCGACCCGGTGACCGGTGCCGTGCTGCCTGATGGTGAGCAAGGCGAACTGGTGTTCACATCGCTGACCAAGGTCGGTATGCCGGTGATCCGTTATCGCACCCGTGACCTGACCCGATTATTGCCCGGGACAGCGCGCACTATGCGGCGGATGGACAAAATCGTCGGTCGTTCCGATGACATGATGATCATTCGCGGCGTCAATGTGTTCCCGACCCAGATCGAGGAATTGATCCTGAGGGATGACCGCCTAGCGCCCCATTATGTGCTGGAATTGACCCGTGAAAACCATATGGACTGCATCACGGTGCGCCCCGAAGCCCGTATCGACTGCTGTGAAGACATTACCCGCAAGGAAGCCGGGCAAAAACTACGCCATGACATCAAATCGTTGATCGGCATTTCCGCCACCGTCGAAGTGCTGATGCCGGAAGCGATTGATCGCTCCGAAGGCAAAGCCAAACGTGTCATCGACAGTCGGCCAAAGGGGTAAATGACGGTCGCAGAACAAGCACAACAGGGCATTGTTAGAAACGGTTTAGCTGCCGTTTCTAACCACCCATTTTTCCTGGGCCCAACGCAAAGCCTGCTCCAACCGGTCGTTGCCCCAGAACAATTCCTCCCCAACGATAAAGCTCGGTGCACCAAAGATACCGAGCGCCGCTGCCTGTTCAGTTTGACGGTGCAGCGCCGCCTTAACGTCGGAACTTTCGGCCGCCGCCAGCAAAGCCGCGACCGGCAAGCCAAGTGTCGCCAAAATTGCTTCAATGATTTCCCGGGATTGAATATCGGCGTCCCGACCAAACTCGGCTTCGAACACAGCGCGGCTGAAGGCACCGATCCAGTCACGATCTTGCCCTTGGATCGCCACCCGCGCCGCCAACAGGCCACTACGCGGGAAGGTGCTCGGGCGACGAAACAGCACACCATAATCACTGCTAAGCCGCTCCATATCCCGCCACATGTAACGGCCTTTGGCCGGGAACAGATTGAACGGGCTATCGCTATATCCTCCGGCCTTGAAAATCGGCCCCAACATAAACGGACGCCACCGTACAGTCACACCGGCCGCCGCCGCCAAGTCTTTAATGCGAACTGTCGCCAAATACGCATAAGTGCTGGCGAATTCGTACCAAAAGTCTATGGTTGGCCCGGCTTCATGCGACGGGTGGGATGGCATGCTCATGTCTCGATCCTGTCCAAAGATGGCAAGGCATCATGACACAAAACCAACGCGCGGAAAGCGTCATCACGGGTCTTTTGAAACGCTGCAGTCTGCGGGCGCCATCGCTGATTGTCTCTGTGTTAGGGGACTCCATCGCGCCCCATGGCGGCACATTTTGGATCGGCAGCCTGATCAGCGTGATGGAGCCGTTCGGGGTCAACGAGCGCCTGGTCAGAACCGCCGTGTTCCGGTTGACCAAGGAAGATTGGCTGACATCGATCCAAATCGGCCGTCGCAGCTATTATTCCCTGACACACCATGGCCTCAAGCGGTTTGAACAAGGCTTTCACCGGGTTTATGAAATGCCCGCCGCAAGCTGGGACGGCTCGTGGTCGTTGGTGATGATCGATCCCAATGGTTTGGCCCCTGAGCTCAGGGAACGCGCCCGGCAAGAGCTGTCCTGGGCCGGTTTCGGTATGGCCGCGCCGTTTGTATTTGCCCATACGGCCATGCAATCCACCGAGCTAAGCCGGTTGTTGGATGATCTCACCCTGTCGGAACGCGCCGTCGTCATGAATGCCCGGCTCGACCAATCAAGCGCCGGGGACAACGCCATGGCCATGGTCCGCCGCTGTTGGGATCTGGACCGGCTATCCGGCGATTACCGCCAATTTTTGGAGCTGTTCCGGCCCTTATGGCAGACGTTACGCGACGGCCCGGCCCTGAATCCGGCCCAAAGTTTCTTGGCCCGCACACTCCTGATCCATGAATATCGTCGGATATCATTGCGTGACCCACAGCTCCCCAATCAGCTCCTGGCATCGGACTGGGAGGGCACCGCAGCGCGATTACTTACAAGAAATCTGTATCGCGCTCTTGAGGCTGGCGCGGAAGACTATATCATGGCCCAAATCGAAACCGCCGACGGGCCCCTGCCCGGCGCTGATCGGTATTACACCGAACGCTTTGGCGGGCTATGATAAAAGAAAGAGTATGTGAATGCCCCGTTTCCCCTTTGCTGCCTTAACAGCACTTCTCCTCCTGACGGCTTGCGGAGAAGAGAAACCGTCGTCCACAGAACCGCAAGCCACCGTGGAATCCCCCGATACGACCCCCGTTGGCACTGAACAAACCCTCGAAAGCGGTTTATCTTATAAAGTCCTGAAAAGCGGTAACGGTGAAAAACCGACGTTGGCCGATTACGTAACAGTGCATTTCAAGGTCATGCGCGCTGATGGCACCCTGATCGATGACAGCCGCATTGCCGGAGACCCACAAACATTGTTGGTATCGCAAACCCTGCCCGGTTGGCAGGAGGTTTTACCGTTGATGGACGAAGGGGCCGAATGGCGCGCCAATATTCCCGCCAGCCTAGCCTTTGGCGAAAGCGGCCTGGGCGAGGTAGTCGGCCCTAATGAACCCCTAGTTTTTGACATCGAGCTTATTCGTGTCGAGACCGAAGAGGAATGGCGTACGCGCCGCCTCGCAGAAGAGAAAGAGCAGGAGAAAACCCAAATGGCTAATCAACAATACCTCGAAGAAAACAAGAAAAAGGACGGGGTGAAAGTCCTGCCCAGCGGACTGCAGTATGAAATCCTTGAAGACGGTACGGGCAAACACCCAGCCGCAACCGACATTGTCAAAGTGCATTACCGTGGCACCTTGATCGACGGCACCGAATTTGACAGCTCCTATAAACGCGGCGAACCAGCTGAATTCCCCGTCAATCGCTTGATCAAAGGGTGGCAGGAAGCCCTGCCGTTGATGAAGGAAGGCTCCAAGTGGCGCCTGGTCATTCCATCAGACCTTGCTTACGGTGACCGTGCTGCCGGTGGCCTGATCGGCCCTGGTTCAACGCTGGTATTTGAAATGGAACTGCTGAAAGTTCTTTAAATTTGCCGGGCCTGCCCCGCAAATCTCATTTGGCAACAATGCGTGACGCTGCACTATGGACCACCGGGTCAAGCCCGGTGGTGACCATTTAAGGGATGCCGTCTGGACCCGGTGGTGACTGTTTAAGTGATGCCGTCATTGCCGGAACCTCCCCCCGAAAATCCAATTTGGCAACGGCGCGTGTCGTTGCGCCATGGACCACCGGGTCAAGCCCGGTGGTGACCGTTTAAGGGATGCTGTCTGGCCCCGGTGGTGACTGTTTAGGGTATGTCGTCCGCCCGGTGGGACGGTTTCGTCATTGCCGGGCTTGACCCGGCCATCCAGCTTGCGGCAGAGGCGGATCTACTTCCGGCCCTCGATCCGCAGAAACCGGGTCGGGTGCGTGTTGACGATATTGGAGTGCCAGCCTTTGACCCATGGCTGCACCAAATTGCGCGACACATAAAAGTAAACCGGGATCACCGGCATCTCATCCATCGCGATGACTTCCGCTTGGCGCAAAATCTCGGCCCGGTCCTCAAGATCCAAAGTCTGCGACGCCCGCTTCATCAAGGCATCATAGTCAGGGTTGTTGAACTGGCCGTAATTCAGGGCCCCGGTGTGGGAATCCAATAGAAACAGGAAATTCTCCGCATCGTTATAATCGGCAATCCACGCCGCCCGCGCCACTTCAAAGTTAGCCACCTTCAAGTCGCTGTAATGAACCTTAGCTTCAAGATTGAAAAGCCGGGTGACGATGCCGATTTTTTTCCAACCATAGGCCGCCGCCAAAGCGACCTTTTTGTGATCTTTGTCGGTATTGTAACTCAGCGTTATTTCCAGCGGATTATCAGGACCATATCCCGCTTCTGCCAACAAACGCCGTGCTTCCGCCAAGCGTTTTTCCTCGGGCCATGATTTAAATACGGCCTCGGCACCACGCGGATAATTGGCAATGCCGGGCGGAACAAAGGAATAAGCCGGAATAACGCCATAGCCCAACAGCTTGTCGGTGATCGCTTCCCGCGGGATCGCCATGGCCATGGCTTGGCGAATGCGTTTATCCGTGAACGGAGGACGCGCTGAATTGATGGCGAAATAATAAACCCCGAGCCACGGCGCAACGATCGCCTTCCCCGGCATATGTTTTTTCAGCCAGTCATACTGGCGGGCCGGAAATTCGTCATTCATATCGAGCTGACCGGAGCGGAACAGCTTCAGTGTGCTTTGATCGTCTTCGGTCGGATAAAAATAAACGGTGTCGATCTGGACCGCATCACGGTCATAGAATTTTGGATTTTTTGTCAGTTTTATATGGGTCTGTGGACGCCATTCCACCAATTGATAGGCCGCATTGGACACCATGACCCCGGCCCGCACCCATTGCGCCCCATGTTTTTCCACCACGTGTTTCGGCACACCATAGGTCGAAACATGGGTCAGCATCTCCAGCAAATACGGCACCGGCGTGTGCAGCCGCATTTCCAAAGTTTTAATATCTAAGGCCCGAATGCCTAGCTTATCGACC
>JBBCIP010000132.1:0-4721 GCA_037189785.1 Alphaproteobacteria bacterium
CGTCCGCTCTTCCTGCCGCGACCCGCGACCTGGATCACGATCGTGATAGTAGTCCTGAATCGACCGGATGGTCGAGGTTATGATCGTAACCTCATGCCCGTTCAGTGCATAATATTTGGCAAGTAAATTTTCCTGATATTCTAACACGTCATCGTAAAATTCGCATATCATTAGAATTTTCATACCATATCGCCTGTCATAGCAGAGGGCGAGATTGCTTGGCGCTGGCGCGCAGGTCGATAAAAATGGAATATCAGAATCCACGCCGCGCCGCCGAACGATAATAATACGTTCGACAAGTGGGCGTTGGCGAGCGCCATTGCGATCGGAACAAGCGCGACAATAACAAAAAGCTGGTTCCAACGCTTCGATGCCTTGTCGAGCACTCGCAAGAAGATAGCCAATACAAAACCGATAACTAAAATGCCGATAGATCCTGCCGCCGCGGCTCCCTCTCCCGAGAAGGCGCTAGCACTATGATTCAGACCTTCCACCCATGGGAAATAGGCCCGCCCCACAATCACCCCCAACGCGGGCCAATCCGCATCCTGAGCATAGGCAGCAGGCGGCGGAATCAAAAGATTCAAGCCTCGAATATTACTCCAATACGTATAGCCGTTACCCGAAAACAAATCATAATATTGCACGAAAGTACCGCCAGGAATGGCGACAGCCCTAAGCAGAACGACATCAGCAAAATACCGGGATAGCGGCGAATATTCTGTTACCAGAGAAGCAAGAAAGCAGAATATTGCCATAGACAGCGTAAAAATCCACGTTGCTGATATGCCTCTTTTAAGGACGTAGTAGAATCCAAACATTCCGATAACTAGAAGAAAGGCCACCTTTTGGGCATCAATCATATAAGTTAAAACTGATCCCGCGATTCCAGCAACGATTAACATTCGTCTCTTCGTTATAAAGCCAATACTAATTAGCAAGGGGTTCAAGAGATAACAATAATATGTGCGTATATAGCTCAGCAGTGCTCCACCGCCAGAATCCCTCGCCAAGGCCCTCTGGTGATAGATATCGTCTATTCCCGAAAAACTTAATATCGACCAGAAAGCCGCAACCAGAACCACCGTTGACAAGCCCCATATTATCAACACATAAAAAATCATTCGCTCCCCTGGAATAACAGGTGATTTTCCGCCTTTTCGGTATCCATATTGTGTAGCAATAGAAATAAATATCAAAGATATTGATAGAGATATAATCGCACCATAATAATAGGAAGCCTTATACATTCCCATATGAAAGGTCAGAAGCAAAGCTGGAGATGTATAGAATATAAAAATAAACCAAATTATTATACTCGACGCTCTATCAATGGAAGGAGGAATGCTCCACCCGATCACCCCGCAAAGAAAGTACACAGTGAAATGTTCATAGGGAGTCAGATATCTAAAATTCATTCCTGCTGAAACAAAATATTCAGCAGAAAGAAAATTCTGATAAATATAGGAAAAAGCGCCGATATAAGCCAATGAGCTGAGCATGTTCAGAAAGCGACTTCGATACCAGATGGCATTCATCTCCATCGGCCGAGCATGTCTCACTCTTGTGCGTGTCACCAGAAAGCCTTTACCGTCATGCAACGCAAACAACCCTTACGCCGGCATGGGAACAAAACCGGCCGCCGCCATACCCTGCCTTGCGTCTACAATGCCAACGCGCCTTACACCTTCATGCATGAAATCGAAACATGCGCGCGCGCCCGTGCGATCCCATCGCGGATGTAAGTCACAACGCAGGCGAGAGTCGTTGGTGCGGACATCGTGCAATATGCGTGCAATTGGAACGCGCCGATCGTGTGCGAGAGAATAGAGCAAGAGTGTCAGCCGGTTGTCCACTTCGTCGGGATAAGTGTCCCCCAGCATCAGTTCGAATTCGGGATGCTTCGAAAAATGCCCGTCTTCAGTGATAGAATCAGCAGCAACGCGCCTGCGGCTGTTCGTGCCATCTAGCTGCACGACAAAAAACCCTTCATCCAACAACGCATTGGCCGAACTGCCCATCAATCGCCGAGCCAGTCGCGCCAAGGGTCGAACGCCCGGCAGGGCCAACAAGCCGCCCCGCGACACGAATTTGAGTGCGGAAGATTGCCTCACCCACGTCCATAGGCGGTTATCGTCGATCCAAGCGGGGTGGCTCACTTTCTCTTCACCGATAAGCGTCAATTCATCGGTACTGAACCGATAAGCAAGCAAACGCATGAATGAGGTGTCACGCGCGCCGGCATCTATATGAAAGAAGGAAACTATATCGCCGCCAGGCGCAAAGTCTGGGTGGCTTACAAAAGTGGAAGGCTTGTATTCAACGCCGATCTCTTCTGCTATCCTTGAATAGGATAGCAGAAGCCTGACATTCCCAGTCGCAATATCCACGGCCCAAAGCCCGTCTGTCTGAGGCGACTGATCGATATGATCGTTCCGCGCAGCATGATATCCATAAGTATCATAATATTTTGCCAGCCGCTCATAGTTACCTGAGACAGCGATTGTTTCCGCAGCGTTCAGTGCCCCCACGGCCATCGGAATGGTACGGATCATCCTACCGTCCCGTCCAACATGACGCGCCACCTGCCTGCCATTTTCAAGATCGTTGAACAGGATCGTACCGTCCGACAGCCACTGCTGCCTCGCGCCATGCTGCCAGTTCCATCCGCGCGTTTCTCCGACAGTATCAAACGTGTCATTCTCTGGATTCCACACGCGGACCGTTGCGACCTCGCCTGCCGGCATCTTCAGAAAATCGCCAGGACAAGAAAGAAGGACCAGCTCTTCGTTTGACGGCGAGAAGGGGCAGATATCATAAAAGCCAAAGAAATTGGCTTCGGACGTCGGCGTTGCCGCAATCAACGTCGATGCAAGACCTTCAAAAGTTGGCGCGTTCACCGGATTCATGGATCAACCCTCTTGTTAATCGCCATTACGTAAATAGATCGGCCTACTGAATGAGATGCAAACCTAGGATGCATAGAATTCCGCCCGTTAAACCTGCCAGCGCTGATGGAAACGCACGCCGGATAAAAAGCCTGAAAGAACCGGAAGGTAGACGAACGATGACCAGTATGGTGCCGAGATAGCCCGCGTAGAATAGCCAACCCGTTATGGCCCAGATTTCCGACATGAAGCCAACGGCATAGGCGCCCGCAGCCACGACGCCACCAATACGCAGCGTCATCCCGATAATATGGAAAATCATCATAGCGCGCTGATGCCCCGTAATATGCAGAGCGTTGCAGATCGGGCTAGCCAGGAATTGGAGAAAGAACCACGGGGCCATCCAGCTTACAAGTACACCGCTACGTCCCCAATATGGTCCAAATATCAACTCGAAGAAGAAGGGAGATACGACCGCCGCAAACAGTAAAGGGCCAGCGCCCGCCGCCGCTAGCCCAGCAAGCACATCCGATGTATATCGGCCGAGGCGACCTTCCCGGTAAGCAATTGCCGCTTCCGACACATAGACTTGACCGACCGCATTACCCAGCAGCGCCATTGGCGCCTGGAGGGCGAACAGAGACAGGGTTAGATAACCGGCCTCAGGACCCGGTGCCATTGCGGCGATGATGATAAGCGGCCCGGAATTGGACAAACCATTCGCAATTCCTTCCCAAACCGAATATCTAGGAAATTTGTCATAATCCCTCGCCACCCGCAACATGTGCCGCCAGCTGATCTTCTGAAAAAGGTCGCGCGCATTGGTGTATGCGGAAGACAATAGGAAAACTGACCCCGCTCCGGTGTTCAGCACTGCTCCCACAAGCAGACCAAGCGGAGCGATGCCCCCAACTCCCATCGCGATCTGCGCTCCGGCACCCGCGGTCGCCTGCAACGCGCGACTTCGGGCAACAGAGGAAAATCGCTTGGTCCGGACGTGCCAAGCCTGGCCGGCAAGATACAATCCGCCGATGAGCACACCAATCGGGATCATCCAGAGATAAGGGAGCAAACCCGGCGCTCCAAGCAGACCATATACCTGGTAGGGAAGAAGCGCCATCAACCCGGCCGTGGCAATCGCCGTCCCGATAGCGACGATGATCGACAGAGCCAGAAGATTGACGGCGTCATCATCTTTTTCGGGCAAGATGATCGCTGCATCAAACCGTAAGCAAGCGATAACAGTCAATATCCCGACAATGCTGGAGAATACGGAAAGGGCGCTAAAATCCTCTGGTGTGTATAAACGCGTGCTGATCGGCATGGCGGCAAGCGTGATCGCATGGCCGACTATCGTGCCACCGACAAGGATACCAATTGATCGCACCATCCCTCTGCGGATAAAAGAGAGTAGTGTTTCCCTGATCCGCACCAAGCTTCCGGTTGTTTCAGATTCCATATATTTCAACCGAAATTTTGCCTACAAACTGGACGGCTTTCGCGGAGTCGCCGTTTCTCATCTCTCAACCTGCGGTAGCCGCTCGAATCGCCTCGATGATCTGCTCCTGCGTCGTGACATCCAGATACGGATGCATCGGCAAGCTGAATACTTCGTTCGCCAGCGCTTCGGCCACCGGTAGGCCCGCGGAGTCGGTCGGATAGGAATTGTAAGCCGTCTGCCGATGGAGGGGACGCGGATAATAGACGACGGTCGGCACATCGACTTCCTTCAAGGCCGCCATGATCGCTTCCCGGTTCTGGCCGGGCTTCGTGCGTACCGTATATTGCGCCCAAACCGACTGACATTCATTCGTCACCTGCGGCGTGATCAGC
>JBBCIP010000133.1:0-2770 GCA_037189785.1 Alphaproteobacteria bacterium
CACCGGCGCACGGGCCCATGATCAGCGAGATTTGCGGCACCACACCGGATGCCATGATATTGCGTTGGAACACATCGGCGTAACCGGCGAGCGATGCGACGCCTTCTTGAATGCGGGCCCCGCCGCTGTCGTTGATGCCGATCACCGGCGCCCCGACCTTCAAGGCCATATCCATAATTTTGCAGATCTTTTCTGCATGTGTCTCACTCAGCGCGCCACCGAATACGGTGAAATCCTGGCTGAAGACATAGACCAGACGACCATTGATCGTCCCGGAGCCGGTCACAACACCGTCGCCAGCGTATTTTTGATCCTGCATCCCGAAGTCGACACAGCGATGTTCAACGAACATGCCGTATTCTTCAAAAGACCCGGGATCGAGCAATAAGTCGATCCGCTCCCGCGCTGTCAGTTTACCGCGCGCATGTTGAGCATCGACCCGTTTTTGGCCGCCGCCTGCCCGGGCTTGGACACGCTTTTGCTCCAGTTTGGCTAAGATTTCCTGCATCGAGACCTCTGGTAGTTTTGTGTTTTCTTTGTCAACCCAATGCCCGCTGAGCGCCAAACCGTTCGTTAAAGTTTTCACGGCGTCAACGAGGGTGGGAATGGATATAGCGTCAAAATGTCCGAGAATCTAGAAATCAAAACCGATGCGGGATGGAAAGGGATGGATTTGGGACCAAAAATGGTTACATCGGTACCTAATTGGCCGCAAAAATTGCCGACCCTGTCCAGAAAATAGGGCTTAACCCACGGACAATAAATCTAAAAACCGAACCGCATTGGTGATATCGGCCGCCACCGCCCGACGCCGCCCCTCAGCTTCGGCATCCTCGCCCCATTGTTCGGTTTGGTAGGTGCTATCGACCTCACTCGCGGCACAGGCTTCAGCGGCGTTCAAACGGCCGCCCAACACCGCCAGGGCGATGACCAGGGACCCGGTACCCGTCGTCAGCATGTGAAGCGCTCCTAAGCGCCACGGCTCTACACCAGCGACGATGGCCGCCAGTCGATCCAATGCCTCCGCTGCCTGCGGCTTATAAAGCACCCCGGCTGTGGTTTCGAGCCGCACACCATGATGATCGGCCAACCATTGCAGCAACGGCTGCCAGGCCTTGGCTTGGCGCACAACCAGATCTTCGGGATAATCGGCCCAATAGCAGACCATATCCGTTTCCCGATACTCCAAAATCGAGGCGCGGGTTTCTTCCGGCTGCAACACCACACCGTCAATCATGGCATTGGCGATTTTGGTCAAGGGCATGCTCTGTGGTTTTACCTCGTCGCCCTGAGCCTGCCATTCGTCGGCAAGGGCTTGCGCCAAGGCTTCGGTCGGCACCGCCAACGCCCGCTTGGCAGGCGTCTTGACGCCACGGTTATCGAGCGTGAGCTCAAATCCCGCAGCGGTCGCCCGATACCCGGCTTGTTTATAGAACCGTTTCATAAGACTGGTACCCGCAACAAACCGGCCGCCACATCCGGAAGATCGAGGAAGCCGTCGATCACCGCACTGGCCCCGGCCGTCATCAATTCATCCGGCGCGTGATAGCCCCAGGACACACCAAGCCCCAAACTACCCGCCGCACGGGCCATGGCCATGTCATAGCTCGTGTCCCCGACCATCAGGGTTTGGGCCGGACTCGCGCCGACCGCCGCCATGGCTTGATGCAGCATAGCCGGATGCGGCTTGCCCGGGGCGTCGTCCGCCGTTTGCAAGCTGTCGAAATAGCGGCTGAGATCGTTGTGCTCCAACACCGCCACAAGCCCGCGCCGCGACTTACCCGTCGCCACCCCGAGCACATACCCGGCATCCGCCAAAGCCACCACGATATCGCGGGCGTGTGGATAAAGCGGCTCCCGCCCCCCGGCTTCGCGCGCCGAGCGGAAGGCTTGCTTGTAATGTTCCGAGAGTCTCAGCACCTGCGCCATGTCCAGCTGCGGGGCCAACACGGCCACTGCTTCGGCCAAAGCCAAGCCAACGACGCGGCGGATCGCAGCATCAGGCGGCGGCAACAACCCTTCGATGCCAAAGGCTTTATGCATGGCATCGATGATCATGAACTGGCTGTCCACCAGCGTGCCGTCGCAATCAAAGACGATAAACTTAAGATTGGGAAACTTCAGATCGTCCAAAGCCGCTACACCTCGGCCTTGAACGGACGCGTGAAAGGATTGCTCAGGTCATCGTAATCAAAGCCGAACACATCCCACGTTTCGCGCATATGATCCGGCACCGGTGCCACCACATCGATCGGCTTCTTTTTCGGGTTGGGATGCGGCACCACCAAACGGCGAGCATGCAAATGCAGCTTGCGGCTGATCGAGCCGGTCAAATAGGCTTCAGTCGCCCCGTATTTGCCGTCACCGACGATCGGGGTGCCCATATAGGCGCAGTGAGCCCGCAATTGATGGGTCCGCCCGGTCAACGGCGACAACGCCAGCCACGCCGCACTGGTGCCCGCTGCATCCATGACATGAAAGCGGGTCATCGCGGCTTTGCCGTCATCGGTCACTTCCATGCGCTCGCCCTTGGCGCCGTCTTCTTTCGACAGTGGTGCCGTGATCAAGCCATCGCCAAGCTTGGGGCGACCAACCACCAAAGCCCAATACAGCTTTTTGGCGTCCCGGCTATAAAACGACTTACCGAGCGCGCTGGCCGCCTGCCCGTTCTTGGCCAAAATCAAAACACCACTGGTGTCTTTATCCAAACGATGGACCAACCGCGGGCGATTGGCCCCGCTGCCCAATGCGCCGAGCATCCCATCCACAT
>JBBCIP010000134.1:0-22996 GCA_037189785.1 Alphaproteobacteria bacterium
TCGAGCCCGGTGGTGAGGAGCGTATGATTGACCGCCTACCACCACACCGTCATTGCCGGGCCTGACCCGGCAATCCATTGATGGCCGATAAATCCAACCGTCTATAACTTTGTCAGCAGGTCCGATAATTCCGCCAGCTTCTGTTCTTGTTCGGCTTCATCGCCCGATGCAATGGCGTGGCGGACGCAATGGGCCATATGGTCTTTCAAGGTGACCTGTTCGACCTGCTTGAGGGCAGCGGCGACGGCGCGAATTTGGGTGATGATATCGATGCAATAACGATCATCCTCGACCATGCGGGTGATACCGCGAATCTGGCCTTCGATCCGTTTCAGGCGGTTGAGGGAGGCGGTCTTGTGTGCGTGTTCCATTCTTGACATATACCCTAGGGGGGTATACGAATCAAGGTCAATATACCCAGCCGGGGTATCTGACTACCAGGAGCGTAGGATGTCATCGAGCTGTTGCCATCACAATCACAGCAATCCTCAGAATCACCATAACCATGGGCATAACCACGGGAATAACCATGGAGCTAAGCCCCAACCAGCGGATCCGAACGCGCTTTATACCTGTCCGATGGACCCGGAAATCCAGCAGATCGGGCCCGGAACCTGTCCCATTTGCGGCATGGCGTTGGAGCCGATGGTGATGACCGCAGATCACGGCGAAAACCCTGAACTGACCGATATGAAAAGGCGGTTATGGATTGCTTTGGTCCTGACCGTGCCGGTTTTTGTATTGGAAATGGGCAGCCATCTTGGTCTTCACGATGGCTTGGTCGCGCCGGCCATCAGTCATTGGCTGCAAGCCGTTTTGGCTACACCGGTGGTGCTGTGGGCCGGGGCGCCGTTTTTTGCCCGTGGTTGGGCATCGTTGAAAACCCGTAATTTTAATATGTTCACGCTGATCGCCTTGGGTGTCGGTGTGGCCTGGGGCTATAGCGCGATTGCGTTGCTGGTGCCGGACATCTTCCCGGCGGCTTTGCGCGGCCATCATGGGTTGGTGCCGGTTTATTTTGAAGCGGCGGCGGTCATCATCACCCTGGTGCTGCTTGGGCAAGTGTTGGAACTCCGGGCACGGGACCGGACCGGGGACGCGATCCGGGCCTTGATGGATTTGTCGCCGCCGGTCGCACGTCGCATCGAACAGGGCGAAGATCGCGAGGTGAGTATTTCAGATGTCGGTGTCGGCGATCTGTTGCGGGTCCGCCCCGGCGATAAGGTTCCGGTCGACGGTAAAATTATCGATGGTCGCAGCACCTTAGATGAATCGATGCTGACGGGGGAGGCAATGCCGGTCACCAAAACCGTCGATGATCTGGTCATTGCCGGGACGCTCAACACCACCGGCAGCTTTGTCATGGAAGCGCAACATGTGGGGGCGGAGACGACGTTGTCGCGCATCGTCGCGCTGGTCGCGACCGCGCAACGCAGCCGCGCCCCGATCCAGAAACTGGCGGATCGTGTCGCCGGGTGGTTTGTGCCGACGGTGATGGTGGCGGCGGTGCTGGCCTTTGCGGTGTGGTTTTTTGTTGGGCCAGACCCGCGCCTGTCTTATGCGTTGGTGGCGGCGGTCAGTGTGTTGATTATTGCCTGTCCGTGCGCGCTTGGTTTGGCAACGCCGCTGTCTGTCATGGTCGGGATCGGGCGCGGGGCGCGGGCCGGGATCTTGATCAAAAATGCCGAAGCCTTGGAACGGATGGCGGCGGTCGACACGATCGTTGTCGATAAAACCGGAACCTTGACCGAAGGCCGCCCGGCTGTGACCAAAATTGTGCCCGCTGTGGGCGACGCGCGCGATCTGTTGCAACTCGCCGCCAGCGCCGAAGCTTCAAGCGAGCATCCGATTGCTCATGCGATTTTAGCCAAAGCCAAAGCCGATGGCGTCACGCTGTTGCCGGTCACGGCGTTTGACTCCCCGACCGGCAAAGGTGTTGATGCGACCGTCGATGGTCGTGCGATCCGCATCGGCAGTTTGCGGTATCTCGAACAGTTCGGTGTGACTGCGGCTGGATTGAGGGCCGAGGCCGAGGCAGCAACCGATCAAGGGGCGACCGTTGTCTATGTTGCAGCGGACAACACGCTCCTCGGCCTGATCGCTATTGCCGACCCGATCAAAGCCACCACCAAAGCCGCGGTCGATGCTTTGACCGCCGCCGGAATGCGGGTGGTGATGCTGACCGGCGACGGCCAACGGACCGCCAATGCCGTTGCGAAAACTTTAGGGATTACAGAAGCCATCGCCGACGTGCTGCCGGAAGAAAAAGCGCGCGTCGTCACCCGCTTGCAACAGGATGGGCATGTGGTGGCGATGGCCGGGGACGGTGTCAACGATGCCCCGGCGTTGGCAACCGCCGATGTCGGCATCGCCATGGGCGCCGGATCGGACGCCGCCATCGAAAGCGCCGGGGTGACCTTGGTCAAAGGCGATCTGATGGGCATCCTGCGCGCCCGCAATTTGGCTCACGGCACATTGCGCAATATCAAACAGAACCTGACCTTTGCGTTTCTGTATAACGGTCTCGGTGTGCCGGTCGCGGCCGGGCTGTTCTATCCGCTGTTCGGTTGGTTGCTCAGTCCGATGCTGGCGGCGGCGGCGATGTCGTTGAGTTCCGTCAGCGTGATTGCCAATGCCTTGCGCTTGAAAAATGCGTCCTTGGATTAAAGTGTGATTATCCGTCGCGGTCGTGTATGGTGCGGCAAATTACAAGGTCTTTCTGAATGCTGCACAAGACTACTCACCGGCTCGGAAATTTGTTGACCACCGACAACGGTGTCGTCCTGATCATGATTGCGGTTTTATTCTGGGCCGGCAATTTTGTCATGGGCCGGATTGCCGTTGATTATATCCCACCGGTGGCCTTGGCGTTTTACCGCTGGATCTGCGCCGGTTTGATCGCGTTAGCCGTGGCCTGGCCGAACATCAAAAAAGATTGGCCGGTCATTCGTGTCAACTGGCAGTGGCTGACCATACTCGGCATATCCGGGATCGGGATCTACAACACCTTTGTCTATATCGGTGTGCATTCGACGACGGTGCTGAACACGCTGATCTTGAATGCGTCGTTGCCGGTGGTTGTCGCTGTGATGAGCTGGATTTTCTTTCGCGAGCAATTGAAAGGCAAACAGACGTTTGGTTTGCTGATGGCGCTTGCGGGCGTGATTTACGTCATCATCAAAGGTCAGATTGCTACTTTATTGAGCATTACTTTGAATGTCGGCGACTTCTGGGTGTTGTCCGGTGTCGCGAGTTATGCCATCTACACCGTGTTTTTGCGCAAACGCCCGCAGATCAATGGCATGAGTTTTATTGCCGTAACTTTTTTAATCGGTGCTGTGTTTTTATTTCCGTTCTATGTCGCAGAACATATGAGCGGCGCCATGCCGGTGTGGCAGGCGCCGCAAACCTGGGGCATTTTACTTTACGTCATCATATTCCCATCGCTGCTGTCTTATATTTGTTTTAATCGCGGGGTTGCGATTTTGGGCGCAACGCGCGCCAGTACATTGTTGTTAACAGCGCCAATTTGGGGCGCAATATTGGCTTTGATGTTTCTGGGCGAGCAATTGACCTGGGTCCATCTTGTTGGCGCCTTGCTGATTTTTTCGGGGCTGGTTGTGGGGCGCCGTTAGTATTCTACTGTTAACTATATTTATGTATGCTAAATAGTCTAGAATTCTTGAAATTTCTTCCGTAATATTCAAACCGGACAATTGGGGGGTTGTACAGCACGGCTCAAAGCTTGTGCTTTTTGTGGGGATATCGCTATGACGGCGAAGAGTCTCCGGTGGGGCGGTTTTATAGGAGCGGTGGCTCTTATTTGCTTGGCTGGGTTTCTCACGTATCGCAGTGTACGTGAATTGGTGGATTTATGGGGCTGGGTTGAACACACCCAGGTCGTCCAGGCTGAAATGCGTAATCTGCAAGCAGCCTTGTTCGATGCGGAAATGGCTGAGCGGGGCTTTGCGCTCACGCGCGATGAAGATTTCCTCGATCCGTATCATGCCGCGGTGCGGTTTATCCCGAAAACGCTCGATACGCTGTCAGGCTTAACGCATGATAATTCCGAGCAACAACAAGCGCTGTTGAAAATTAAACCCTTGTTGGAACATTGGCTGGTCCATTCCGAAGGGACAATTGCCGTTTATCGCCGCAATGGGGACAGTCAGGGTGTTGAACGGTTCCAAGTCAGTAAATCTTTGCTGAATCAAATGCGGCCTTTGGTTGCGTCGATGATATCCGAAGAAATGGCCCTTCTGGATCCTCGCAAAGCTGCTGTTACAACCGAAGCTAAAAAAACGCTTGGTTTTTTCATCGGCAGCACGGTCTTAAGTTTGATCGTTCTGACATGGATATTCTTCCTTGCGCAAAAAGAAGCAGACCGGCGCCGCAAAACAGAACGTAGGATCCAAGAGCTGAATGCCCAATTGGAAAGCCGGGTGCGTGAGCGCACATCGCAATTGGCGACCACTGCAAACTTGCTTGAAACTGTTATCAGCTCATCGCCCTATGCTTTGATTACATTGGATCGGGACGGTGAAATCTCCAGCTGGAACAAACGAGCGGAGGATGTGTTCGGTTATCCTGCTGATGTTGCTGTCGGCCAGCAGTATATGCTTCACCCAGATGACGAAGTTGATCAGAAAGAAAAGTTTATTCAGGCTGTGGCAGCCGGCAATCATATTCAAAGTGCGTCTATGGTGAAGCAACGTCGCGATGGCACCAAAGTCGATGTGCTTTTATCGATGGCGCCGCTCCGCTATCGGGATGGTAAATTGTTTGGTGCCGTTGTTGTGCTGGAAGATGTAACCGCGCGCCGTATCGTTGACCGTCAATTATATCAAGCCCAGAAAATGGAGGCGGTTGGTCAGTTAACCGGCGGTCTGGCCCATGATTTCAATAATCTGTTGGCAGTGGTCATCGGTAATCTTGATCTGATTATAGAAGGATCTCAAAAACCAACAGATGAAATCCGTGAAGGCATCGAAGCGGCTTTGGTCGCCGCCCTGCGGGGGGCAGAACTGACGCGACAATTGCTGGCGTTTTCTCGTCAACAACCCTTGAAGTCTCAAACGATCTTTGTGCCGTCTATTATCAAGTCAATCACAAATCTCCTCAAACGAACCTTGGGAGAGAATATTGTTATCGAGACGCGGATTACAGATAACGTGTGGCCGGTCAATGCTGATCCGGCACAGTTGGAATCCGCACTTGTCAATCTTGCGATCAATGCGCGGCATGCGATGCCCCAAGGTGGCCGCCTGATCATCGAAGTCAGAAATCAAACGCTCGATGAAGATTATGTGTCGTTTAATCTCGGAGCGACCGTGGGCCGCTATGTCATGATATCTGTGACCGATACCGGTATCGGCATGTCGCCGGAAGTTTTGGAGCGGGCTTTCGAGCCGTTCTTCACCACCAAAGGATCAGGGGAGGGGACCGGACTTGGTCTCAGCATGATCTATGGCTTTGTCAAGCAAACCGGTGGGCATATCAAACTTTACAGCGAAGAAGGTGTTGGTACAACGGTCCGTTTATATCTGCCCTATGCAGCGACCATGGAAGACGCGGTGGAAGACCCAGGCCAAAATACCGTAAGCAAAGCCGGCCATGGGGAAACGGTGCTGGTTGTCGAAGATAACGAAGATGTCCGTCGTGTTGTGGTCAAACAATTAACCGAGCTAGGCTATAGTATTAAGACCGCCGAAAACGCGACCGAAGCGCTGACGATTTTAGATCAAGATATCCACACGATTGATCTTTTGTTCACGGATATCATCATGCCGGGCGGGGTCTCGGGTGTGGAGCTGGCGCGTATCGCGCGCGAACGACGCCCCGATATTAAAGTGCTGTTCACCTCCGGATTCCCGGACATGAGCCGTCATGCTGACGGCATCACGGATAAAGATGTGTTGTTAACAAAACCCTATCGGCGGCAAGAACTGGCGGTGGCCATTCAAACCGTCCTGGAAGTAGCGGAGTAAACATATGTCAGCGTATCGCTTGGCGATTATCGATGATGAACCGGGCTTTTGCGAGTTTGTTGTGAAAGTGGCTGAGACATGTGGCTTTGAAACTTTTGCAACCGCGGATGCCGACGAATTTATGGATGAAATCCGCGCGCATCCGCCGCTGATTATTATTCTTGATCTAAAAATGCCCTATGTGGATGGCATCGAGCTGCTACGCGATCTTGCCGCGCAAGATGCCAAGGCCAATATTTTACTGGCCAGCGGGGTCGATGAAAAAATCATCGAAGCGGGGATACGATTGGGGCGTGAACGTGGCTTGAATATGGTGGGGCTTCTACAAAAGCCGATCCGTTTGCAGGATCTTAAATCCATCTTACAAAATCTGTTGCCCAAAAATCAGCATATCACCGCCACGACGTTGGAAAACGCGATCAAAGAAGATCAGTTGCGGTTGCATTATCAACCGCGTCTGGATGTTCATGGATGGAAAATCGATGGCGTCGAAGCCTTGGTGCGGTGGCAGCATCCAGAACTCGGATTGGTGCCGCCGATGTCGTTTATTCCCTTGGCGGAAAAAACCGGCCTGATTTCTCCTTTGACGGACTGGGTTGTGTCAGAAGCGATTCGACAGGATGGCGATTGGCATCGGAACGGCATGGAACTCGGTATTTCGATCAATCTATCGGCGGCCAATATTACAGATTACGACTTGCCGGATCGTATCGAACAAATGTGTGTTCATGAAGGCATTGATCCGGACTGTGTCACCATTGAATTGACGGAAAGCGCAACCATGCAAGATGGGTTGCGGCTGATGGATGTGTTCACCCGGTTTCGTCTCAAGGGGTTTCGCTTGGCGATTGATGATTTCGGCACCGGCTATTCGTCCTTGGTACAATTGCAGCGTTTGCCGTTTTCTGAATTGAAAATCGATAAATCTTTCGTCATGTCGATGCTGACATCCGAAGACAGCGCCGTCATCGTCGATACCATTATTGGCATGGCCCATAATTTGCGAATGGTGGCTGTGGCCGAAGGCGTCGAACAGGCCCAAGTGCTCGAAGCGCTGGCGGCCAAGGGTTGCGATTATGTGCAGGGCTATCATATTGCGCGGCCGCTGATGCCCGAAGATGTGCCGACGGTTGTCGATGTGTGGCCACGGGTCAATGAATACAAAGGGGTGGCCCAATAACGGCTCGCGACTATTCAGTGTGAGCCCCCTTATCCGAGATTTGATCCCGTGCCGATTGGTTAGGGAGCCGCCTAAGCTTAAGGGATAGCTTGTCCGGCACACCACCCGCTCGACCACGCCCATTGAAAATTATATCCGCCGAGCCATCCCGTTACATCGACCGCTTCACCGATGATATATAAGCCCGGAACAGCATGTGCGGCCATGGTTTTTGATGATAAGGCAGCGGTATCGACACCGCCCAAGGTGACTTCGGCCTTACCATACCCTTCACTGCCGAGCGGTGTGATCGACCAGTGTTTCAGGCGCTCGGTCATTTGACGCAGTGTTTTGTCTTGAAGCGCGCCGATCGGCCCCGCGGCCAAGCCGAACCCGAGCAAACAATCAGCCAAGCGTTGCGGTAGTATTTCGCCAAGAATTGTTTTGATATCGGCCTTGGGGCGATCTTTTTTGCGGGCGATAAAAACATCGGCATCGGCATCCGGCAAAAAATCTACGGTCAGTGATGCGCCTTCGCGCCAATAACTCGATATCTGTAAAATAGCCGGGCCTGATAAGCCGCGATGGGTGAATAAAATGTTTTCACGGAACCGACCGTTGTTGCACGATACGACGCAATCAGCGGACACGCCGGTCAAGCCGCTCATCCACGGCAGGTCGCTGGCGCTGGCCGTCAACGGTACCAGGCCTGGGCGTGTTTCGGTGATCGGCAATCCGAATTGCTTGGCGACATCATGGGCAAATCCGGTCGCACCCATTTTCGGAATCGATAGGCTACCGGTCGCCAGAATAAGATTGGCGGCCATAAAATCCCCACCCGATGTCGAGACACGGAAATGATCAGACTTAGCAACATCGCTAACGGCTAAACCCGTGCGCAAGGTGACACCGGCAGCCTCACATTCGTCGCGCAGCATATTGACGATGGCATGGGCCGATCCATCGCAGAACAATTGGCCGAGCTTCTTTTCATGGTAAGCAATATTATGCTTTTCGACCAAAGCGATAAAATCGTGCTGGGTATACCGTTTCAACGCTGATTTGCAGAAGTGTTTGTTGTTTGACAAAAACCGGTCGGGCATGGCGTCGAGATTGGTGAAGTTGCAACGCCCGCCACCGGAAATCAGGATTTTTGCCCCCAACTGACTCTTATGCTCGATCACCAGGGCCCGGCGTCCTCGTTGCCCTGCCGTGGCCGCCGCCATAAGTCCTGCGGCGCCGCCGCCGATGATGATCACGTCATACTGGTCCATGCCCAAGCGATTAGCGATCAATGGCGTGCCAGTCAAGTGATCAAGTTACGGCAAGTGATCAAGTTATAGCATGTCATCACATCAAGCCGTCCCTTCCGTTCTGTCTGTACAAGCCGTATGGTAAGGGTTGAGATTTGTAAAACGAGGACAGCATGACCACCGACACGCCGCCGAATGCCACGTTCAAACCCAATCGCAGCCTAGCTGATATGGATAAGGACAGCGTTTTTCACGCCATGACCTCGATTGCCGATCAACAGGCCAACGGGCCGGTGATTATGGCGTCAGGTCAGGGCGTGCGGATAAAGGACCATGACGGCACAGAGTATATAGATGGCATGGCCGCTTTATGGTGCGTCAATGTCGGCTATGGGCGCGAAGAAATTGCCCGCGCTGGTTATGAAACGCTTAAAAACATTGGCTTCTTCCATACCTTTACGGCGATGTCCAATGAACCGATCATTCGTTTGGCCGATCGTCTTCTGACGGTGCTGCGGGATGAAGCCGGCCTCGATCATATGAGCCGGGTGTTTTTTGGAACGTCGGGGTCGGACGCCAACGATACCCAAGTCAAACTGGTCAGATATTACAATAATCTGCGCGGCAAGCCGGAAAAGAAGAAAATCATTGCCCGTCGCGGCGGCTATCATGGCACGACGGTGGCGGCCGGGAGCCTGACCGGGATTCCGGTCTATCACAAGGCATTTGATATTCCGATGCCGGGCGTTTTGCATGTGGCGCCGGCCCATTACTATCGCGATGGATTGCCGGGGGAAACGGAAGCGGCTTATGTGGATCGCTTGATCGCTGAAATCCGTGATGTGATCACGCGCGAAGGGGCCGATACCATTGCCGCGTTTATTGCCGAGCCGGTGATGGGAACGGGCGGCGTGATGGTGCCGCCTGCAGGCTATTTTGAACAGTTGCAGGCGTTACTGGCGGCCCATGACATTCTCTTTATCGCCGACGAAGTGATCACGGGATTTGGTCGTTTGGGATCGTGGTTCGGGTCTGGTTTTTATGGCCTGAAGCCGGATCTGTTGACCTTTGCCAAGGGCGTCACCAGTGGGTATTTCCCGCTCTCAGGCGTGGTGGTTTCGGACAAAATCTGGGCCGTTCTCCGCGATGCGTCGCCCGAGGTTGGGTTGTTTGCCCATGGCTACACGTATTCCGGTCATCCGGTTGGGGGCGCGATTGCGTTGGCCAATCTTGACATCATCGCACGTGAAAATTTGGTCGCGAATGCGGCCGATGTCGGGCCTTATTTCAAGGCTGCGCTTAAAGATCGTTTGGCCGATCATCCGCAGGTCGGCGATATTCGCGGGCAGGGGTTGATGATCGGCATTGAATATGTGGCCGATAAAATTACCAAGCAGCCGCTCGATCCGCACAATCCAGCGTCACGGCGGATCTTGGCGGCGGCCAAGGACGAAGGCTTGATTGCCCGCGCGATGCCGTTTGGCGATGTTAATTCGTTCTCACCGCCCTTAACCTTCAGTCGCGGCGATGCCGACGAGACAGTGGAGCGTTTTGTCCGCGCCGTTTTGCGCGTTTTACCGCTTTGATTTTGTTTGGTTTTCACGAAAAGCCGCTAAAAACAGCGGCTTTTTGCCCCTTTTTGTCCGGTTTACTGTCCACATCCAAATAAATAGACAGCTTTTACTTGAGTAAAAAAATTTGTGAAGTATAGATTTCATTAATATTCAAATAAAAACTCTATGAATTCGGTATATATATTTAATAAATGAAAAGTAATTATTATGATCACGGAGTGTATTCAAGTAATTGAATACTATTGATGATCTGGCGCTTGGGTTGACTTTTTCAGGATAATGCTCATATTAGCCCCTGGAAACTCCCATGATGAACAACGAATACAGTCATAATTCTGTAAAAAACAGAATGAATCCGTCTTGGATCATCCGCCCGCCCGCGCCCGCCGACGCCCCCCCCGTCCACGCGTTGATCGCGCGCTGTCATCCATTGGATCGTAATTCGCTTTATTGCAACTTGCTTCAGTGCAGTCATTTCTCTGAAACTTCAGCCTTAGCAGAAGATCGTGATGGTGTGTGTGGTTTTGTATCTGGATACCGTGTGCCAAAAGATCAAACGGTGTTATTCGTTTGGCAAGTCGCAGTTGATGTACGCATGCGTGGCCGACGTTTAGCGCGTGCGCTTATAGAAGATATTCTGACGCGTTCAGAATCCCCATTCGAAAAAATTCATACAACAATTACCAAAAGCAATCAGGCATCACGTGCGATGTTTCATGGTCTTGCTCAAAGCTTAGGAGCAGCTGTGGAGGAGCATGTTTTGTTTGATCGTGACCATCATCTAAATGGCGAGCATGACAGTGAGTATTTGTTCGTGATCGGACCGTTTAATAACAAACAAGGAATATCGAGATGACCATAGACACTGTGGAGAAAACAATTTTTGATCGCCTTGAGTCCGAGGTGCAAAGTTATGCGCGGTCATTTCCTGTGGTATTTGAAAAAGCGCAAGGGGCATATTTGTTTGATCAAGAAGGAAACAAATACATCGACTTTTTAGCTGGTGCAGGTAGCTTGAACTATGGTCATAATAATCCGGTGCTGAAACAAGCATTGATGGATTATATTGACGCTGACGGTATCACCCATAGTCTTGATTTGCATACCGCGGCAAAAGCAAAATTCTTGGAAAGTTTTGAGCGCAATATACTATTGCCACGAAACATGGATTATGTACTGCAGTTTACCGGGCCAACAGGAACGAACGCGGTTGAAGCTGCTCTGAAACTTGCACGCAACATTACCGGTCGACATAGTATTATCGCATTTACCAATGGATTCCATGGTGTATCACTGGGCGCCGCGGCTGCAACAGGCAATGCTCACCATCGCAATGCAACGGGTGTTGCTTTGTCTGGTGTAACGCGGATGCCTTTTGCGGGCTATTTCAACGATGACATGGACACATTGGATTATCTTGATCGGATGATTGGCGATCAATCAAGTGGAATCGATTTGCCAGCCGCGGTGATCGTGGAAACAGTGCAGGGCGAAGGTGGCATCAATGTTGCTTCGGCGGAATGGTTGCGCGGTCTGGAAGCGATATGTCGCAAATATGAAATATTGCTGATTATTGACGATATTCAAGCGGGCTGCGGTCGCACCGGGCGGTTCTTCAGTTTTGAGGAGTCGGGAATTGTTCCTGATATTGTAACATTGTCTAAATCATTAAGTGCCTATGGGGTGCCGTTTGCTTTGACCATTTTCAAACCGGAATACGATAAATGGAAGCCGGGCGAACACAATGGCACCTTTCGTGGCAACAATCATGCTTTCGTGACCGCAGCCAAGGCACTAGATCACTATTGGTCCGATGGACGATTTGTGAGCGAAATTCAACGTAAATCGCTATTAATGGAAGCCGCTTTAACGGCTATCGCTCATCGCCATGGTTTTTTGGCCAAAGGCCGTGGGATGATGCGTGGTTTGGAATGTGAAAATGGTGACATCGCGGGGGCCATCACCAAAGCTGCGTTCCAACAGGGGTTGATTATTGAGACGAGCGGGGCTGACGATCAGGTTGTCAAATTTTTACCACCATTGATCACGTCGGAAGAAGATTTGAAAAAAGGCATGGATATTGTTGCGGAATGCGCAGTCAGCGTTTTGACCGGCAAAACCAAGAAACACGTTGCAGCATAAGGGCAGCATAAGGAAAGACTATGATTGTTCGAAATATGAAAGATGCGGTTCAAACAGATCGTCGCGTTGTCAGCAAAACTTGGGAGAGTGTCCGGCTGCTTTTAAAAGACGATAAGATGGGATTTTCGTTCCATATTACGACCATGTTTGCAGGAACGGTCACTGAGATGTGCTATCGTCATCATCTAGAATCAGTGTATTGCATATCTGGGCGTGGTTCGATCTTAGATAAGGCGACTGGGCAGCTACATCCCATTGTTCCTGGTACAATATATATTCTTGATAAACATGATGCTCATGTGGTGACGGTCGAGGAAGACTTAATCTTTGCCTGTGTTTTCAATCCTCCCGTTATTGGTAATGAAGTTCATGATGAAACGGGTGCTTACCCAATATTGGCGGAGGCCGGATAATGAAGATAGATTGTCGAGATTTATATCCATCTCGCTGCCATCCTTATCCAGATAATTTGACGCGTGTTGATCCGGTAGTGCACGGTACATGGGGGCCTGACGCTCCGTTAACAGCGGATCAGACGAATTTTTATGAAGACAACGGATATCTTGTTCTTGAAGGTTTTCTGTCCGATGGGCAATTAGATGCCTTGCAAAAAGAGAAGGGTTCACTGGCCGATAATCAAAATATTCTTCAGAAAGACATTGCGATTACCGAGCCAGCGAGTGGTGCGTTACGATCGATTTTTCAAATTCATGAGGAAAGTACGCTATTTTTGGATTTATTCAGAGATGACCA
The DNA here is from genome assembly GCA_037189785.1 of Alphaproteobacteria bacterium. GTDB lineage: Bacteria > Pseudomonadota > Alphaproteobacteria > Sphingomonadales > Govanellaceae > Govanella. The sequence continues at coordinate 12,869 of JBBCIP010000134.1, forward strand.
AATATTGAGGATAGCGGAATATCTATTGAATGATCGTGTTTATGTTCACCAGTCGCGGTTGAATTATAAACCGGCCTTTCGGGGCAAAGAGTTTTATTGGCATTCTGATTTTGAAACCTGGCATGTGGAAGACGGAATGCCGCGAATGCGGTCACTCAGTATGTCGATCACGTTGTCTGAAAACACAGAGTTCAATGGACCATTAATGATTATCCCGGGCTCCCATAAACATTTCATTGCCTGCGTTGGTGAGACACCCGAAGATCATTATAAACAGTCGTTGAAAAAACAAGATTACGGGATTCCAGATGATGGCAGCTTATCAATGTTGGTGGAGCAAGGTGGTATTGTGGCCCCAAAAGGACCACCCGGATCTTTGATTATTTTCGACTGTAACGTCATGCATGGTTCCAACAGCAATATTACGCCACTGCCACGCAGCAATGTTTTTGTTGTTTACAATAGTGTGACCAACCGTTTGCGCAATCCATATGGGGTATCGACCCCGCGCCCAGAGTTTATAGCGGCTCGAAACAATATAAGACCTTTGATGCGAAAAGAAGCTGTCGTTTAGTTTTTGCATTATGAGTTCGGCATGATGTGTCTAACACGCTATGCCACAAAAGCGGGCTGGTTGGGTGGCAGCCCGCTTTTGTTTTTTCTGACGTTAGAAGTTTACACGTAACGATGCCCCGAATTCACGCGGGCGATTATAATTTGCCTCATGAAAGCCGAGGCCATAATTCGAGTCGCCACTTACGATATAGCGCTTGTCGGTCAAGTTATCGACAAAGACGCGTAACCGCCAGCGATCATCGGGGGCGACATAGCCTATCCCGGCATTCAGCAGATGGTAGCTTTTTTGGAATAGGAATATCGAGTTTTGCGCATCATTAAAAATATCTCCGGAATATGCCCAATCGATGTGAAACTCTAGGTCACCGGCAGTGCCTAACGGAACTGTATAATCGATCGCGGCGGTTGCTTGCCATTTGGGGGCATTGGCCAGTTTGCTGTTCAGCGTAATAAGTTGTTCGGGAACGGCAAAATTTCCAGATGGCAAATTAATTTCTTTATACTGAGCATCCAAATATCCGAGACCACCAGTGATCTGTAAATTTTCCACCGGTAATGCGGATATTTCAAGTTCTAGACCTTTGATGCGGGCCTTGCCGGCATTGTCGGTGATTGGGGCGCCAAGGCTTTCAAAGGTCGTTACTTGAATATTCGTATAATCCATGTAGAACGCCGCCCCGTTGATGCGCAGCCGCCGGTCAAATCCTTCCCATTTGAAGCCGACTTCATAGGAGGTCAATTTTTCCGGATCAAAACTCAAGACCTCCGGTCTCGGTTGCACATAACGCATATTAAAGCCACCGGATTTAAAGCCCTTGCTGAACGAGGCGTAGGTCAGTAAATCGTCGGTCACTTTGACGTCTAAGCTGAGGCGTGGCGACCAATTAGTAAATTTTTCCGACTCCGCAGAATTGCGCGGCACCAATGGCACGACAAAGCCCGGGGGAGCGCCGAAAATGGCCATCGATTGTGTGCCGGTGATCAGATACTGGTCGGTGAAGAATTTTTTCTTGTCTTCAGTGTAACGAATGCCGCCTGTCACACCAACGGCATCGGTCACGGCAAAGGTGGCTTGCGCATATCCGGCAATGCTGCTGTTGTCGATGTCGGCTTGATCGATATAAATCGTTGCAAAGCTTGCGGGTAGATCGACAACGATTGGATCGTGGCCTTTTTCTTTAAAGTAATACAGCCCTGCCGCATATTTTACGCGATTATCGGCGAAGTTCCCTATGAATTGCAGTTCTTGGCTAAATTGTTTGTGTTGATAGTCGTAATTTAATGTGTGGGTCAAATCGATGGGAGAACCATCGGCATCACGATTGAAATATCCATCGGATTTTCGATAAGCGGTCAGTGATTTAATGGTCAAGTAATCACTTGCTTCCCATTCGAGCACGAGCGATGTACCCCAAGCATCAATGCTAGACCCGTTAGGTCCCGTGGCATAGGTGCTTTTGAGGTCACCTGTGACCCAATTGGCGGCGCTATATTCGGCATTCGAAAAGCCAGGGATCGTCACGCCTGGTGCTTGGAATAGGTTATAAAAGAATGTCGCAGGGCCATAAGCGGGATCGCCGCCACCGGTCACACCGCGCAGAATGGAGGCCGCATTGTTTTCTCGTATGCGCGTATAGTCAGCGCTGACGGTCACAGTAAAGTTCGGGGCAGCTTCCCATAATAAGGATGCCCGCATTGCTGCACGGTTCTCGTTGCCAAAATCCGTTTGCGAATTGATGCTGGAGCCGCCATCGGGGAATGCTGTTACACCTGGGGCAAAAAGCCCGCGAACATACCCATTGCGATCTTTGGATGATGCCGATACACGGAAGAATAGGGTATCGGAAATTGGTAAGTTGACGCTGGACCGAAGATGCAACCGGCCATGATTACCGATTGTTGCCTCGGCAAAGCCGCCGAATTCACTATTTGGTTGTTGTGATGTGATGTTTACGGCGCCACCTATGGTATTACGGCCAAACAATGTGCCTTGTGGTCCACGCAGAACTTCAATCCGCTCAATATCCAGCACATCCAACACGCCGCCGACGGATCGCGACATATAAATACCATCAACATAGGTGCCGACCCCGGCTTCTGTCGTCAGCGCGAAATCACTTTGACCAACGCCACGAATAAAAATGCTGGCGGCATTGGACGCGCCACTAATGGGGGACGTAAAGTCAAAAGTTAAGTTCGGGGTGAAATTACCAATTTGCTGAATGTTGGTGATATTCATGCGTTCCATGCTTGCTGCAGTGAACGCTGTTATGGATATCGGTGTTTCCTGTAGGCTTTCTGCGCGTTTTTGCGCGGTTACAACAATTTCTTCCAACCCGAAGCTAGTCTCTTGCGCAGATAGATGGCTTGAGCAGAGTAGGGCGATGGCAGATACACTGGTCGGTATAATTTTCTTTGTCACGTCTTCCTCCGTCGTGAACATGGCTTGTTTATTCGGTGTGGCAACGAGCCTTACCGTTCGTTATTTTGGATCACGAGTATATTAGGAGGTTGAGTGATTGAGTGCTCGGCTGAGACGGAACTAAGACTTGGTAAGGTTGCGGAGCGAGGAAATCATAGGGGAAAGCTCCTGCAAGGCCATTACCCGATGTTCCGCGTGTGGTGTCTGTAATCTTTAGGACTCATGCCGAAACGGCTTTTAAAGGCACGGCTGAAGTGGGTGAGGTCGTTAAAGCCCCAGGAATACGCAATCTCCCCAATGGTGCGACCGTTATGACGTGGATCGCGCAGGTCGCCTTCACACTTTTCAAGTCGGCGCTGCCATATCCATCGCCCGACTGAGGTTTCTGCTGATGAAAAAAGCATATTGAGATAGCGCACCGTTATGCGATGCGCATCGGCAATACTGTGTGGATTGAGATCAGGGGAAGCGAGGTGATCTTCAATATAACTCTGAATACGGCAGACCTGTACGCGGCGCACATTTGACACTTGGGGTTGGGTTTCTGTGGGGCCGGACAAGGCCAGGGTAATCAAATCCAAGAACGTATCGCACAGTCGGCTAGATGCATGGTCATCCAATGCGGGAAGCTGACGCTCCAACTCCGCGAGATAAGACAGTGCGACACGACCGACACCTTGGCTGCCATCAATGCGTCTGGCGGTCAGCCATTCTGGCGTTACCAGGCGATTAGCGACCGCACTACGGGGAATGCGGGCGACGAATTGACTAAAGGGCGCATCGAATTTTAATTCGTAAGGGCGCATGCTGTCGTATAAAGCGAAATCGCCTTTATTGAGTTTTGCAATCCGGCCGTCCTGGATAACCATGCCCTGTCCGGCTGTTTGCAAACTAATCAGAAAATAATCATCATCCGAGCGACCAATGCGTGCAGCGGATCGCCGGACGTGCTGACCGGCAGACATGACATCGGAAAATTGTAAATGGGCGATGGGGCGGTTGATGATTTTGCCATAGAATTCGGCATCATCGGCAAGCATGTCACAGTCTAGTTCAACGAATATATCGCAAATAGCGTCTCGCCAATAGGCCACACGCTGTGATCCGGACACGACATCCGTTGATAATACTTGCGAATTAGCCGCAGGTAACATCGTACCCTCCCAAAGGCAACACGACATAGCCCTAAGTTTATACTGTAGGGCATTTGTGCCAAACGAAAAAGCTGAACCTCGATTTCTTCTCTCCGAGCCCATGAAGACTTCCTGTTGGATCAATACGCTGGGCCGCATGTCTGATTATGGTAGAGGGGATATAAAGCTTAATTATTTGGAGCGCAGATTCATGTCTCTTCCCAATTCATTACGTCAGTTTAAGGTGGCTGCGGTTCAAGCTGCGCCTGTTTTTCTTGATCGTGCGGCAACGGTTGATAAAGCCCTTGGATTGATTCAGGACGCTGCCAAGAATGGGGCCGCCTTGATTGCGTTCCCGGAATGCTGGATCCCGGGCTATCCTTGGTATATTTGGTTGGATTCAACGGCTTGGGGGATGCGCTTTGTCCAGCGCTATGCCGCCAATGGCTTGGAATTGAACAGCCCGGACATGGCCCGCCTGCAAGCGGCTGCCGAAGCGAACAACATTCATGTTGCCCTTGGGTTTACTGAAAAAAGCGGCGGTAGTCTCTATATTGCGCAAGCCATACTCTATCCTGACGGCAGCCCGATGTGGGCGCGCCGTAAGTTGAAACCGACCCATATGGAACGTACCGTATTTGGCGAAGGGCATGGTAGTGACTTGAGCGTGCGAGAAACCGCCCTGGGGCGGATCGGCATGCTGTGCTGTTGGGAGCATCTGCAGCCATTGTCAAAATACGCGCTTTACGCCCAGAATGAGGAGTTGCACATCGGGGCTTGGCCCAGCTTCTCGCTCTATGAGGACGTGGCCAATGCCTTGGGGCCAACGGTTAATACTTCGGCTAGTTTGGTGTATGCGGTTGAGGGTCAAAGCTTTGTGGTGGCGCCGTGCGCGACCATTTCCGACGACATGGTCGAGGTCCTCTGTGATACCCCGGAAAAGCGTAAGTTAATCCGGGCCGGTGGCGGTCATGCGCGGATTTTTGGTCCGGATGGCCGCTTAATCAGCAACATATTGGCCGAAGACGAAGAAGGTTTGATTTATGCGGATATCGACCTGGATCTGATTGCTTATAGCAAGGCGACGGCTGACCCTGCCGGGCACTATTCCCGCCCGGACGCTACGCGATTGTTATTAAATCGTGCCCCTATGCGGCCGATGGAATATGTTCGGCTTGATTATGAAGTACCTGCCGCAACAGGTCCGGATTTGTCAACAAAGGGTCGGGAGGACTATAGCAATGCCGCCACGGAGTAATTGGGAGCCGCCATATCCAGCCTTTAGTGCCGATTTTGATGATGGGGTCGATCGTGTGGTGATGGCCTATTATGGCGTCGACGGCGACGCTCAAGATCGGGCCCATTTTGCTGACTGGTTGTTGGCGATGTGCCAAGCGGAAAACCGCCCGGTCGTGGTAAATCGGGCGTCCTATACGGCAAAAGATGGTCGTGTTAGCGATGTTTTTATTCTGTATTGGCTTGATTCAGATGCCTTTTATCGTTGGGAGCAGCGACCTGAAATCCAGTCCTGGTGGCTGTCTTCGGATCGCTTGATCGGAACGGCGGGCTATTGGCGGGAGGTTTGGTCTCCCCCATTATCGTATCTTGAGACACTGATTTCTTCGACGGAACCGGTGGGATTGGCGGAAGCGAAGACCGCCATTGGTGGGCCCGTCCGTGAACATGCGTATTGGGGCGCTGCACGGGATCGCATCCCGGTTTCGGCCTCGGATGCTTTGAACCCGGAGATGGCTGATTTGGAACCAAGCGACGTCAGCCCAAAAATAGCAAGCCTTGGGCGTCGGTTGCGGGTTCGACCGGCTGGGAATGTCTGTTTGATTAGATCTGGCCAAAATTGGACCGATTGCGGACCTGAAGAGCTGGATTTGTATATGGAAGATGTTTACCCCGTGTTTCGCGCCGGAATGAACTTCCTTAGGGATAACCCATTGGAAACAGGGTGTTTATCCTGTCGCTTTATGGAACAATTGACGATTGAGGGCGAGACACAGCAAAAAACCTTTGCCACGGCTGCCTTTCTATCCCTTGGGCATTTGGAACGCTGGGCTAAAAGTCACCCAACCCATTTGGCGATTTTTAAAAGTTTCCATGAATTGGTTCATAAGCGGAATTTCGCTGTGGATTTGAAATTGTGGCATGAAGTGGCCGTCATGCCTGCCGGGGCTTCTGTGGCCGAATATATTAACTGCCGCCCTGAGACTGGCCTCTTGCCCTATTTGGCAGCTGAGACGTTTTAGGGAGCCTTTAAGCCGACATTTTTGGCGCATATTAAAATACGGTTGATGACAGAGTAGGGTTTTTTGTCATCAACCGTATTTATGCAAAGACGAATTGTGCCAAGACAGTCGGAGCCCCTATGCCAAACGCCAATCTCAGCAAGCTTTCCGGGAAAAAGAATCTTTTTCTAATATTGGGGGGGCTTGCCCTTCTTATTGCTATAGCCGTCTATTTTTACAGTAACAGCGGGACAAGGTCGGGAACGATCGGGGGTAACAGCACCGTTACTGTAAGCCGAGGTGATATCGAGGAGATTGTTACCGCTCAAGGCAAGTTGGAACCTAAGGAATACGTGGTCATCGGTGCCCAGGTTTCAGGACAGCTCAAAAAGTTTACCGTAGACCTTGGGTCAACGGTTAAAAAAGGCGATTTACTAGCTGAAATTGACCCGCGCCTCTATCAAACCCAAGTCGAAGCAGACGAAGCCGAACTGAAGGCAATGAACGCTCAGTTAGTGCAACAAAAAGCGTCTCTGGCATTGGCGCGACAGAAGCATGAACGGAACGAGCGGCTAATTGCATCCGAAGCCGTAAGCCGGGAAGCGGTCGAGACGACGAAAGCCGAACTTGACGTTGCTGCAGCACAATTGAATGCCTTGGAAGCGCAGATCGAACGCTCGCGTTCCACGGTCAATCGCAGCCGTACTAATCTTGAGTATGCACGAATTTATGCCCCAATCGATGGTACTATTGTATCGTTTACCGCGCGGGAGGGGCAAACTTTGAATGCCAATCAGACCGCGCCTGAAGTTCTTAAACTTGCAAATCTGGATGTGATGACCGTGCAGGCTCAGGTTGCCGAAGCGGATATCATGCGCTTAAAATCAGGCATGTCGGTGTATTTTACGACCCTGGGATCTGAACGACGTTGGTATGGCAAAGTACGGCAAATTCAGCCAGCGCCAGACGAAACAGAGCAAGCATCAAGCGGTGTCGTTCTTTATATAGTACTCATCGACGTAGACAATCGCGATCGTAAATTGATGACCGGCATGACTGCTCAGTTATTTTTTGTGATTGGCGAAGCTAAGGATTCTATCTTGTTGCCTGTGGCCGGGTTGGGGCGACGGTTGCCAGATCAGGATAACGATAAAGGCCAAGCCTATAGTGTCCGTATGGATGGGGCTGGCGATAAGGAGCGGCGCGTCATTCATGTAGGTCTTGTGACGCGTAGTATGGCTGAGGTCCGCGATGGTTTGAAAGAAGGCGATAAAGTTGCCGTGCAAACGGCCGCTGCATTGTTGCAAGCGGGTGCGGATGGGGTCCGTCGTTCGCAACAAAGACAGCAAGGCATGCCTCCTGGTGGTGGCATGCGTGGGGGGCCACAATTATGAGCCAAACTGCAACACAGCGCGTTGATGTTGATGTTGCCGAACCTATTCTGCGGCTCCGCAATGTCGAGCGCCATTATCAAAATGGGGATACGGTCATTCGGGCTTTGGATGGCGTATCATTGGATATCCGGCCGGGTGAATTTGTCGCTATTATGGGACAGTCGGGGTCGGGTAAATCTACCCTGATGAATATTCTCGGCTGTTTGGATCGACCGACGAATGGCTTATATGAAGCGAACGGGCGCGATGTTTCGGCGCTGACCCTTGATGAATTGGCAGCCTTACGGCGTGAGACGTTCGGCTTCATTTTCCAACGCTACAATCTTTTAGCAACAGCCACTGCCGCGGAAAATGTGGAAATCCCGGCGGTGTATGCCGGTATGTCCCGGGACAGTCGACACAGTCGGGCAGTTCAATTGCTGGATAGTCTTGGCCTTGGTGATAGAACGGATCATCGTCCTTCCGAGTTATCAGGGGGGCAACAGCAACGCGTTGCGGTGGCGCGGGCATTGATGAATGATGCGCCGGTTATTTTGGCAGATGAACCAACAGGGGCCTTGGACAGTAAAAGCGGCGAAGATGTTTTGCGTCTCCTGGAAGACTTGCATCGAGACGGCAAAACTATTCTACTGATTACGCACGATAAAGCCGTAGCGGAGCATGCGGAACGTATCGTGCAGATCCACGATGGTCGGATCGTTTCGGATCTCCCTGGAAAAGCTGTTCGAACTCTGGAGACTTCGCGAGCGCAAACAGCCAACCAGTCTGACCATGCTTCTGGAACGCTACCTGCCATAGGAGAGGCATTACATACGGCTTTTCGTGCGTTAAGGGTGAACCTATTCCGGACCGCACTGACACTATTGGGCATTATCATTGGCGTTGCCGCAGTGATTGCCATGTTGGCTGTCGGCGATGGCAGTAAACAGAAAGTATTGGACCGCATCAGTGCGATGGGCACTAATCTTATGAGCATACGTCCTGGGGGCGCAAATTTTCGTGGTGCCGGAGACATCGTGACGTTGGTACCGAGCGATGCGGATGCATTGTTACAAATTCCTAATGTGGCTGCGGTGGTTCCAGAACGCAGTGGGAACTTCACGGTGCGGTATCGCAATATTGACTATCGTGTGAGCACGCAAGGTGTTGGTACAGAATTCCCAATGGTCCGCGATTGGCCGGTGGCGCGTGGCCAGTTCTTCACAGATCGTGATATCCGTGGTTATGCACCCGTTGCTGTTCTTGGCACATCTATTGTAACCAATATTTTTCCAGAAGATGTGGATCCGATTGGCCAGTATGTTCTGTTAAAGAATATACCGTTTCTTGTGATCGGTGTGATGGAAGAAAAAGGAGCAGCAGCAGGGGGCAACGATCAGGACGACACCATCTTTGTGCCTTATACCACGGGCATGGTTCGGTTGTTTGGGAAACCCTATCTCAGTTCCATCACCGTACGTGTAGCGGATGTCGCCAAGATTACTGAGACGGAGGCAGCGATAACTGAACTGCTAACCAAACGACATAATGCTGAAGATTTCAGGGTACGGAATACGGCGTCTATCCTTGAAATGGCGACCGAGACTCAAGATACACTGACTATGTTGCTGGGCACGGTGGCTGCAATATCACTTCTGGTTGGTGGTATTGGGGTCATGAATATCATGTTGGTGAGCGTGACCGAACGAACCCGTGAAATTGGTATTCGTATGGCGACCGGTGCACGTACCAAAGATATTATGTTGCAATTCAATATCGAAGCTGCCGTGGTCTGTGCGATTGGCGGATTGGTCGGTGTTGTTTTGGGTTTTCTGGTGGGATGGATCCTGACCTTCTTTGACATGGCTGTTGCTTTTTCTGTATTCCCGCCGCTTCTGGCATTTTCGTGTGCTTTTGCGACGGGTATTGTGTTTGGTTACTTACCGGCCCGTAAGGCCGCACGTCTTGACCCTGTGGTTGCATTGGCTTCCGAGTAAAAACGATGAGAACAAAACAACATATTTTACTTTCGCCCCTATTATCACTCGTCTTGCTAAGTGCATGCACATTAGCCCCTGATTATCATCGCCCCGATGTGAGCGGTATGGAACAATGGCGGGATGGTGCGATTGTACATGACGATGCGATCGGATTAAGTGCAGGCAAATGGTGGACAAGCTTTGAAAGTGCGGAGTTGGATGCCTACGTCGTTCGTGCTTTAGAGTATAATAATAACATTGTTGCGGCCCTGCATCGCATCACGCAGGCCAGAGCACAGATGCGGATCGCCGGAGCAAGTTTGCTGCCGTCGGCGGGCGCATCGGGCAGTATATCGCGTAATTGGGATGAAGCGTTCCGCAATGCATCCGATGGCACCACAGGATTTC
>JBBCIP010000135.1:0-8065 GCA_037189785.1 Alphaproteobacteria bacterium
GGCGCTTGGAAAAAACGCTATGCCGCAGCCAGCAACCGCGCCGCATTCGAAGCCGCCATTTCAGGCGCCGTTCCAGCCGACCTGGCCCCGGAAATCGCCAAATTAAAAGCCAGCATTTCCGCCGACCCGAAAGCGGTCGCAACCCGGAAAGCGTCGGAAAACACCCTGGCCGTGGTCAATCGCGTGGTGCCGAACACCGTCGGCGGCTCGGCCGACTTGACCGGCTCCAACAACACCAAGACCAAAGACCAAGGGCCGATGACCCGCGATGATTTCTCGGGCCGCTATGTTTATTACGGCGTCCGTGAATTCGGCATGAGCGCGGCCATGAACGGCCTGGCGCTCCATGGTGGTGTGATCCCTTATGGCGGTACGTTCCTGGTATTTGCCGATTACGCCCGGGGCGCTATCCGGTTGTCGGCGCTGATGCAGCAGCGCGTCGTTTATGTCATGACCCATGACTCAATCGGGCTTGGTGAAGACGGCCCGACCCATCAACCGATCGAACATCTGGCCAGCCTGCGGGCGATGCCGAACCTGTTGGTGTTCCGCCCAGCCGATGCGGTTGAAACCGCCGAAGCCTGGGAATTGGCGCTGAATGCAACGGAAACGCCATCGGTCTTGGCCTTAACCCGCCAAAACCTGCCGATCGTCCGCACCACCCATACCGACGACAATCTGAGTGCCAAGGGCGGCTACGAATTAAAGCCTGCCACCGGCACGGCCAAAGTGACGTTGCTGGCGACCGGGTCCGAAGTGGCCATTGCGGTCGACGCGCAAGCTGCCTTGGAAGCCGCCGGTATCCCGACCCGGGTTGTGTCGCTGCCGTGCCTTGAGCTGTTCGACGCCCAAGACAAAGCCTATCGTGACCAGGTTTTAGGCCGTGGCACCACCTTGCGGGTCGCCATCGAAGCCGCCGCGACTTATGGCTGGGACCGCTATGTCGGCGAAGACGGGCTGATCTTCGGGATTGATAGTTTCGGAGCTTCGGCCCCGATCCAGGACCTTTACAAGCACTTCGGCCTGACCGCCGACAGGATTGTGGACGCAATCAAAAAACGCGTTTAAGAAAGGCCCATTCATCTACGATTTTTTAAGGCCTTTGCGGCATCTTTCGTGCCAATTTTCAAAGGCTTGATGCACAGGAGCAGATAACAATGACGATTCGGGTTGCGATCAATGGGTTTGGGCGTATCGGACGTAACGTATTCCGCGCCATCATCGAGTCCGGGCGGACCGACGTCGAAGTGGTGGCCATCAACGACCTCGCTTCGGCCGAAGACAACGCTCATCTCCTGAAATATGACAGCGTGCATGGCCGTTTCCCGGCCACCGTCGAAGTGCAAGGCGGCGCGCTCGTCGTCAACGGCAAGAAAGTCACCGTCACCGCCGAACGCGATCCGGGCAACCTGCCGCACAAAGACATGGGCGTCGACATTGCATTTGAATGCACCGGGTTCTTCACCGATGCCGAAAAAGCCGGTCTCCACCTGAAAGCCGGTGCCAAGAAAGTTTTGATTTCGGCCCCCGGCAAAGGCGAAGACATCACTGTCGTTTACGGTGTGAACCACAACTTGCTCAAAGCCGAGCATAAGATCGTATCGAACGCATCCTGCACCACCAATTGCTTGGCGCCGGTTGCTAAAGTTCTGCACGAGCTGGTCGGCATCGAACGTGGCTACATGACCACCATTCACGCCTATACCAACGACCAACGCATTCTCGACCAAATCCACAGCGACATGCGCCGCGCCCGCGCTGCTGCGTTGTCGATGATCCCGACCTCGACCGGTGCAGCCAAGGCAATCGGCCTGGTATTGCCGGAATTGAAGGGCAAGCTCGACGGCTCTTCGATCCGCGTTCCAACCCCGAACGTGTCGGTTGTCGACTTCAAGTTCAACTCGGGCCGTGACACCACGCCTGAAGAAGTCAATGCTGCTTTGAAAGCCGCCAGCGAAGGCGCTTTGAAGGGCGTGCTCGATTACGTCACCGATCCACTGGTGTCGATCGACTTCAACCACAGCCCGTTCTCATCCAACTTCGACGCCACACAAACGCAAGTCATCGATAAGCGTCTGGTCCGCGTCGTGTCCTGGTACGACAACGAGTGGGGCTTCTCGAACCGCATGAGCGACACCGCTGTCGCCATGTCGAAAGCTTAAATTTCAAAAGCTTACCGAGAAGACCCTCTTAATAGAGAAGACTCTCTTTAATAGAGAAGACCTGGAGTACGACGGGATGAGCCGGTTTAAAGGTATCGACGCTGTTGATGTCACTGGAAAGCGCGTTCTTGTGCGCGCCGACCTTAATGTCCCGATGAAGGACGGTAAGGTCACCGACGACACCCGCATCCGCGCCGTTGCCCCGACTGTCGACGCGCTCCTGAAGCGTGGGGCTCGGGTCATTGTGCTGTCGCACTTTGACCGCCCCAAGGGCAAAGTCGTGCCGGAAATGTCGTTGAAGCCGTTGACCCATCCGTTGGGTCTGGCTTTGGGCAAACCGGCCGCTTTTGCGGATGATTGTGTCGGCCCCAAGGCTGAAGCCGCCGTTGCCGCCCTGAAAAACGGCGAGGTTTTGTTGCTCGAAAACCTGCGCTTCCATGCCGGGGAAGAAAAGAACGATCCAGCCTTTGCCGCGTCATTGGCTAAGCTTGGCGATATCTATGTGAGCGACGCCTTTTCCTGCGCCCACCGCGCCCATGCCTCGACCGAAGGGATTGCCCATCTGCTGCCGTCGGTGGCCGGGATCACAATGCAGGGCGAACTGAATGCACTGGAAGCCGCCCTCGGCAAGCCGGAGCGTCCGGTGATTGCCGTTGTTGGTGGCGCCAAAGTATCGACCAAGCTCGACGTTCTGACCCACCTGGTGGAAAAGGTCGATCATCTGATCATCGGTGGCGGCATGGCCAATACGTTTCTGGCCGCCCAAGGGATCAAGGTCGGTAAATCTCTTTGTGAACATGATTTGGCCGACACCGCCCGCGACATTCTGGCCCGCGCCAAAGCGGCCGGATGCAGCGTCCATCTGCCGACCGACGTCGTCGCTGCCAAAGAATTCAAAGCCGGTGCCGCGTCCCAAGTGATCGCGGTCGATGCCGTGGCCGATGATGATATGATTTTGGATGTGGGCCCGGCCAGCGTCGCCGCCCTGGGCGATGTGTTGAAATCATCGAAAACCTTGATCTGGAACGGCCCGATGGGTGCGTTCGAGATCGACCCATTTGATAAGGGCACCGTGGCTTTGGCCAAAGCCGCCGCCGAATTGAGCCGCGCCGGCAAGCTTCTGACCGTGGCCGGTGGTGGCGATACGGTATCGGCACTCAATCACGCCGGGGTATCCGCAGATTTCACCCATATCTCGACCGCTGGCGGCGCTTTCCTGGAATGGATGGAAGGCAAGGCCCTGCCCGGCGTCGTCGTGCTCGAAAACTAAGGCGCACACAATGGACGCTCGCCCGGCGGTGATCGTCCTCACACCTGCGCAGGTTGCGGCCGCCGCCGCCCTTCCCGCCCCTTATCTGATGCTGACTGCCCGCGGTGCCGCAGGCCGGTTGGGCCCGCAATTGTTGCGCTCAATCATGCCGGACACCGCCGTCATCGATTGTGGTGGAGATCCGGGCTTGGCCTGGCGCGCGGTCGAAGTGGGCTGGACCGCCATTTTTTATCACGGGCCAAATCTCGATAAACTCGTCACTATGGCCGCCACGGCTAAGATCACGGTTTTTACGCCGGAAACCCTGATGATCCGCTTGGATCTGTCACAGGCCCGCGATCCTGAGCGCTCTGTTCGGGAATTTCTTCGGGAAGTGAACCATTAACCACTCCCGGTAATTGCTTAGTAGGGAACCTTGCGCTAAACACCTATCAGAATTAATCCGACCTCATTGAACTCCATCCAGGGGAACCGATCAGCAATGAAAATGACCCGTAAAGTTAAAGAAATCCTGTCGTGGTATGAAAGCGACAATCCAGGCAGCAAAGCCAATTTGGCCCGTATTCTCGGCACCGGCAAATTGGGCGGCACCGGCAAAATGGTGATTTTGCCCGTCGACCAAGGCTTCGAGCATGGCCCGGCCCGCTCGTTCGCCCCGAACCCGGTCGCCTATGACCCTTGGTATCATCCGTCACTGGCCATCGAAGCCGGTTTGAATGCCTATGCCACCCCGCTCGGCATGATGGAAGCTGTGGCCGACCGCGTTGCCGGTCAGATCCCGCTGATCTTGAAGATGAACTCGGCCAACTCCTTGTCCGGCCTGAAGGATCAAGCTATCACCGCGACCGTCAACGATGCCCTAAAGCTCGGCTGCGCCGCCATCGGCTTCACGATCTATCCGGGTTCGGACGATTGCTACAACATGATGGAAGAATTCCGCGAATTGTCGGAAGAAGCCAAATCTGTCGGCCTGGCTGTGGTGCTGTGGTCCTACCCCCGCGGTGGCGACATCACCAAAGACGGCGAAACCGCCATGGACGTTTGCGCCTATGCCGCTCATATGGCCGCTTTGATGGGCACCCACATCATTAAAGTGAAGCTCCCGAGCGACCATTTGGAACAAGGCGAAGCCAAGAAAGTTTACGATAAACATAAAATCGATCTGTCTTCGCAAGCCAAACGCGTCGAGCATGTGATGCAGGCCGCTTTCAACGGTCGTCGTTTGGTTGTATTCTCGGGCGGCGCTACCAAAGGCGCTGACTCCGTTTATGAAGACGCCCGAGCGATCCGTGACGGCGGTGGCAACGGCTCGATCATCGGCCGCAACACCTTCCAACGTCCGAAAGACGAAGCACTCGCCATGTTGGGCAAGATCGTCAATATCTATCTGGGTAAAGAGTAACGGCATCAGGAGTGACGGCCACGTCTAAGCCCAATTGCAGGCTCTATCTGATTACGCCACCGGTGTTTGACCCCCGCGCCTTCACGGAACCGTTGAAGGCCGCGCTCGGTGCCGGTGACGTCGCCTGCCTGCAATTGCGGCTTAAGAATATGCCGGCCGACGGGGTGCGATGGGCAACCGAAGTGTTGATGCCCATCGCCCACGATCACGATGTCGCGTTCATCATCAATGACAGTCCTGAGCTGGCCGCCGAATTGGGCGCCGATGGCGTTCATGTCGGCCAGGAAGACATGCCCTATGAAGAAGCCCGTAAAATCGTCGGCGAGGATGCCATTGTCGGCGTGACCTGTCACGACAGCCGCCACCTGGCCATGCTGGCCGGTGAAAAAGGCGCGAGCTATGTGGCGTTCGGTGCGTTCTATCCGACCATCACCAAAGACGCCAAAACCCACGCCGAGCCTGATATTCTGACCTGGTGGTCCGAATTGTTCGAAATCCCCTGTGTCGCCATCGGCGGCATCCGGGCCGAAAACGCCCTCCCCATCGTCAAAGCCGGGGCCGATTTCGTCGCCGTCAGCAACGGCATCTGGGACCACCCCGAAGGCCCCGCCGCCGCCGTCCAAGCCTTTAACGCCCTATTTCACGGGGTGCAGTAGTTAACATCATCTATCGACGCCTCATTGCCAAAGGGCGGCTAAGCTGATAGTTTCCGCGCGACTTTAGATCTTTCAGATTGTGGATTTATCCCATGAAAATTAATGGCAACTCGGTCCGTCCCGGTAACGTGATCGAGCATCAAGGTGGCCTGTGGGTCGCCGTACGCATCCAGCACACCCAGCCCGGCAAGGGCGGCGCTTATTTGCAGGTGGAACTGAAAAACATCCGCGATGGGCGCAAATTGAACGAACGCTTCCGCTCGTCGGAATCCGTTGAACGGGTTCGCCTCGACCAGAAAGATTATCAATTTTTGTTCGAGACCGACGGCAAATATACTTTCATGGATCAAGAATCCTACGAACAAATCGACATCAATGGCGAGCTTTTGGGCGACCAAGCCACGTATCTTCAAGATGGCATGCAAGTCATCGTTGAATCCTACGAAGGCGAGCCGTTGGCTGTGGTCCTGCCCGAGCAGGTGACACTGGAAATTTCGGAAACGGAGCCGGTGATTAAGGGCCAGACCGTATCGTCTTCCTATAAACCGGCGAAAACCACAAACGGCATCCGTGTGATGGTGCCGCCGTTCGTTGGCTCCGGCGACCGTGTGGTTGTTGCGACCGAAGACGGCTCTTATGTGAAGCGCGCAGACTGATGGCCTTACAATCCGCCAATATCACTGTGATGGCCGCCGCCGCGCGTAAAGCGGGGCGGCTCCTGGTGCGCGACTTTGGCGAAGTCGAACAACTGCAAGTGTCCAGAAAAGGCCCATCGGATTTCGTCTCGGTCGCCGATACCAAGTCGGAACGGGCGATCCGCCAGGAACTGCAAAAAGCACGGCCTGACTTTGGCTTTCTGATGGAAGAAGGTGGAGAGATCAAAGGCCGCGATACCGACCATCGCTGGATCATCGATCCATTGGACGGCACCACCAACTTCCTTCACGGCATACCGCATTTTTCGATTTCGATCGCCCTTGAGCGGTCGGGGCAGATCATTGCCGGTGTGGTGTATCAACCGATTACCGACGAGTTGTTCTGGGCCGAACGCGGTCGCGGCGCTTATCTCGACAACGGTCAACGGTTGCGGGTATCGGGACGGCGCGATCTGGATCAAGCGGTCATCGCCACCGGCATTCCGCACGCCGGTCGCGGTCATCATGCCCGCTATATCACCGAACTGACCCATATCATGCCGGCGGTTGCCGGTATTCGCCGCTTTGGCTCGGCGGCCCTTGATTTGGCGTATGTGGCGGCTGGCCGCTGCGACGCCTTTTGGGAATCCGGTCTGGAGGCCTGGGACATTGCCGCCGGCATTATCCTGGTCCAGGAAGCCGGTGGATCGGTGACGGAGTTCAATAACCGTGACCGCATGGTGGAAACCGGTGAAATTCTTGCCTCCAACACCCATCTTCATGGGGCTATGACCCGGCTCCTGCGCGATGCCCGCAAAGCCGAAAAAGCCTGAAATAGATCGTCTCCACCGGGCTTGACCCGGTGGCCCATGCTGCACTCGTGGACTGGACCCAATAGCGGTTTGCCGGATCAAGCCCGGCAAGGACGGGAATGGAGAGCAGCGCACCACAGATGAGCGTTTTGTGAGGGCCAACCCTAGACGAAACGATCTACGATTATTAGAGTACGGCTATGCTACGTCGCTATCTCATGATTGCTGTCATTGCCTTCGGCCCCGCTGCCATCGCGGCGGAGCCGGATATTACAATCAATATGAAAGCCGTTGAAGACTTGGTCGGCGGTGAAACCGCGGCCAAGCTTGCCACCAAGTTGTTGCCGGAACCGGCCGCCACACTCAATGATCGCAAGCTTTACGCCCCATTGGATAGCGAAACCGGCGAAGACGACCTGAAGCGCGGGGAATCTTTGCAGCTGCTGTATGCCCGCGGCAATCTGGTTATTTCCCCATCGGGCAAGGAAACTTTGGAAGATTGGGCCGATAGCTTTTTACGCCCCAACGCCAAGGTTGAAATTCTGAGCTATTCCGGCAGCGGCAACCCGGCCTGGGCCGCCGCCAATGAAGGCCCCGGTCAAGACATCCAAACCTATTCCCTGCACGAAGCCATCCGTACCGCATTCAAAAGGGCCTTGGTGGTGCGCGATATCTTGATCGAAAAAGGCGTGCCGGAAGCCAATATCACCCTCCGCGCCTTGGGCCCGACCACCGACAACGGCCCGCCCGAACGGATCGACGTCGTCGCCCTGAAGCAAGGCTAATAAATACAGCCGCTGCCCCTAGACCAGCGTGGACCACCGGGTCAAGCAACCGTGGATCATGATTGGGGTGACGATCGGCGCCATAGAATAGCCCCTGTGATGACGTCATTGCCCGGCTTGACCCGGCAATCGGCCCCTTCAATACCCTGCCCACGTTAATGATTTGGTTCGGCTGCGCTTTGCCCAATTTTGCACAAATTATCCTGCCAGACTACCCTTAGGAGCCCAATAGCCGCTTGCGGTCGCGAAAACCGCGAACAGCCATTGCCGGTAAAATAGGAGCCAAAATGTCGGAACCACAACGCTATCTCACCCGTGTGTTCATTTTCCTCGGCGTGGTCGC
>JBBCIP010000136.1:0-3362 GCA_037189785.1 Alphaproteobacteria bacterium
TGTATGGGCAATTTGCTTGGGTGCCGGCAATGCTACAGCGCAAATTCGGCTGGAGTGTTGGGGAGATCGGTTGGATATACGGCTGGGTATTATTGGTGAGCGGTGTGGCCGGCAGCGCATGTTCCGGTTGGATTGCCGACAGGTTTAATGCGCGCGGCGCCTATGGGTCGCAGATGGTTGTTGCTGCAGTTTTTATCACGCTGATGGTTCCGGCTGGTATACTGGCGCCATTGGTTGAAAGCGCCGATCTTGCGATCGCATTGATCGGCGTGGTTGTGTTTGTCTATTCCGGTGCCAATGCCTTGGCGGGGCCGATGCTGAATGCGATCATTCCCAATCAGTTGCGGGCGCAAAGTTTGGCTTTGTATTTATTTACAATCAGTATTGTGGGCATGGGATTGGGGCCTGTTGTTGTTGGCCTGTTTAGTGATTATGTTTTCACAGGCACGGATGGTCTGAATAAAGCAATCGCTTTGTGTGCTTTTATCTCTATTCCCTTGGCTGCGACCCTTCTCTGGTGCGCGGTTCCCTGCTATAAGAAAGCTGTGCTGCGCGCAGAAGCAGACTGGGCACATAAAATGTAGTCAGGGACAGAAGCTAACCATGCGGCAGAAAAAAGAGTCTAAGCCAGACCAAGGCGAAAAAGCTCAACATAAGACGACAAAAGACACAGTAAAGGCCAGCGCAAAGGCCATTGCAAAGGCCAGCGGGGTTGGGGAAAAACTGCGTGCTGTGCGTAAGAAGCGCGGGTTGTCGCTGGAACAAGTATCCGAGTTAACCGGGGTGCCTGGGGCGACGATTTCGCGCATTGAGAACAATAAAGTTTCGCCAACCCTTGATATTATTCAGAAAATTATCAATGGCCTGCATTTGGGCATCGGAGAGCTGTTCACCCCGGTTCAGTTCAAACGCACGAAGCCCGAAATTAATCTGCGCCGCAGCGAAGAAGGCAAAGTTACAGAGTTATCCAACTTCATCTATAAAATGCTGCACCCTGATGTGCTGCCGTGTATTTTGGTTCCTTCTCTTGTGAGCACATTTGCCCGCACTGTTGAGGAATACGGCGGTTATATGCATCACGAGGGGGAGGAGTTTTTATATGTCATGCAGGGGTCGCTCGAGCTTTGTTTTGAAGATCGTGACTCGTGTATCTTAAACGAAGGCGACAGTATATATTTTCAATCGCATCTCCCCCACGCCTATATTGCGCTGGGCGGCCGTCAGGCTAAAATGTTAATCGTCAGCACGACGCCCGACCCAAGTGTTCTGGGTGTTTCCGACACATAACCAATAAAATTTTTGAGAATATCCATCAATAACGCCCCTTGACTTACATATATGTAATAAATACATTTACTAAAATGTAAAAATATAGTCAGGGGATGTTTGGTGTTCGAATATTTTCCAACGAATTATCCGTGGAGTTTGGCCGTTTCGTTATCGCTCGGCATGGGCGGCGAAATCAGTGAAGTCGAAGACGCGTGTCGGCCTTTGCGTGCGGACGGTGTTTTGGGTTCCAATGAGGCTTGGTATCAGAGCTGGGTCAAGCTGGCGGAAAAACTCATGACCCTTGCGGACGCGGATGAAACGCGTGGCTGGGGATTGTCGGCCAGTAACAAATATATGCGGGCCAGCAACTATTATTTGGCTGCGGAGCGGATGCTGTCGTGGGGCGATTATCGTCGGACCATGACCTATCGTCGGGCGTTGGATGTTTTCGCCCAAGGGGTCGCATTATCGGATCATCAAACCGAACGGGTCGAGGTCGATTGCGGCGGTGAGCTGTTGACGGGGTGGCTGCGTGTGCCGCCCGGGCCTGGACCGCATCCTTGCATTATTTTCTTTGACGGTTTCGATTCCATCAAAGAAATGCATTACATGCTCTATAGCGAAATCGCTGTGAAGCGCGGCATTGCATTGTTGGTGATCGATCAGCATGGAACCGGCGAAGCGATACATTTCCGGAAAATTGCCCGTCGTCACGATACCGAAGTTGCCGCTGGTGCATTTGTTGATTTCTTGGAAAATCATCCAGCCATCGACGCTCAGCGTATTGGTGTCGGTGGGGTGAGTATGGGCGGGTATGATGCGCCCCGTGCTGCCGCATTTGAGAAGAGATTGAAATGCGCGTTTGCCCTGGGTTCGATGTATTGCATCGATGAAAAAGTTGAAAAACTGTTGATCGGGGCTGCAAAAAAATCCGGCATCGCGGAAAGTCTGCCGGAAATTCTACAACATGCCATGAATGTTACGCAGACGACAGATGTCATGGATATGATCGAAAAAATGCGTCTTCTCAATCTTGACGCGGCGATTGATAAAATTACCTGCCCCATCTTATCCGTACATGGTGGCAATGATCGGCAAATCAGTCAAATTCATGCTGAATGGACGATAGAGCGAGCGGTCAACAGCCCGCGCGCCGATTTGAAAATTTTCAGCATTAGCGAAGGCTCGTGTGAACATTGTGGAATCGATGTTCCCAGCATAACGGCTGAATACTGCTTCGATTGGGTGAAAGACGTGCTCTGATCTAACCATTGGGCTTTGGATTACGTAAAATGCGTTTAGAAAGCGTTCACAATATCCAAGATCTACGCAGACTTGCGCAAAAGAAATTGCCTGGTCCAATTTACCATTATCTAGATGGTGGCGCGGATGATGAGTGGAGTCTGCGGCATAATACAGACGCCTTCGATGGCTATCAGTTCGTTCCGCGTTATTTACGTGATGTCGGCAGTGTCGATTTAAAAACGTCTGTCTTGGGGCGACGATTAAACTTACCGTTCTTATTGTCGCCGACGGGCATGTCGATGTTGTTTCATACACAAAAAGAAATTGCGGTTGCTAAGGCGGCCGAGAAATTTGGAACGTTTTATAGTCTTTCCACCATGTCGACCACGTCTTTGGAAGATGTCGCGGCGGCGACATCTGCACCGAAAATGTTTCAAATCTATATTTTCAAAGATCGCGGATTGACGCGCGAACTGGTTGAACGCTGTAAGCAGGCCAAATACGACGCTTTGTGTTTAACCGTGGATACGCCGATGGCCGGCAATCGTGAGCGTGATAAGAAAACCGGTATGGTGATCCCGCCACGTTTCGGTATCGGTTCACTGCTGAGTTTTGCTTTAAGACCGAGCTGGTCTTTACGGATGGTGGCGGCATCAGGTTTCACGCTTGCAAATATCAGTCATCGTGTTGACGCCTTGCGATCTGGCCCGGTCGGTATCATCGATTACGTCAATAATCAGTTTGACCGCAGCGTGACATGGTGCGATGTCGAGTGGTTGGCGACTGAGTGGGGCGGGCCGCTTGTTATAAAGGGCCTTTCTTCTCCTGACGATGCAAAGCAATCGCAG
>JBBCIP010000137.1:0-21206 GCA_037189785.1 Alphaproteobacteria bacterium
CAGGGCATTTTCCCAACGCATCTTTCCCAGAAGAAAGAGTGAACCGATAAACACAAAGAGCAGACCCAGACAAAGCAAAACATGGCTTAGAAACGCACTATTGGTCGTCTGAAGGACGTGGGCATGTGCTTTTTGGTCGGCTATCGGAATGTTTCTTTTGAGGATGTTTAGCTGGGTAATCGCCTGGTCTAATCGTTTGCTGCTGGCCTGATCCTTTTCCGGATTATGCTTTTCCGGCTTAATGGCGGTGATCCATCCTTTTCCAATGCCAACTGAAATAAATCCGCAGTCTCTCAAGGCGATGACGGCATCGCGATTGGCCTTTACGGCTGTGAAGGCAGTAGCAAATTCGCGAGAGTTGGACGATATATAGAAGTGCCGATCAAAATCGGCGTCACCCGAAAAGATTTTCCTGGAAAACCCTAATCTATTGGCTAGGCGGTCGAACGCCATCTCACGTCTGACCAAAAGGTTTGCATCAGTTGTGACGGGGGTTCCCACAAACAACCTATAAATGCGAAGCGGCCACCTTAGGCTATTGAAATGGCTGAAAAAACCGCTATCGCCAGCAGGTGTTTGGCGGGTTTTCCAGCCCCAAATTTTTTGTGCGGTCTTCGTATCCCCCATCATGGGATTATAGAAACCGTCCGGCGGTAAACAAGATCATCCTTGGCAATTTCAACGCTTATTCCTCGCAATAGACATTGTAATTGACGCAGTAATAGTCTTCGAATGAGCCTTTAACGAAATCGTCCTCGGTCTCACAGGTCAGAAAGGCTTCCAGATCAGGAAAGTAGCCACGGCGGGACGGCACCGTCGGCAGCATTGGCCGGCCGAGCGCATGCGCGCGATAATTATAATAGGCGATCAGCACATAGCGGATCATGTTCATCCCGGCTGCCGAGCCGCGATGCCACGGCATAATATGGATAAACCAGAATTGAATACGGAATATGGTGGTCAACACTGTGCGGGCAGACGGGAGTTCTAGTGCAAACAGCGTTAGAAACAACCCATTCATATAATTGTGAAGTTCCTCATAAATATTTTCTTTGACGCAATAATTTGTCAGCATGCCTCCATCTGCTGACGAATTATAGAAGAAACGAGCGAATTTAATGTATTTCCCTTCAAGAAGTCGGATTACATTATAATGAGTTGAGGCCTCAGGATTAAGTTCTTTGAACGAAGCGATTTCTTGGTCGCATTGATCCCGGGAGAGCTCCCCACGTGTAATCCTAGTTTCCAGATCTGCTATCTCTGCATTCAGCTCTAGCTCGTACCAAAATTGTGGCTTATAGACTGCCGCGCCGCGGACTACGGATGCTCTATAACGTGCATTATACAATGAGGTAATGAGTTCTGGGCCAACATGCTCATCACTGTCTGGGTCAAAATTCTCGTCAAACAAGCTCTTGTCAAAGAATGTATAACGGTTCTTACCAAAATCTTTCCATCGATCAGACTTTTCGGGGCTTGCTGCAGCTAGAATGAAGCGAAAATAAGCAATATGTACGAAAAACCATTCAACTGAAGTGTCGGTTATATAGTCTTCTAAATACGTGGCGACTTCCCCAATACAAAGCCCCTTTTTATATTTTTCCTGGGCATTTCGGAAAGCCTCTAAGTAGGTGTTCTTGCATCCTTTTAAGTGTTCTCTGTCGCCGTTCGATCTGATCAAGATATGAAGCAAGGCCAGGCAAATAGCGGAGCTTTGGTTGTTATAGGTGACTTGGTCATGGCCATACAGCGCGGCCATGTCCTCCGTATTGGGGTCGACTCTGGTGCAGAATTTTTCGTCATTTGAAAAATCTTCGGTCGATCCCTCGATTTTGGACTGATTGGTTATAAATAGCCGCAAGTCTTCATACGGCCAATTCGGCAAGAATAGTTCAGGGAAGGCAGGTTCAATCATAGTCGGCACCCCTTGTTTTAAGTGACTGCCCATAGACGAATCGATGCCTTTCCCTGTGACGGCACAAATGTTTTGTAGACCGGGCCGATTTAAATAGTTTAAGCTTAAAATATTCCCAAAAAGTCTTGAGAATGGCTTGCGATTGCTCACGATTGGGGGTACACCGCTTGCTGTAAAACTCGGCCATGATTCCGTAATGGTGTTGGTGTTATTACCTATCCAATTTCGGACTTGGCGGACACCATGGAACCAATCGTAGCGAACCATCCAATCGACTAGACAATAAACCTGAACCCTAAAAAACCAGAACCCTGGAGTTGGAGCAGAAATGGCACGAAAGAAAATTGCCCTCATCGGTGGCGGCCAGATCGGCGGCACACTTGCGCATCTCGCCGGTCTTAAAGAAATGGGCGATATCGTTATTTTCGACATTGCCGAGGGCTTGCCCCAGGGTAAGGCCCTGGATTTGGCCCAATCGGCCGCGGTCGACGGCTTTAACGCGACCTTGAGCGGGACCCAAGATTACAAGGATATTGCCGGTGCCGACGTCGTGATCGTGACCGCCGGCGTGCCGCGCAAGCCGGGCATGAGCCGCGACGACCTCCTCGGGATTAACCTCAAAGTCATGAAATCGGTCGGCGAAGGCATCAAAGCCCATGCCCCGAACGCCTTCGTGATCTGCATTACCAACCCGCTGGATGCCATGGTTTGGGCGCTGCGTGAGTTCTCCGGTCTGCCCCATAACAAGGTTGTCGGCATGGCCGGTGTGCTCGACAGCTCGCGGTTCCAGCACTTCCTGGCGGATGAATTCAATGTCTCGATCGAGGATGTGACCACGTTCGTGCTCGGCGGCCATGGCGACACCATGGTGCCGTTGGTGCGTTATTCCACCGTGGCCGGTATTCCGATCCCGGATCTCGTGGCCATGGGTTGGACCACCCAAGAAAAGCTCGATGCCATCGTTCAGCGCACCCGTGACGGCGGCGCCGAAATCGTGAAATTGCTGAAAACCGGGTCGGCGTTCTATGCCCCGGCCGCGTCAGCCATCGAAATGGCTCAATCCTACCTCAAAGACAAAAAGCGCGTCTTGCCTTGCGCCGCTTACCTGAATGGCCAGTATGGCCAAAAAGACCTGTATGTTGGCGTTCCGACGGTGATCGGTGCGGGCGGCGTCGAGCGGATTGTTGAAATCAAGCTCGAAGGTGACGAAAAAGCGCAGTTCGAAAGCTCGGCCAATGCCGTGAAAGAACTGGTTGCTGCTTGTAAAAACCTCGAACCAAGCCTCGCATAGGGTCAGGGAGTATCGCGCAATGAATATTCATGAGTATCAAGCCAAAGGCCTTTTGGCTAAATACGGCTCACCGATCCTGAAGGGCGGCGTCGCTTACACCCCGCAAGAAGCAGTCGATGTGGCGAAAGATCTGGGCGGCCCGGTATGGGTCGTTAAGGCTCAGATCCATGCCGGTGGGCGTGGTAAGGGCGGCGGCGTTAAAGTCGTCAAATCTCTCGACGACGTCAAGAAAGTGGCTGGCGAGATCCTTGGTATGACCTTGGTGACCCACCAAACCGGCCCACAAGGCAAGCTCGTCAAGCGTGTCTATATCGAAGACGGCTGCGCCATCGACAAAGAACTCTATGTCAGCTTCCTGGTGGACCGCGCCACCAGCCGGGTCGCCATCATCGCATCCAGCGAAGGCGGCATGGACATTGAAGAAGTGGCTGCCCATACCCCTGAAAAAATCATCACCGTGACGATCGATCCGGCCTCCGGCCTGTCGGGCTTCCATGCCCGCAAAGTGGCTTATGGCCTCGGCCTCAGCGGCAAGGCGGCATCAAGCTGCGTGAAGGTGATTCAATCCCTTTATAAGGGCTTTGTCGACCTGGATTGCGCCATGCTCGAAATCAACCCTTTGGTGATCACCAAGGCGGAAGAAGCCGTGCTGTTGGACGCCAAGGTCAGCTTCGATTCAAATGCGCTGTTCCGTCATAAAGATGTCCAAGAACTGCGCGATCCTGATGAAGAAGATCCGATGGAATTGGAAGCCGCCAAGCACGAGCTGAACTATATCAAGCTCGACGGCAACATCGGCTGCATGGTCAATGGCGCCGGTTTGGCGATGGCGACCATGGATATTATCAAGCTTTCGGGGGGCGCACCGGCCAACTTCCTGGATGTTGGTGGTGGGGCAACCAAAGAACGGGTGACCGAGGCCTTTAAAATCATTTTGTCCGACCCAAATGTGGAAGGCATTCTGGTCAATATCTTCGGCGGCATCATGCGCTGCGACGTTATTGCCGAAGGTGTGGTGTCGGCGGCTCGTGAAGTCAGCTTGACCGTGCCGTTGGTTGTCCGTCTTGAAGGCACCAATGTGGATTTGGGTAAGAAAATTATGGCGGAATCCGGCTTGCCGATCATCTCCGCCGACGATCTTGGCGATGCAGCCCGGAAAGTTGTTAAAGCCGTGAAGGAGGCTGCATAATGGCTATTTTCGTCAATTCGGATACCAAAGTCATTTGCCAAGGCTTCACCGGTGCCCAAGGCACGTTCCACTCGGAACAAGCCATTGCATACGGCACCAAAATGGTCGGTGGTGTAACCCCCGGCAAAGGCGGCACCAAACATCTTGATCTACCGGTGTTCGACACTGTGGCCGAAGCGCGTGAGCGCACCGGCGCCAATGCCAGCGTGATCTATGTACCGCCGCCATTTGCTGCGGACGCCATCTTGGAAGCCATCGACGCTGAAATCGAACTGGCCGTTTGCATCACCGAAGGTATTCCGGTGCTGGACATGGTCAAGGTAAAGCGCGCTTTGCAAGGCTCAAAAACCCGTCTCGTTGGTCCGAACTGCCCCGGTGTTATCACGCCCGGCCAGTGCAAAATCGGCATTATGCCGGGCCATATCCACCGTCCCGGTAAGGTTGGCATCGTATCGCGGTCCGGCACCTTGACCTATGAAGCGGTGGCGCAAACCACGGCTGTGGGCATGGGCCAGTCGACCTGCGTCGGCATCGGCGGTGACCCGGTCAACGGCACCAACTTCATCGACGTGCTTGAAGGGTTCCTGGGCGATCCGCAAACCGAAGCGATCATCATGATCGGTGAAATCGGCGGAAATGCAGAAGAAGACGCCGCAGAGTTCTTAAAGCAATCGAAAATTAAGAAACCTGTGGTTGGCTTCATTGCTGGCCGTACGGCTCCTCCCGGTCGGCGCATGGGCCATGCCGGTGCGATCATCTCGGGCGGCAAAGGCGGCGCGGAAGATAAGATCGACGCGATGCGGGCTGCTGGTATCGTTGTGGCGGAAAGCCCAGCGACCCTTGGTACGACGTTGCAATCCATCTTTAAGGGTTGATAGCGGGTTTGTGATAGGCGCGGTCGGTCCGTTTCTCTATACTCGGGCCGACCGGAACATTTAACGCAGGAGCGGGCAAGGGCCCGCTATATGGAAGATGGCTGTGGACAATCTTTTTCCGGGTGGCGTCTCTAGCGCCTTCGTGGAGCAAATGTATCAACGTTTCGCGGAAGACCCGCAATCGGTGGATCCTACGTGGCAAACCTTTTTTAAAGACCTCGCGGCTGACGCGGGGTCTTTTGCTTATGCGACGCAGAACGGATCGGTGAAGAAAGCCGATTGGCGGACGCCGGACGATGCCGATCTTTTAGAAGCCTTGTCGCCCGGGTATGTGGCGCCACGGGCTAAGAAAGCGGCCAAGAAAGCGGTGAGTGAAGGCGAAGTTCGGGCCGCGACACTTGACAGTATCCGGGTGCTGATGATGATCCGCGCTTATCGTGTGCGCGGTCATTTGATGGCGAACCTCGACCCATTGGGGCTTGAGGAACAGCATCATCATCCGGAACTTGATCCGACAACCTATGGGTTTACGGAAAAAGATCTCGATCGCCCGATTTTTATCGACAATGTGTTGGGGCTTGAAACGGCGACGGTCCGTGAGATCGTCGCCCTGTTAAAGCGGACCTATTGTTCGACTGTCGGCGTTGAATTCATGCATATCTTCCAACCGGAAGAAAAAGCCTGGATTCAAGGCAAAATCGAAGGTCGTGAGAAAGAAATTCAGTTCACCAGAGAAGGTAAATTGGCGATCCTCAACAAGTTGACGGAAGCTGAAACCTTCGAACAGTTTTTGGCGCGGAAATATATCGGCACCAAACGGTTCGGTCTGGATGGTGGCGAAGCCTTGATCCCAGCTATGGAAGCGGTTGTTAAAACCGGTGGCCATATGGGCGTCAAAGAAATCGTTGTCGGTATGCCACACCGCGGGCGTTTGAACGTGCTTGCGAATTTCCTGCAAAAGCCGTTTCGGGCAATTTTCCATGAGTTTCATGGCGGATCGTACCATCCTGAGGATGTGCAGGGCTCTGGCGATGTGAAATATCACCTTGGTACATCGGCGGATCGTGAATTTGATGACAATATGGTTCACTTGTCGCTGACGGCGAACCCATCGCATTTGGAAGCGGTTGATCCGGTTGTGCTCGGTAAGGTCCGGGCCAAGATGCAGCAGCGCGGCGATCGTGTTGGCGAAAGCGTGATGCCGTTGCTATTGCACGGGGATGCGGCGTTTGCCGGTCAGGGTCTGGTTGCGGAATGTTTGGGCCTTATGGGCCTCAAAGGGTATCGCACCGGCGGCACCATCCATATCATCGTCAACAACCAAATCGGGTTCACGACAGCGCCAAGTTATTCGCGTTCGTCGCCCTATCCATCCGATGTTGCGAAAACCGTGCAAGCACCGATTTTCCACGTCAATGGCGATGATCCGGAAGCCGTTGTGTATGTGACCAAGCTCGCAACCGAATTCCGTCAGACGTTCCACAAGGATGTCGTGATCGACATGTTCTGCTATCGCCGCTTTGGTCACAACGAAGGCGATGAACCTGCGTTCACGCAACCGTTGATGTATCAACGCATCCGTAATCATGCGTCGACCCGTGAAATCTATGCCAACCGTTTGATCGCGGAAGGTGTTCTGACGGAAGACGAAGCCAAGGCCATGCGCCGCGAGTTTGAAGAAAAACTCGAGCAGGATTTCGAAAGTTCAACCAATTACAAACCCAACAAGGCCGATTGGCTCGAAGGGCGTTGGTCTGGTTTAGGACTTCCGGATGTTGATCGGCGTGCCCAAACCGGTGTGCCGTTAGACCTGCTGCGCGAAATTGGCCATTCAATTTTGACGGTCCCCGAAGGCTTCGATATGCACCGCACGCTAAAGCGGACCATTGAAGCGCGCGCCCGCATGGTCGACAGTGGCGATAACGTTGATTGGTCGACGGCGGAATCGCTGGCGTTTGGAACCTTGGTCAAAGAAGGGTTCCGGGTGCGTCTGTCGGGTCAGGACTCGCAACGAGGTACGTTCAGTCAACGGCATTCGGTTTGGATCGATCAAAAAACTGAAGAACGCTATGTGCCGTTGAACGCACTCACTCAGGATGATTTGTTCGAAGTTCATGACAGCAGCTTGTCGGAAGCGGGTGTGCTTGGTTTCGAATTCGGCTTCAGTCAAGCCGAACCGCGCGCGCTGGTTTTATGGGAAGCCCAGTTTGGTGACTTCGCCAACGGTGCACAAGTTATCATCGACCAATTCATATGCTCGGCCGAACGGAAATGGTTGCGGATGAGCGGTCTCGTGATGTTGTTGCCCCATGGCTATGAAGGCCAAGGGCCGGAACATTCATCGGCCCGTTTGGAACGTTATCTGCAGCTTTGCGCTGAAGATAACATTCAAGTCGTCAATGCCACGACACCGGCCAACTATTTCCACGTTCTGCGGCGGCAAATGCACCGTAACTTCCGTAAACCGTTGATCATCATGACTCCGAAGTCATTGTTGCGGCATAAGCGGGCGATTTCTTATTTCGTCGATATGGGCCCCGGCACGCAGTTCCATCGTGTGTTAGTCGACCATGCGACGTTGAAAGAATCGGATCTGATCAAATTGAAACCCGCATCGAAAATCAAACGGATCATTATTTGTACCGGTAAGGTCTATTATGATCTGTTGGAAGCGCGGGAAGAACGCAAGCAGGACGACACATATTTGTTGCGTGTCGAACAGCTTTATCCGTTCCCCCATGATGCGGTTAATGAAGTCGTCGGTCAGTTCAAGAATCTCGAGCGTGTGGTTTGGTGCCAAGAAGAGCCGAAAAATATGGGCGCTTGGACGTTCATCCAACCCTATCTCGAAGAAGTGATCGACACGCTTGGCTTGAAGACGGGCCGTCCGGTCTATGCTGGGCGCGATGCTTCTGCGGCGACTGCCACCGGACTGATGGAGCGTCACTTGCGTCAGCAAGCGGCCTTCATCGAACATGCTTACACCTGCTGACAATCGGAGACTTATAACAATGTCCACGGAAATCCGTGTCCCCACACTTGGCGAATCTGTAACGGAAGCCACCGTCGCCAAATGGTTCAAGCAAGTGGGCGAAGCTGTCGCTCAGGACGAGCCGTTGGTTGAGTTGGAAACCGACAAAGTGGCTTTGGAAGTGACGGCCCCCGCTGCCGGTGCACTCAAAGAAATCACTGTGAAAAGTGGTGAGACCGTCGAAGTCGGCGCGTTGCTTGGGTTGATCGAAGCTGGTGCCAAAGGCACGGCGGCGGCTCCTGCTGCGGCCGACAAAAAAGCCGAAGCGCCTGCGGCTAAAGCAGCCGTAGCTGATGATGCCAAATCGTCCGATGGTCCTGTGATGCCGGCCGCGCAAAAGATGATCGACGAATTCGATCTCGATGTCCGTGCCATCAAAGGCACCGGCAAAGGTGGTCGTATCACCAAAGAAGATGTTATGGCCTATATGGATGGTCGCAAGAATGCACCGGCCGCCACGGTAGCTGCCCCGGCGGCGGCGGCCGAGCCGCGTATTGACCGTGTGCCGATGACGCGCTTGCGGAAACGCATCGCCCAACGTCTGAAAGAAGCCCAAAACACCGCTGCAATTCTGACCACCTATAACGAGGTGGATATGTCGGCTGTGATGGCTTTGCGCGATCAATACAAAGACATGTTCGAGCGTAAGCATGGCGTACGCATGGGCTTCATGTCGTTCTTCGTCAAGGCTTGTGCGTTTGCCTTGAAAGAAGTGCCGGAAGTCAATGCATCGATCGAAGGCGAAGATATCGTCTATCATCGCTATGCCGATATCGGTGTTGCGGCCTCGACCCCAGCCGGTCTTGTGGTGCCGGTCGTGCGCAACTGTGACAGCAAAGGGTTTGCGGCGATTGAAAAAGACATCAATGATCTTGCCGTCAAAGCCCGCGATGGCAAATTGGCGCTTGATGACTTGCAAGGCGGCACATTCACCATCTCGAACGGTGGTGTATTCGGCTCCTTGATGTCGGCACCGATTTTGAACCCGCCGCAATCGGGTATTCTTGGCATGCACGCCATCAAAAAGCGTCCGGTCGTTGTCAACGATCAAATCGTCATTCGTCCAATGATGTATTTGGCATTGTCTTATGACCATCGTCTGATCGACGGATCGGGTGCCGTGACGTTCTTGGTTCGTGTCAAAGAAGCGATCGAAGATCCGCAACGCTTGTTGCTTGACCTTTAATCACCGCTTTGCAAAAGCCATCGCTGTAGAAAAGTAATGAGGAAGATATGAGCAGTACGGAAAGCTTCGACGTTGTCGTTATTGGTGCGGGTCCGGGTGGATATATCGCCGCCATTCGCGCGTCGCAGCTCGGGCTGAAAGTGGCCTGTGTCGAAAAGGACGCAACCCTTGGCGGAACCTGCCTCAATGTCGGGTGTATTCCATCCAAAGCCCTGCTGCATGCATCGGAATCTTACGAACATACAAGCCATGGCACGGCTGAACTTGGTATCAAGGTGAAAGGCGTCGAGCTCGATCTCGACGCCATGCAGGTGTTCAAATCGACCGTGGTCGACAGCAACACCAGCGGCATCGCCTTTTTGTTCAAGAAAAACAAAATCACCCATCTCAAAGGTCTTGGTACTATCAAGTCGGCGGGTGTCGTGACCGTCACCGGTGATGACGGCAAAACTCAAGACGTGGCGGCAAAGAATATCGTCATTGCCACAGGCTCCGTGCCGTCCTCTTTGCCGGGTGTTGAGATTGACGAAAAGCGCGTTGTGTCGTCGACCGGCGCGTTGGCTTTGTCGTCAGTACCAAAACACATGGTTGTGATCGGGGCCGGTGTGATCGGGCTCGAGCTTGGTTCGGTGTGGCGGCGCTTGGGCGCCAAGGTGACGGTGGTCGAATATCTTGATCGCATCACGCCGGGCATGGATGGTGAAGTTGCCAAAAACTTCGAACGTATTTTGAAGAAGCAAGGCCTCGATATTCTGACCGCGACTAAGGTTGTCGGTGTGAAATCGACCAAGTCTGGTGCGACCGTATCGGTTGAGCCGGTCAAAGGCGGCGACAAACAAGAGATCGCCTGCGATGTGGTGTTGGTGGCTGTCGGCCGCAAGCCATTGACCGATGGCCTGGGGCTCGACAAAGCCGGTATCAGCGTCGACAAACGCGGTCAGGTCGACGTCGACGCGCACTTCCAAACCAATGTCAAAGGCATCTATGCCATCGGTGATGTGATCCGCGGACCGATGCTCGCACACAAAGCCGAAGAAGAAGGCGTGGCCGTTGCTGAAATCATCGCCGGTAAAAAACCGCATGTGAATTATGCTGTTATTCCAAGCGTGATTTACACCATGCCGGAAGTGGCCGTGGTTGGTAAGTCTGAGGAAGATCTGAAGGAAGCCGGTGTCGACTACAACGTCGGCAAGTTCCCGTTCCTCGCCAATGGTCGGGCCAAAGCCAACGCCAATACCGAAGGCTTTGTAAAGATCCTGGCCGACAAAAAAACCGACCGTGTTTTGGGCGTGCACATCATCGGCGCCGTCGCCGGAACGATGATTGCCGAAGCGGCTCTGGCCATGGAATTCGGCGCCAGCGCCGAAGACATCGCACTAACCTGCCACGCCCATCCGACCCATCCAGAAGCGTTCAAGGAAGCCGCCCTTGCGGTCCATAAGCGCACGCTGAATATGTAAGCGGTTTAATTATCTTATTCTATAAATAGGGAGAGCACGTTCAGCTTTCCCTATTCTAGTATATTCTATTTGAAATTGTGATTTTTTTGCGCCAGACTATATCTATCGAATTAGTCTTGCGGGTGGGTTAATGTTTATTTTTCGTTATTTACAAGGATCTGTCGTTGTCGCGGCAGCTTTATTGATGTCTGCGTGTGGTGGCGGTGGCGGCAGTGGAATAGTGACAGGCCCAGGGGTGTCCCCGCCCGTGCAACAAGTTGAGCGACTTTCTCCTTCGTTAGCCCCAAAACCAACGACTGTCGTAAACTCTTCTCTCAATGGTGAGTTGCAAGCTGAAACTTTTCAGGCCATTGGTTATATAACCGATGCCACAAGTGATGTGAATCAAAGATTACAATTTGTTACTCTTCTAGAAGAATCGAGTTTAGGAGAAAAAATAAAGTTCCGGATAAATGGCCAAGAGAATGTCACTGTTAGCTTTAATGAAGGGGGATATAATAAAAGCGCCACCTTCTCACCAGGAGATCGAGGGCCTATATCGAATGCGACGTTTTTTAATGCTTCATCAGATTTAAACTTGTACCGTATAACCGATACTGGCTATCGAGACATATATAGTTCGCCGCTTCCGACTGAAGCGTCAGTGTTTGATTACTTAAATATTGGTAATTGGAATCACTATGAGCGAGGTGATTTAACAAATAGTCTCAAAGCTGTATTTCTTTGGGGAATAAGAACCCAGGTTTCTTCTTTGCCTACTAGCGGGCAAGCTTCCTATAAGACTCGATTGATAGGCGAGGGGGTCGCGGGAATGGATGCATATTTTTTAACTGGAGATTTTACGACCAACGTTGATTTCAGAACTGGAAAATTATCAGCAAATATTGCTGCTATGAAACGTTCAGGTGGATTTTATGGCAATTGGTATGTTGTATCGCTTGATATGCAAATTGAAGAAGGTAATACAAGTTTTCGGGGGGTTGCGAAAGCAGAGAATAATGTTTTGACTGGCACCGCAGAAGGCAGCTTTTATGGTCCGAATGGAGTCGAATTGGGTGGGATTTTTACTATATCGAGCGGGAATCCTGTATCTGTCGGCGGTGGAGAGAAAGCCCAGGCTATCTTCTTTGGTAAAAAGAACTAAGCACGTAATGGATAAGTGCTGGCTTTGAGTTTTTTAGAATTTTTTTTCATTAAGAGAAAAGAATTTATTTCTCTTTCTTTTTTTGTCCTCACTTTGGCAAGTTCTCTGCCTGTACTTGCTCGGGTTACTATTGAAGATAAGAATTCTATACTTCTTGAAGAAATAAAAAGTCTAATTGTTGATGGGAAACTCATAAAAGCCCAAAAATATTTGGATCAAGCCTTGTTGGATAGGCCTAGAAACTTAAACTTACTATTTCTTCGTGCTGATATTGCCATGCGTATGGGAGATTATAATACTGCCATTACTTCTTATAGGAATATGCTGGACCAAGATCCGAATTTAGTACGCGTTCGTTTGGAGTTGGCGCGTGCTTACTTCATGAAGAAAGATGATGATCAAGCGGAATATCATTTCCGTTTGGTGTTGGGGGGAAAACCATCGCCAGCTGTTGTTAGAAATATTGAAGCCTTTTTAGAAGTAATGGAGAAAAGGCGGCGATGGAGATTAGAAATGGCATTATCAATTGCGCCTGATAGTAACGTAAATGTCGCGCCAACAATTCGCACTGTAGAAATCTTTGGGCTGCCATTTGATCTGTCTGATGATGCACGCCGCAAATCTGGAATTGGTCTTTTTGGTAATGTGGGAGGAGATTATAATCTTCCAATTACGGAGAAAATAAATATCCATACACGAGCATACCTCCAAAGAAGTCAATATAAAGACAGCCGCTATAACGATACGTATGTGCTTGTTTCTTCTGGACCGCGCTTTCTATTTAATAAAAGTGAACTAGCGGTATTGGCTACAGGTAGTCGCCGTTGGTATGGAGAAAAGCCTTATACCGAAACATATGGTGTTCGTTTCGAAGGTGGATATGTAATCAGGCCACGTTTCTCTTTGAGCGGAGGATTTGAAATTGCACACCTTGCATATCAATCGGTTGAAGGAAGAAGCGGCCGTTATGCATCTGCGGATGTGGTTGCGACATACGGCCTGAGTTCGCGCAGCTTTGTTCGATCTCTTGCAAGTTTTTATATAGAAGATACGGAACTCTCTATTCAGAAACAAAAACAGTGGCGTTTTGGGGTGGGGCATTATTATGAATTTTCCGGCGGATTAACATCATACATTCAGCCAGAAATTTCTTTCAGTCGTTACGATGAGAAAAATATCTTTTTCATGAAAAAACGAAAAGATAATTTATTCAGAATACGCACAACGCTGACGAAACGAGATTGGCAAGTGTGGGGATTCGCACCGCAAGTAACATATACTTACAGTAAAAATCTATCGAATATAAATATTTACGATTATCAAAGACACCAATTTCAGTTTGGTGTTACTCGACAGTTCTAAGTTACTTCGTCTGCCCATAAGCCTCCAGCGCGCGGGCCCGTGCCAAGCTGTGGTCGATCAGAGGTTGCGGATAGGTTTTGCCCAACACGACACCGGCTGCTTTCAGCACGTCGGCCGGGGCGTCCCACGGGTGGTGAATAAACTTATTGGGCATGGTCGCTAATTCCGGGACCCAGCGCCGCACATACTGGCCGTCGCTATCGAACTTCTCGCCTTGCAGCACCGGGTTGAAAATACGGAAATAGGGTGAGGCATCGGCGCCGGATCCGGCGACCCATTGCCAGCTTGCGGCATTGTTGGCTGGGTCGGCGTCGACCAAGGTGTCCCAGAACCATTGTTCGCCGTGGCGCCAGTCGATCATCAGATGTTTGATCAAGAAAGACGCCGCGATCATGCGGACGCGATTGTGCATCCAGCCGGTGGTCCACAGTTCCCGCATCCCGGCGTCGACGATGGGATATCCGGTTTGCCCTTTTTGCCAGGCCTCCAAATTTTTCTTGTTCTTTACTTGCGTCACTTTGGCCCAGGGAAAACTGTCGAACCGTGTGTTCCAGTTTTTGGTGGCGAGTGATGGCGCATGAAACAGCAGATGATACGAAAATTCGCGCCAGCCGATTTCGCGGAGATAGGCGAGGGCTCCCCCGGCCGTCGCTTTGTGCGCAGCCATATATATTTTTGCGCGCTGCCAAACTTGACGCGGGCTGATTTCACCAAAATGCAAATGCGGGGAGAGCCGTGATGTTGCAGCAAGGGCCGGCCGATCGCGTCCATCGGGATAGGCAGTGACCGCAGCTTCTAAAAAGTCATCAAAGCGTTCGGCAGCTGCGTCTTCGCCAACACGCCACATCTCACGGAACCCCCCGGCCCAATCGGGTTTGGTCGGCAGTAGCCGCCAATCGTCAAGCGCATCGCTTGTTGGCCAGTTTATAGCGGGGCGCACTGTTTTGGGCACTGGCAATGGCGGATCGAGATTGATATCAGCGGCCATGTTTTTCCAAAACGGCGTGAACACACGATACTCATTACCGGTTTTTGTTTTCATCTCCCACGGTTCTTTCAGCAAAGACCCATTGAAACTTTCCGCCGTTATGTTTTTTTTCTTTAAGGCCGTTTTGATGGCGGTGTCGCGCTCGCGGCTCGGCTCATCATAAAGTCTGTTCCAGTAAACGGCACTGGCGCCGGTTTGTTTGATCAAGTCATGCAAGCACTCGGCGGCCGGACCACGTCGCAAGATCAAGCGGCTTTTCTTCCGCTTTAAAGATTGATCCAAGGCGGTCAAACTGTGATGGAGCCACCATAAACTTGCGCCGCCCTCAGTGCGGCCACATGTTTCATCGTGAATATAAACCGGAATAACGGTTTGATGCGTGGCCAGGGCCGCCATCAAGGCCGGGTTATCACTCAAGCGTAAATCCCGACGGAACCAAACGATGGCGAGTGAAGGCATCGGACAAACTTTCTCCAAGAAAAAGTCCCAAGATAAGATAGTCGGCATCAAGCTCGACCATCTTATCTCTTTTCATCCGAAACCAATAAAATTTTATGCGCCTTTTGCAATCCGGCGACGCGACGTTGCCAAGCCCAACACACCGAATCCGACTGATAAAAGCAATAGTCCTGCCGGTGCTGCCACTTGAGTGGCGGTGGTGAAGGTCAGGGTGTCGTAAAGCTTGCTGGTTGACGGCAGCAAAATGCCGTGCACCAACAGGGGTGCGAACTCGATATCGAAATTGAACAAGCCACTGCTGACAAAGCTTGTATCGAAGATTGTTTTGCCGTCGCCATCCAGGAATAACAAGTCCATGGCAAATGGATACCCGAAGCGGCTGGCGTCCAAATCAAAAGAAAAACCGGTCAGCACCAATGGTGTCGCAAATCCGATAAGGGTTTGGTCAAACATCGCATCAAGGGCCAAAGTGCCCGATGGTGCATCGCCACGGCCATAGTAATTGGGATCGCGGACAATCAAATCGGCAAAATCATCGGTATAGGTGGTCCAATGCGTATAGCCTGGAATGAAATTGCCGTATAAATCGAGGATCTCGTATCCCTCGTCATCAAGATCGGCGGTCAAATAAGCGCTTTTGAACGTGACGCCATGGGCCTGGGCCACAGGATCAGAGCTGGCATAATCGCCATCCCGCAAGCTATCGAAATTGATTGTAAATGATCCAGCCGAAGCGGATCCAGTGCAGATTGTCAGCGCAGCCGCCAGGGCCAAGCCGTTTGCTGTAAACATGCGTGTCATGATTGAACCCCACCGTAATCCATAAAATTTTAATAAAATTGATTTTAGGGGTGATCGGTGACAGCGGCATGACAGCTTCGGGCTGATAGTGGTCACGCCCGCGGATGGGCTTGTTCGTAGATTTTCAAAAGCTCGCTGGTTTCGACTTCGGTATAGGTTTGGGTGGTTGATAAACTGGCGTGGCCCAATAGTTCTTGAATGGTGCGGAGATCGCCACCGGCTGCCAATAAATGGGTTGCAAAAGAATGTCGCAGTGCATGTGGCGTCGCTGATGGCGGCAGCCCCAAGCGGTGGCGCAGGGATCGCATCATGCGTTGGGCGACGCCGGGGTCAAGCCGTGCCCCTCGGG
This sequence comes from Alphaproteobacteria bacterium, assembly GCA_037189785.1. Lineage (GTDB taxonomy): Bacteria > Pseudomonadota > Alphaproteobacteria > Sphingomonadales > Govanellaceae > Govanella. The sequence continues at coordinate 16,051 of JBBCIP010000137.1, forward strand.
CCCCCACAAACAGCGGATCATCGGCAGACGACGGATGCGGGCAAAGGTTGACGTAATCGGCAATGGCGGTTCGGATGATCGGCAAGATCGGAACGATCCGGGTTTTTTGACGCTTGCCGGTGATGCGCATGCTGTCGCTTGTCGGGACATCGCCGTGGTTCAACGATAGCGCTTCGCCGATCCGCAACCCGGCCCCATATAAAAGCGTCAACAACGCTACATCGCGGGCGGCAATCCATGGGTCGGCGTGATCGACTTCGGCATTGTCGATCACCGCTTCTGCATCGATTGGCGTTAACGGGCGCGGCAGCCCGCGCGCCACTTTCGGTGTGCGCACCGCGCCGATGGCGGTGTTGTCGACCAGATCATTGCGATTGAGATACCGGAACAGGGTCCGGAGCGCGGATAGGGCGCGCGCCAGCGACCGTGCCGTCAGCCCGTCGTTGCGGCGGCGCGCCAGGAACGCCCGAAAGTCAGCCACGGTCAGGCTATCCAAAGCGGCGCGGCCGATGGCTTCGCCGCGATGCGCATTCAGAAACAAGACAAAGGTTATGGCTTCGCGCTCGTAAGCGTCCAGCGTGTGCGGGGATAAGCGCCGCTCGGAAGACAAATGGCGCAGCCAGTCCAAAATGACGGCGGCGCCATCCGCATGAATACGGTCGCGATCATGAAGCGGCGTGCTTAATTGCCGCTCAATTCCTTGGTCCGGTAGACCGGGGGGCGTGTGTTTAGCCATTGGTCCAACAGGCGCTCCATGGCCGCGCCCATGAAACGCAACAACTCCGTTCCTTGGCCGGGCGTGTAGTAATCCGGGTCGCGCGATCCCATGGCCAGAATGCCAGAGGGACGGTTCGTACCCGGCGCCAGTTTAACCAAGGCTTCAGCCCGAACCAAGGGGGCTGCGGGGCCAAAAATATCTTTAGACGCGGCGGTCAAATGATCGCGCAGTAAGATCGCCCCTTCTTGGCCCATTAATTGGGCGATTTTACCGGGCTCAATCCACTGGATCGTCGCTGGGAAGCTCGTAGGATCATCGCCTTCGAGGCACAACGCAATGGCATCGACATTCAACATGTCGACCCAGTCATTGGTGACGGTATGAATAAGATGATCGAGATTGCTGGCGTCCATCGCCGCCAGCAAAGCCGTATGAACTTGCTGCTGGCTGGCGAGGTTTGATCGTGATGCCGCGATCAACGCATCTTGATATTGGTCCAAGCGTTCGACGTCTTCTTGTAGACGCTCGACCATATAGCGTTGGAAATCGACGATATTGCCCCCGGCTTGATACGCTGGGGGGGTGAGTGCGTGTAACAGGTCGGCATTATCCACTAAGAAATTTGGATTGTTGGCGAGATAATCCCGAATTTGCTCCTCGCTGAGCGCCATATAATATTCCTGCAGTTCTATACGCACGTTTTTGTTCTCCCATGACCCACCCCGATACTGTACGGAGTTCTGGGACATTACCCCATGGGCGTTGAAGAACTCTTAATCGTGGCCCCACATATAGGGGCTATGTGATTTTTTGTCCGGTTTTCTTCCAATCTTCCATGAATGCTTCCAAACCTTTGTCGGTCAGGGGATGATTGAACAATTTCTTAAGGATATCCGGCGGCACAGTGCAGACATCGGCACCGATTAATGCGGCGTCGACCACGTGCATCGGATGGCGCACGCTGGCGACCAGAATTTCGGTTTTAAAACTGTAATTGTCGTAAATCTGGCGAATGTCTTCGATCAACTTCATGCCGTCCTGGGCGATGTCGTCATGACGGCCGATGAACGGGGAAATGAACGTCGCGCCGGCTTTGGCGGCCAGCAACGCTTGCGCCGCCGAAAAGCATAAGGTCACGTTGACCAATGTGCCGTCGGTGGTCAACGCTTTACAGGTTTTCAAGCCATCGACGGTCAGCGGCACTTTGATCGTGATGTTGTCGGCGACTTTCCGAAGCTTTTCGGCTTCTTTCATCATGGTGGCGTGATCGAGCGCGGTGACTTCGGCGCTGACCGGGCCGTCAACCACGGCGCAAATATCGTGCAAAACTTCAAAGAAATCGCGCCCGGCTTTGGCAACCAAAGAGGGATTGGTGGTCACGCCATCCAAAAGCCCGGTGGTGGCCAGATCGCGGATCGCGGCAATATCGGCGGTGTCGACGAAGAATTTCATAACGAGCTAATCTCCTGATGTGCACTGACCGTCGGGGGTAGCGCTTTTCGCCAGCGCTGGCAAGTCTGTTAAGACCGGTTAAGTTTAGCATATAGTGCGGCACCTCATAGCGCCGGCAAGACCATTGGCTATAGCACAGGAGACCAGCAAACCGTGGCGTCAGCCCGTCCGACCAACGCGGCCCCCCCTTTCCCCCGACGGATCAGTGTGCTGTTGCCTGTTCCGCTGGATGGGGCTTTTGACTATCTCGACCCCGGGCTTGATCTGGCGCCGGGTGATTATGTCCGGGTGCCGTTGGGCCATCGGTCGGTGATCGGGGTGGTTTGGGGTATCGGGGGTGATGGTAAGCTGGCGCTAAACCGCTTAAAGCCGGTGCAAGCCCGGATCGATCTGGCGCCAATGCTGGATGTGAGCCGCCGATTCGTGTCCTGGGTTGCCGCGTATACGCTGTCTGATCCGGGCTCGGTCCTCAAAATGGCCATGTCGGTGCCCGAGGTCTTCGAGCCCACGCCGCAACGCCGCCTTTACAAGCGCGGCGGCCCAGCCCCGGAGCGCATGACCCGGGAGCGGGAGGTGTTATTGGAGGCTCTCATTGATGATCGCCCGCGTTCGGTCCGGGAGCTGGCGCGGATGGCCATGGTCGGGGAGGGCGTGGTGCGCGGCCTGGTCGATGCCGGAACGTTGGTCGGGGTCGATGTCGATGTCGACCAACCCTATCCCGAGCCGGACCCGACCCGCCCCCGTGCCGGTCTGTCGGTGGCGCAGCAGACCGCGGCAGACCGCATTATAACCGGTTTTCAGAATGCGGATGATGGTGATGGGTTTCAGCCGTTCTTGTTGGAAGGGGTCACAGGCTCGGGCAAGACGGAGGTTTATTTTGAAGCGATTGCCGCTGCCTTGGCTCAACGTGATGGCCGTGGTCAGGCGCTGGTGCTGTTGCCCGAAATCGCCTTGACCGCCCAATGGCTGTCGCGTTTTGAACAGCGGTTTGGGGCGGCGCCGGTGTTATGGCATTCGGATTTGACCCAGTCTGAACGACGGCGGGCGTGGAAGGCGGTCGCCAACGGCAATGCCCGTGTGGTTGTCGGCGCGCGGTCGGCGCTGTTCCTGCCCTATCAGGCTTTGCGCTTGATCATTGTCGATGAAGAACATGATCAAGCCTTCAAGCAGGAAGATGGGGTTATTTATCAAGCGCGGGACATGGCGGTGGTCCGAGCCCAGCTGGGTGCTGTGCCGATTGTTCTGGCTTCGGCGACGCCGGCCTTGGAAAGCATCGCCAATGTCCAGCGTGGTCGCTACCAGTATCTTGAGCTGCCCGATCGCCACGGCATGGCGCAATTGCCCGATATCCAGGCCATCGATATGCGCCAAAATCCACCGGCCCGGGGGACATTCCTATCACCGGCGTTGCGCGATGCCATGCTGAAGACGGTGGCCGATGGGGAACAGGTTTTATTGTTTCTCAATCGCCGCGGCTATGCGCCGTTAACCTTGTGCCGGACCTGCGGCCATCGGATCGAATGTCCAAGCTGCGATGCGTGGTTGGTGGAGCATCGGTTTGCCGGGAAGCTCCTGTGCCATCATTGCGGCCATAGTGAAGCGTTGCCACAGGCCTGCCCGGAATGCGGGACCGAGGATTCGCTGGTCGCCTGCGGTCCGGGCATCGAGCGGATCGCCGAGGAGGTGGCGGCGATCGCCCCGGATCTTCGGGTCATGGTGTTGTCGAGTGATTTGATGGCCTCGCCGATGCGGCTGGCGGCCATGATACAAGATATCAGCGATCTTAAGGTTGATTGCATCATCGGCACGCAAATGGTGACCAAGGGCTACCATTTTCCCAAACTGACCTTGGTCGGTGTGGTCGACGCCGATCTTGGTTTGGCCGGTGGTGATTTGCGCGCGGCGGAACGCACCTATCAGCAATTGTCGCAAGTGGCCGGACGGGCCGGGCGGGAAGAATTGCCGGGCCGGGTTTTGCTACAAACCTATATGCCGGACCATCCAGTGATGGCAGCGTTGATCTTGGGCGATCGTGAACGATTTGTGAGCGCCGAGCTCGCGGCCCGATCCGCACAAACGATGCCGCCGTTCGGGCGCTTGGCCGCGCTTATTCTATCTGGAGAAGATGCGGACGGGGTGACCCGGCAAGCCCGGCGTCTGGCAGCTACTGCCCCACAAGGTGACGGCATCACTGTGCTCGGTCCGGCCCCGGCGCCCTTATCGTTGTTGCGGGGACGACACCGCTGGCGGTTGTTGGTGAAGGCCGAGCGGGCGATTGACCTTCAGCGCTTGCTGCGCCAATGGTTCGCCCGCGCCGGCTGTACCAAGGGTGTGCGGGTGCAGATCGATATCGATCCGTATAGTTTTTTGTGACCGGACTTTAAATACGGTCAGTATGCGGTCAGTCGTTGACTTCCTCGATTTGGACGCCATCGGCGTCTGGCTCGGGAGGCCGGTAAAAATAATCAAAGACCTTGTCGAGCACATAATTGACGGCGGGTTCCAAAACCATCAAACCGAACGAATACGCTACGCCGACACCCAGCTCACGAAACAGAAATGTTGCGTTGCCGCCCGTACAATGATTGCGTAGATCGTCGCCTGTTATGGTGCCGCCGTGGTCTGTAACGTTTTTTAAATACTGTTCGCCCTCATACCCGCAATAGGTCTCGACGTTATAACCGTTCAGATACCAGGTCGAGAGGACCATGGCGTCGAACGCCAACATGCGCACCAATGTATTGCGGAGCAAACCGTAGACCGCAGGCCGATTGTTGTCGTCCTTGTTGGGTTGAGTTCCATAGGCAGACTTAAAAGCCTCGGCGACACCTGGTTTATTCGGATCAATGACGATGGAGCCTTGGTAACAGTATCGGATCGATGCGCCGATCAGCGACATGAATGGGCCGGTCAGTTGCGTGGCGGCTGCGGACACGCTTTGTCGTGTGCCGATGTTCGGGTCGCCAATGATCGACAGGACTGAACC
>JBBCIP010000138.1:0-1370 GCA_037189785.1 Alphaproteobacteria bacterium
GTGGGTATTTACCCGACGCTATTCCGCGTGAAACTATAGAAGTGATGCTTGGATTGGCTCAGAAATCGCCTTCGTGGTGCAACACTCAACCATGGACTGTCATAGTCACTGAGAAGCAAGCCACAGAATCTATTCGAAGAAAATTGTATGAGTATGCTGCCCAGTATTCCAGTAATGGGAAGCGCATAGCGGCACAGCCCGACATTTCATTCCCAACATCGTATAGCGGAATATACAGAGAAAGACGACGCGAACTAGGTGTGCAAATGTATAAAAGCGCTTCTATTCCAAAAAATGATAGAATAGCGTCTGAGCAACAGGCCTTAGAAAATTTTCGCTTCTTTGGTGCGCCGCATATTCTTTTGATAACGTCACCAAAAGAACTTGGCGTATATGGCGCAGTTGATTGTGGCATTTACTTAGGTAATTTACTACTTGCGGCACAAAGTTTAAAAATAAACATGACCCCTCAGGCTGCTTTAGCCGCTCATTCACCTGTGATGCGTGATCATTTTGAAATTCCCGATGATCAAATAATAGTAGTCGGAGCTTCTTTTGGGTATGCAGACACAACAAATTCAATCAATAAAACAAAATCAAGTCGTGCTCCTCACAACGAGGCCGTGACATTCCTGTCAGAATAACGCCTGCCACATCCAGCTCCAAAATTATTAGGTGTTCAATGAGTTCTCATAATTCACAAAATAGAGCAAGCGGGCCACTTACCGGAATTCGAGTGCTGGAATTTGCTTCTATTGGGCCTGGGCCTTTCGCCGGCATGGTCTTATCCGATATGGGGGCCGATGTTCTAAGAATTGAACGATCGACCGCACCAGATCCCGCACCACATCGTTTTGATAGTCGTGGCAGAAAAAGTATAAGGCTTGACTTGAAAGATCCAGAATCTATCAAGCTATGTCTTAAACTATGCACGTCCGCTGATGTTATGTTTGAAGGGTTCAGACCTGGGGTCATGGAACGGCTTGGTTTAGGCCCCGACGAGGCATTATCTACTAACCCCAAAATTGTATACGGTCGCATGACAGGATGGGGACAATATGGTCCATATTCTGATAAAGCAGGTCATGACATTAATTATCTATCTTTAAGCGGCGCATTACATGCAATTGGAAATCAAGAGAAACCAATTCCACCGCTAAACTTAGCAGCTGATTACGGTGGCGGCGCCTTATTCCTTATCGTTGGAATTCTTGCAGCTGTCCTTCACGCAAAGGACACAGGTCAAGGCCAAGTCATAGACGCCGCTATGACTGATGGATCCAGTTATCTGATGACACTTTATTACGATATGTTGGCGGGAGGAAGATGGCGCGATAAGCGGCGCTCCAATATTCTGGATGGGGGCGCAC
>JBBCIP010000139.1:0-38617 GCA_037189785.1 Alphaproteobacteria bacterium
TACCGCCGATGGCAGTCATGGCTTTACAAGCGCCAAAATAGATACGCGTTCCACGCATGGCACGGGGTGCACTTTAGCATCGGCTATTGCTACCGGCCTCGCCCAAAATATGGATCTAACCGCAGCAATCGCCCGCGCCCGGGCTTATGTCGATGCTGCCATTCGGTTGGCGCCGGGGTATGGAGCCGGACATGGTCCCTTGAACCATGTCGATGCCGTCAAAGATCTTCGCAAAGATCGTTATTGACTTCCCTAAACCTTACTCTATTGTCGCCGGCGGGCCACACCCTCCCACCGGGGTGCGCCTATTCTGTGAGGGATAGGAGATACAGAAATGACGAAACCTACCGCTACCCCGCGGTCACCGAATTTTTCTTCGGGACCCTGCACCAAACGTCCCGGTTGGGACCTTTCCGCACTCAATGATGCCTGCCTAGGCCGTTCGCACCGCTCCAAGCTCGGGAAAGCCAAGCTTAAGGAAGCGATTGATCGTACGCGGGCCATTTTACAAGTTCCAAGCGATTACCGCATCGGCATCGTTCCGGCATCTGACACCGGCGCGGTCGAAATGTTTTTGTGGTCTGCGCTTGGCGCACGTGGTGTCGATATGTTGGCTTGGGAAAGCTTTGGTGAAGGATGGGTCACCGATGTTGTCAAGCAACTGAAGCTCAAAGACGTTCGCACCTTCACGGCTGGCTACGGCGCGTTGCCGGATCTGACCCAGGTTGATGCGGATCGTGACATTGTGTTTACCTGGAACGGTACGACATCCGGCGTACGGGTTCCGAATGCCGACTGGATCAGCGATAACCGCCAAGGCTTGACCATTTGCGATGCGACATCTGCCGCATTCGCCATGGATTTGCCGTGGGCTAAGCTCGATGTCGTGACATTTTCCTGGCAAAAAGTGCTTGGTGGTGAAGGCGCTCATGGCGTTTTGATCCTGAGCCCGCGTGCGGTCGAACGGCTTGAAACGTATAAGCCGGAATGGCCATTGCCGAAAATTTTCCGCATGACCAAAGGCGGAAAATTGATCGAAGGTATTTTCGAAGGCGAGACCATCAACACACCATCGATGTTGTGTGTTGAAGACTATATCGATGCGTTGAAATGGGCCGAGCAGGTTGGTGGCTTGCAAGGCTTGATCAAACGGTCGGAAGGCAATCTTGCGGTGTTGACCAAATGGGTCGAGGCCACGGATTGGGTGGACTTCCTGCCGAACGATACAGCAACGCGGTCGTGCACCTCGGTCTGTTTGAAGATTATCGATCCTTGGTTCACGGCTTTGTCCGCAGAAGACCAAGCGAAAGTCGCGAAAGATTTTGCCAAAGTTTTGGAGACTGAAAAAGTCGCCTATGACATCGGCAGCTATCGCGATGCACCTCCCGGCATTCGGATATGGGCTGGTGCAACGGTTGAAGCATCCGATTTGGATGCTTTGACACCATGGCTCGATTGGGCCTTCGCGACACTGAAAGCCAAAGGCTGATTGCATGTATATCAATGCGCCACGGGATGAGCGGTAACGCTCGTTCCGTGGGACGCATCGGTTCTCTGTTTCCGTTTCGGATAGATTGAGAAGGATTTTTCCAATGCCGAAAGTTCTGATTTCAGACGACTTGAGCCCGCTCGCCAAATCGATTTTTGAAACGCGTGGCATCCAGGTTGATCAAATTGTTGGTTTGACCAAAGAGCAACTGATCGAAAAAATCGGTGAGTATGATGGCCTTGCCATCCGCTCCGCCACCAAAGTCACCAAAGAGGTGTTGGCGGCGGCGACAAATTTGAAAGTGGTTGGCCGCGCCGGGATCGGCGTCGATAACGTCGATATTCCGGCTGCGACATCGGCCGGTATTGTTGTGATGAACACGCCGTTCGGTAATTCCATCACCACCGGTGAACATGCCATTGCCATGATGTTCGCGCTGGCCCGCCAATTGCCATTAGCGGATCGTTCGACCCGCGCCGGTAAGTGGGAAAAGAATAAATTCATGGGCGTTGAATTGACGTCGAAAACCTTGGGCGTCATCGGCTGCGGCAATATCGGTGCCATCGTTGCGGAACGCGCGCTTGGCCTAAAGATGAAAGTCGTTGCGTTCGACCCGTATTTGTCGCCCGAACGTGCGATTGATCTGGGTGTTGAAAAGGTCGAATTGGATGAGTTGTTCCGTCGCGCCGATTTCATCACCCTGCATACGCCGCTGGTTGATTCGACGCGCGGTATCATCAATGCTGCCGCGTTCGCCAAGATGAAAGACGGTGTTTATATCATCAACTGCGCGCGTGGCGGGTTGGTTGTTGAAAAAGACCTGAAGGCGGCGCTTGATTCCGGTAAAGTTGCCGGTGCGGCCTTGGACGTGTTTGAAGTCGAACCGGCCAAGGAAAATGAATTGTTCGCCGATGAGAGAGCAATCTTCACGCCGCATCTTGGCGCATCGACCAACGAAGCCCAGGTCAATGTCGCCGTGCAAGTGGCCGAACAGATGGCCGACTATTTGCTGGACGGCGCTGTAACCAACGCCCTCAACATGGCATCCGTATCGGCCGAAGACGCACCACGCTTGCGGCCATATATGAAGCTGGCATCGCAGCTTGGTGGTTTTGCCGGTCAATTGACAGAAACCAGCATCAAGAAAGTCGTTGTCGAGTATGAAGGCGACGTGGCCGGTTTGAATGTGCGCCCGCTGACGGCAGCGGTTCTGGAAGGCTTGCTGAAGCCGTTGATGGATTCCGTCAACATGGTCAACGCACCAAGCGTTGCCAAGGAACGCAATATCGAAGTGTCCGAAGTGAAGCACGAGCGGGAAGGGGATTACAACACCCTGATCCGTTTGACGATCACCAGCGAAACCCAAACCCGCGATGTGGCCGGTACATTGTTCTCCAACAGCGGTGCTCGGATCGTCGAGATCAAGGGCATCAATGTCGAAGCCGAGCTGACCAACAACATGGTCTATGTCATCAATGATGACCAGCCGGGCTTCATCGGCAATCTCGGGACTATTTTGGGTAGTGCCGGGCTCAACATCGCAACCTTCAATCTTGGTCGGACCTCGGCCGGGAAAGAAGCGATCTGCTTGGTCTCGGTCGATGATGAAGTGCCGAGCGATGTTTTGGCACAGATTCGGGCTCTGCCCCATGTGCGCCAAGCCAAGGTCTTGAAATTTTAGGGGCTATTTCTGGGGCTTTGGCCTAACTCCTTGAATTTCAATGAGTCGTTATTCTGATTGGGTGCGGAATTTTCATCAAATTCCGCACTCGACCTTAGCGGCGAAGGGCGATATGGTGGCGGCGTTTCAACAAGGGCGCCAATACAGACCATGGTAGAGTATTCCGACAGAGCCTTATTGCCGGAGGGGTTTCACGATGACCTACCGCTGGAAGCGGAGTATGAAGCGTCGGTCATCGAACGCCTGTTAGCGTGCTTTTATGGATCCGGCTATGACCGGGTGTCTCCCCCACTCGTTGAATTTGAAGAAAGTTTGCTGGCCGGTAGTGGTAAAACCCTGGCTCGGCAAATGTTCCGTTTGATGGACCCGGCGACCCAACGCATGATGGGGATCCGCACCGATATCACGATCCAAGTGGCGCGCATCGCCACGACCAGACTGTCCGCCGCCGCCCGTCCGTTGCGGCTGTGCTATGCCGGGCAGGTGCTGCGGGTCAAAGGTGGTCAATTGCGGTCTGAACGGCAATTTGCTCAGGCCGGTGTGGAATTGATCGGCTCCCCTTCGGTCGAGGCTGATGTCGAGGTCATGGCCCTGGCCGCCGATGCGTTGTCGACGCTCGGCGTTGTGGGATTATCGGCCGATTTGACATTGCCATCGTTGGTGACGGTTTTGGCCGATGAACTGGGCTTGAGCAAGGCTGAGGCTCGGAATGTTCGCGCCGCGCTTAATGCCAAAGACATTGCGGCGCTGCATGTGCTCGAGGGGCGCGCCGGTACCATCTTCCGTGGCCTTTTGACGGCATCCGGTGTGGCGCGTGATGCGTTGGCGGCGCTTGATGCCTTGGCTCTGCCGCCGCAATCGCAAAAGATTGTTGATGACCTTGCCGATCTCGTCGGTCGTGTCGAAGCGGCGGCGCCGTTGTTGCGGTTGACCATCGACCCTGGGGAAGCGCGCGGGTTTGAATATAAATCCGGTATTTCATTCACGCTGTTCGCGGCCCATGGCCGGGGCGAACTTGGCCGGGGCGGGCGTTACGAGATCGCAATCCCTGAACAAAAAGGCGGGGAAACGGCGACCGGATTTACGCTTTATCTCGATAGTCTGATGGGCGTGGTTCCGCCGTCCGGCGGGGTCAAGAAAATCTATGTGCCGTTGGGGAATGCGCGGACCGATATCGCGCAATTGCAGCAGGATGGTTGGCGTGTGGTGCGTGGGTTGATTGCGGAAGATCACGCGACGGCTCAGCGGATGGCTGCGGCGCAAGGATGCAAACATATTTATCAAAATGGGCGGGCAGAGCCGCTGTGATCGCGGTTAGCTAAGCTTTTTTTAACGACGAAGGATGAAGAAACGTGGCGAATGTGGTTGTTGTGGGCGCTCAATGGGGCGACGAAGGCAAGGGTAAGATTGTCGATTGGCTATCTGAACGGGCCGATGTCGTGGTGCGGTTCCAGGGCGGTCATAATGCCGGCCATACGCTCGTCATCAACAATCAAACTTATAAGCTCAGCCTGTTGCCGTCGGGGATTGTCCGCGGCGGCAAAATATCGGTGATCGGCAACGGTGTTGTTGTCGACCCGTGGGCGCTGTTCAAGGAAATCGACCGCCTGCGCGACCAAGGCGTCGAGGTCAACGAAAAGAACCTGATCATCGCTGAAAACTGCGCGCTTATTCTGCCGTTTCATCCGGAATTGGATGCCATTCGTGAAGAAGCTGCGGGCAAGGGCCAAATCGGCACGACCCGGCGCGGCATCGGTCCGGCTTATGAAGATAAAGTCGCGCGTCGTGCACTGCGCTTGGGCGATCTGGCCGATGATGCCTTGATCGAAGCGCGGATCGATGGCTTGCTGGCCCACCACAACGCATTGCGGGCCGGCCTCGGCGCCACGCAAATTGATCGCGACGATCTGTTGGCCAAGGTGCGCGAAATCGCCCCCAAACTGTTGCCGTTTGCTTGTGCCTCCTGGCGTGTGTTGGATGAGGCCAAACGGCAAGGCAAGCGTATTCTGTTCGAAGGCGCGCAAGGGATCATGCTCGATGTCGATCACGGCACCTATCCGTTCGTCACATCGTCGAACACGGTGTCGTCGCAAGCGGCCAGTGGGTCCGGCATGGGGCCGTCATCGGTCGGCTACGTGCTCGGGATCACCAAAGCGTATACGACCCGGGTCGGCAGCGGTCCATTCCCGACCGAGCAATTGAATGCTGACGGCCAACGCCTGGGTGAACGCGGTCATGAGTTCGGTACGGTCACCGGCCGGGCGCGTCGGTGCGGCTGGTTCGATGCGGTGATGGTGCGCCAGGCCATGAAGATCGGCGGGATCGACGGTATTGCTTTGACCAAGCTTGATGTCTTGGATGGTTTTGACGAATTGAAAGTCTGTGTCGGCTATAAGCTGAACGGTGAAGTGATCGATTATCTGCCGGCCAGCGTCAAAGCGCAGGAGCAGGTCGAGCCGATCTATGAAATCTTTGAAGGCTGGCATGAAAGCACCCGAGGGGCCCGGTCCTGGGCCGATCTGCCGGCGACGGCGGTGAAGTATATCCGCCGCATCGAGGAGCTGATCGAGACGCCGGTGACGCTGTTGTCCACCAGCCCCGAGCGCGACGATACGATCTTGGTCAAGGACCCGTTCGCGGGATAGGGGAGCCAAGTTCCAAAGTCTTGCCGATAGTGGCCATGATTTAACGTCCTCTTAACCCCGTTTTAACGCCGACGGTGGTTTGATAGCGTCGGGATTTTTATGACAAAATCCCGATTGTTTTAAAGAGGATACGCGTGGACACGGCCGAGCAATCCCTGTCTGAGGTTATCGTTGGCGACCGCTATGCCATCGATTTGAACGTCCCGATGTCGCAATTCGACACCGTGGGCGCTTCGGCCTTTGCTGTGCGCGATATACTTGATCCTCGCCGCAAATTCTACGCCCTGGTACAACGTCCGGGGTCATTAAGACGCAATCAAACCGTTCGTAAATTGATGGGCCGCACTATTCCGGGGCTGCTGTGCCCGCGTGCCGAAGGAGTCGTGGCAGTTCCGGGCGACGGCGAGCGGCTTGTGACGATTATAGACTATCCGGCTGGCGGTGCCGTTGCCGACGACGTGAACGGATTTCACGCTATATCGGAACGGATGATCCGGGAACAGATCGCGCCACAGATATTCGCGACATTGGCGAGCTTGGACAGCATCGGGGTGTCGCACCGATCGATCTCGTTACAGAATTTGTATTATCGGGACCGTCAGAAGAAAGAAATTGTCCTGGGCGATTGCTTCAGTGCACCACCGGCGTATCACCAGCCTTGGGGCTATGAACCGATCGAACGGGTATTGGCGCATCCGGCGGCGCGTGGTGAGGGCGATGCCGCTTGCGATATGTATGCGTTTGGCGTGCTTTTGATGTCGCTGTTCCTTGGTCGCGATGTTGGGGGTCGGGATGTCGGGGGTCGCGATGTTGGGGCTTCGGGTGGTGCTGATGTGGCGGCACATGTGGATGCGCGTATTCGTTTGGGATCTTATTGGGCGCTCGGCGGCAGCAATGAATTGACTGGCGCCATGGGCGATCTGTTGCGTGGTCTGATGGATGATAATGCCAGCAAGCGATGGATGCTGGACGATGTCAAACGCTGGATCGACGGCATCGTGTCGCGCAAGACCGTGCCGGATCAAGGGTGGCTGTTGGGGCGTCCGACGATGTTCTGTGATCGCGGCATGAAAGATCGACGTCAGCTTGCGGTCGCAATGATGGATGCGCCCAAAGAAAGCGTGGCGTTCATGCGTCATGATCGGTTCCGGCAATGGGTCGAAAACGCGCTCGCGGATGTGACAAGTAGCGAATGGTTGGACCGTGCTTTAGACCAGCGACTATTGAACAATACGGCGGATTTGACGGCTAAAGAAGAATATATGGCGGTGGCGCGTTTGGTTGCTGTGTTTTATCCGGAAGCACCGCTGGTCTATGGCTCCGTTGTGTTTTATCCCGATGGCATCGATTATTATTTGGCGATGCTGATGCTTGACGGTGATGTCGAACGGTTGGAGCTTTTAAGTGATTTTCTCGACCGTAATCGCATTGACGCTATCGTCGAGATCTTGAGCGGGCGTGTGTCCTCTATGCGTGGTCAATCGTCACGCATTGCATCATTGACAAAGCATGGTGCTGCGCCGGGCCTGGGGCAGGGGCTGGAGCGCAGTTTATACGAACTGAATAGATCGATGCCGTGTCTAAGCCCTAAGTTGCGCGGGCTGTATGTAACGGATTTAGAGCGCCTGATGGCAGCGCTGGAAGCGGCGGCTGCCCGCGGTGACATGGGCGGCGGTGCATTCGATCACCATATTGCGGCGTTCATGGCGCGGCATCTGTCCGCGCTTGATCCGATGTTTGCCCGGCTGTCGAGCTTGGCCGATCAGCCGGAAAATTACGCCATTGAAGTTGTCCGTATTTTAGGGACAGTGCAACAAAATGCCTATCCACGGCCGTTAAAGCAATTGGCGCATGCGTTGTTGCCGACGTTAAAGCGCCCGGTTGAAAAATTGAAAAGTGCTACCCGACGCAAACAAGCCATGGCACTGCTGACGGCTTTGGCCGAGGCCGGAAATTTGATGCGGATCGCCAATGAACTCAATCTTCGCACGTTGCAACAGCGGGACGAGCGAGAGTTTCAGGGCGCGCGGCGGTTGGTGTCACAATTATCAGTCATGCAGCGTCGGTTGGAACAACCGCTTGATGTGTCGCACGGACAGGTTCGTTTGCTCGGGTATAAGCTTGCGGCCTATTTCGGCTATATTGCGGTGATCGTCGTGGCGGCGTCTTTGTTCCTGCAGGGTCAAGGATAGCGACATGGCAAAACCACAACGCAAAACAAAGCTTGCAAACCCACCCTCACGTAAATCTGCGCCTGCTCCTCGTGTGGCGGCGGCAAGTGTTGCTGCGCGTCCGACTGGTTCTATGCAACCGACCATGCGCGGAAAACCAAAGGGCCAGCAGAAGGGCCAGAAAAAGGGTGATGGCTATAATATCGTTGCCTTGGTGCTGATCCTTCTGGTGGCGATGATGGCGTTTGCCTTGCCGAGCTTTATCATTTTATTCGGTGGTATGACGCCGACGTGGATTGCATTTATCGTCGATGATCGCCGGATGCCGTATCGTCTCAATACCATTGGCGCTTGTAACCTTGCGGGAGTCATCCCATTCTTGGGGAGTTTATGGTTGAGCGGTCATGAATTGTCGCATGCATTCATGATGCTGACGGATCCGATCGTTTGGGCAACTATGTTCTTGGGTGCGACCACCGGCATGGGTGCGTTATGGGTCGGGCCGCATATTGCGGCCATGATATATAACACGCGGGCAATCAAGCAGCGCCGTGATATCGAATTAAATCGCCGCGCGTTGATTGAAGAATGGGGTGTCGATATTTTGCCGCCGCAAGACGCTGTCGATAAAATGAAGCCTGCGCCCACCAGCTAATGAAGCTCAGCCAATGAGACCCAGCCAATAAGACTAAGACATAACAAAAACCCGCGCCATTGTGTGACGCGGGGTGTGACGCGGGTTTTTGGTGTTTGCGGCTCTAGAATACGATACGAAGTCTATGCGTTCGTTAGGGCAGCGGCACCATGACGTTCCAACGCCAACCGCTTCATGGCGGACTGCAATTTCTCAAACGCCCGCACTTCAATCTGACGCACACGCTCGCGACTGATGTCGTAGGTTTTGCTCAGATCTTCAAGCGTTGCAGGCGTATCTTTCAAACGACGTTCGCTTAAAATATGTTGTTCACGCTCGTTCAACGATTGCATCGCTTCTTTCAGCAAATCCATGCGTTGGTCATATTCGTCACGCTCGGCCAAAGTCGTTTCTTGGCTTTCGCTGTCGTCGACCAACCAATCTTGCCATTCGCCTTCACCATCCACACGCATTGGTGCGTTCAAGGATGGATCGGCGCCCGCCATCCGTTGATCCATGCTGATGACGTCTTCTTCAGACACATCAAGCTTGCGGGCGATTTCGGCAATTTGATCTGGTTTCAACGAACCGGACTCGATCGCTTGAATTTGGCCCTTCATGCGGCGCAGGTTGAAGAACAGCTTCTTCTGGGCAGCGGTCGTACCGATCTTCACCAGCGACCACGAGCGCAGAATATATTCCTGAATAGCAGCGCGGATCCACCACATGGCATAAGTGGCCAGGCGGAACCCACGGTCCGGATCAAAGCGTTTTACGGCCTGCATCATGCCAAGGTTGCCTTCGGCAATCAGTTCACCGACAGGCAGTCCATAGCCACGGTAGCCCATGGCGATTTTGGCGACCAAGCGCAGATGGCTGGTGACCAGCTTGTGCGCGGATTCGGTGTCGTTGTGTTCGCGCCAGGCTTTGGCCAACATGAATTCTTCACCCGCTTCAAGCATCGGAAATTTGCGAATTTCCTGCAAATAGCGGCTTAAACTGCCATCTGGCGTTAAAACTGGAAGATTTGTTGCCATAATCTTTGCTCCCCGGCCCCTTTTGGCCGTTACCAAGATCCTAAATTCAGTCAGTTGAACCTGCGATGAACCGCGGATCTAGTTTAGAATAATTAAAATATAACCTGAGGAGCGCCCGGATGTCAAGAAAAACCCTAGAAAGATATTTCTGTATACTGGTTTAACCCCCTTATTAGATTTCCTCTAAACTGCTGAGGAGATCCTTTATATCAGGTGGGGCGGGACTTTCGAATTTCAAGGTCTCCGCCGTTACCGGATGGACGAATCCGATCACGGCTGCGTGAAGCGCTTGGCGCGGAAAATTCTGCAATTGGGTTTTCTTCTCGACGCTGATGCCGCGGCCATGCCGTGTGGCGCGGCCATAGACCGGGTCGCCGATCAGGGGATGGCCGATATGGGTCATATGGACCCGGATTTGATGGGTGCGCCCGGTCTCAAGGCGGCATTCGACCAAGGCGGCGGCGGGAAAGCCCTCGGCCGGGGCAAAGCGACGGAGGGTGCGATAGTGCGTGACGGCATGGCGGCCGCCGCTTTTCAAAACCGCCATTTTTTGCCGTTGGCTCGGGTGTCGGCCGATTTGCGTGGCAATGGTGCCGCTTAACGGGGCCGGGCAGCCCCAGACCACGGCGATATAGGCGCGTTCCAAATCATGGGCGGCAAATTGTTCGGCCAGACCGGCATGCGCTGCGTCGGTTTTAGCGACGACCAGAAGGCCGCTGGTGTCCTTATCGATGCGATGCACGATGCCGGGGCGACGGACGCCGCCGATCCCCGATAGACTATCGCCGCAGTGGTGGATCAGCGCATTTACCAGGGTGCTGTCCTGACTGCCTGGGGCCGGATGCACGACCATACCGGCCGGTTTGTCGATGACGATCAAATGGGCGTCTTCATAAACGATATCGAGCGGAACATCTTGGCCTTGGGGGATAGGATCAATCGGTGGCGGCACGGTCACGGTAATGACTTGGTTCAGCTTGACCTTAAGCGCGGCATTGGTGACGACCGTGCCGTCGATGCTGACGTGATTGGTCGCAATCAAATCCTGCAAGCGATTGCGGGACAGCTCAGCCAGATGGGTCGTCAACATGCGATCAAGGCGAACGCCGGCATCGGCTTCGCCTGCTGTAACAGTATGAATGGAATTGGTCATTTATCGCGGTAGTTCTCGTTCAACAAGGCGGGCCCAATAGCGCGCGCCGGTTACTAAAACATCGTCATTAAAATCATAATGCGGATTATGCAGAATGCAGCCGCCACTGCCTGGGCCGTTACCGATAAAAATATAGCTGCCGGGCTTGGCTTGCAGCATGTAGCCGAAATCTTCCGATCCCAAAAGCGGTGTTGTGTTGGTGTCGACCATATCGGCGCCGACAATATCGATGGCGGCGGCGGCAGAGGCGCTAATCCCTTCATCGGTCGAGACCGTTGGCGGATAATGTTCCAGCAATGTCACTTCGGCGCGGACGTTATGGGCTGCGGCAACATTTTCAACGACACGTTTGATCGACGCGATGATGCGGGCTTGTGTCGGTTCATCCAACGCCCGGCAACAGCCGCTGATCTGCACATCGTTCGGAATGACGTTATAGGTTTCGCCACCACGCAGTCTGGTGATCGAGACAACACCGCTGTCGGTCGGATTGATTTCGCGTGAGACGATGGTTTGTAACGCGGTGATGATCGCGGCGGCAGCCACCACCGGATCGCGCCCGGTGTGGGGCAGCGCGGCATGGGCGCCAATGCCGGTGATGGTGATATCGAAGGAATCAAAGGCCGCCATCAGCGTGCCTTTGCGCATGGCAAAATGATTGGTGGGAATGCCGGGCATGTTGTGCATGCCATAAACAGATTCAACCGGGAATTTTTCGAATAATCCGTCTTCGATCATGACGCGTGCGCCACCGGCGGCTTCCTCGGCCGGTTGAAAGATCAAATGCACCGTACCGTTGAAGTTTTTGGTTTCCGCCAGATAGCGTGCTGCACCCAGCAACATGGCGGTATGGCCGTCATGACCGCAGGCATGCATGACGCCATTATGATGGGAGGCATGGGCAAACTCGTTGGCTTCAGTGATCGGCAGGGCATCCATATCGGCGCGCAGACCGATGGCGCGATTGCTGGTGCCGGTGCGGATCGTACCGACGACCCCGGTTCCGGCCAAGCCACGGTGAATTTCGATCCCAAAACTGGTCAATTTGTCGGCGACGAAGTCGGCGGTAGCGTGTTCATGAAAGGCCAGTTCCGGATGTTGATGGATATGACGCCGCCAACTCCGGATTTCGTCTTTGAAGTCAAAAATACGTTCTGTCATGATGGGCCTGTCATGATTGGTCTGCTGATTGATTTCCTGAGGGCAATAATAAGGAGTTTCAATGCTAGAGCGAGGGATTTATGGCGAAGAGCATGAAATGTTTCGTGAGGCCGTGCGGCGATTTTTCGAGAAAGAACTGACGCCCCATACGGAGCAATGGGAAAAAGACCGCATGGTGCCCCGGGAGTTTTGGCTGAAAGCTGGGGAACAAGGGATTTTATGCCCGCAAGTCCCAGAAGCCTATGGTGGTCCAGGGGGGGATTTCCGCTATTTGCCGATTGTAACCGAGGAGTTTGCCCGGGCCGGGGCTTCGGGGCCGAATTTTCAGGTCCATTCCGATATCACGGCTCAATACATTGTGAACTACGGGACCGAGGAGCAGAAAACACGCTATCTGCCCAAACTTGTATCCGGCGAGATGATCGCCGCCATCGCCATGACCGAACCGGGTGCGGGCAGCGATGTGCAGGGCTTGCGGACGACGGCGATCAAGGATGGCGACCATTATGTGGTCAACGGGTCAAAGACGTTCATCTCCAACGGGATTTCGGCCGACCTTGTGTTGTTGGCGGTCAAAACCGATCCAAAGGAAGGGGCCAAGGGCGTCAGTCTATTGCTGGTTGAAGCCGCGACCCCAGGGTTTAGGCGTGGCCGCAACTTGGATAAAATGGGATTGAAAGCGCAGGACACCGGTGAGCTCTTTTTTGATGATATGCGGGTGCCGGTCGAAAACTTGCTGGGTGCCGAAGGTCGTGGCTTCGCGCAAATGATGCAGGAACTGCCGCAAGAACGCATGGCCATTGCCACCTATGCCGTGGCGGCGGCGCAAAAGGCGCTGGATCTGACAATCGAATATACAAAAGAACGGAAGGCATTCGGCAAATCCATCGCTGAGTTTCAGAACACGCGTTTCACCTTGGCGGATTTAAAAACACAAGTCGAAGTTGGCTGGGCGTTTCACGACAAATGTGTGGCGCTGCATCTCGAGCACAAGCTTGATCCAACCGGTGCGGCGATGGCGAAGTTATGGACGTCGGAAATGCAAGGCCGTGTTGTCGATGCCTGCGTGCAGTTGTTCGGCGGCTATGGTTATATGATGGAATACCCTATTGCCCGGCTTTATACGGATGCGCGGGTGCAGCGCATTTATGGCGGCACGTCGGAAATCATGAAGGAATTGATTGCACGCAGTCTTTAAATTCATTCGGGAACAGCACATAAAAAAGGCCGCTCATTTGAGCGGCCTTTTTAAATAGTGATGAGTGAACCCTTTAGACCTGACGGCGACGGGCGCGGTATACGTAGGCCCCTATAAGGGATAGACCAAACAAAGCGCTCAGCGTCGAGGCAGGCTCAGACACTGTAGTCACTTCGGTGCCTTGACCTTGGGTTTCCCACCAGCCAACGGTGTGGTTATCGGATTCATAGGCGCCATTGACGCTTTGATCTTCCCAATAAACCAATGTGTCGAACGTGGCGCCGCCTTCGAGAAAGAAGTTCACGAACACAAACGGCTCATGGTCTACTTCACCCAAGAAAGGATCGGTCGGGTTACCGTAGTAGTCAGAATTGGTTGCAACCAAGGCAATGACATCAGCGGGTGCAAAGGTGCCGAGCAAAATGCCGTTGCTCCAGAATTCGAGCATGTTGCCGGCATCCAGGGCTGAAAGCCAATAACCGAAGTAATTCAAGCCGCTTGCACCTTCCTGTGTGAAGGTGATCGTGGTCGCGGAGCCACGTCCGACATTGGCAAAATTGCCGGTCCCTTCAGCCCCACCATATATCGAAGCAGGCGCAACTTGGAGGTTTGAATACGTGGCTTCAATTGGCGAACTGCCAAAATCCGTATCATGAGTATCGTAAAGACCCCCACTCAGGCCGTCAAAACGTTCAACACCAACATAATCGAAAGTTGCTGTCGTCTCCTGAATGCCAGGGGCTTCGATACGGATGGTAAAATAATTGGGTAAAGGGGCTGCATGCCCAACGCTGGTTACTAAAATGGTCGCTATCGCGGCTGCAAAGCCAAGTTTCATTGTCGTTGCTCCTGTCTCAGGAAATAATCCCCAAGCAAATTGAAGCAATATTCAGGCCAAAATAGAAATAATTAGATTCCAATAAGCTAAGCGTTGTTTGTCAGTCTTTGTGTAAACTTCTTCGACAAATTGCCGGCTTGAAAACGGTCTAGCTGATACGAGCGTTGGCTGTAGCGCAGCTTCATCATTTACCGGCTTTTTATTAAAATGCGAAAACCGGCTCGGGTGGTGAGCCGGTTTTCTTTTTAACAGAAGGATCGGATTAGGCTTTGCGGCGACGGACTGCTGCGGCGATCCCAAGCAAGCTCAGGCCGAGAACACCCAAAGCTGCAGGCTCGCTGACGGTTTGAGCGTCACCGGTCGTGAAGTTCCAGGTTGTGGCTTCGCGGGTGCCGAATTGCAGACTGATGTTGTCGACGTAAGCCAAGCTATCACCATTCCAACCGCTGCCGATCCCGACATCGATGCCGACGACTTGAGCGTCCGGACCGAAGCCGAGTTTGCTGGCGGTGTTGGTGGAATTGTTGAAGCTGTTGCTGGTGGCCCAATCAGCCAAGTCCAGGCCGAAGTTTTCAAAAACGCCGCCTTCAAACAGCCACCAATTGCCGGCTGTTGCATCGATCAATTCCCAGCTATCGACCGGTATGGTGGCAACGCCATTGTATACCGGTTCATAGACCAGGGTGCCGACACGGCCTTGGCCATCGGACACATACAAGCGCAGGCTTGGGGCTTGATTGGCCGCGTTGGTGCTGCTGCCGTCACGGTAATATTGATAGCTGACCGAGCTTAGGCTGGCCAAGGAGCCAAGCGACTGCGACACATAAAGGGCTGTGGCTTTGGCGGATCCGCTATTGCCGGACAAGGCCAAGGAGCCATCGCCATCATAAGATTGCGCACCACTGATATTCAGTGTTCCACCGTTCCGGGTCTGGTTGTTGAATGTACCATCCAACCATGTATCGGCGCTTGCGCCTGATGCGATGGAGGTGACATCGATGACAGCCGCTTGAGCCGTCATTGAGCCAAGGAAAAGGGTTAAGCCCAGTGCTAGCCCGGAAACTTTTTTAAGTTGCATGATTAATTTAGTCCCCACATTCTATGGTTGAATATTATACGCATGAAAACTGTCTAATATTTAAGCAAATTCAATGCCAAGTTGTATATCTTGTGTATTTCCAGGGAGCTATGTCGAAAGGGTAGTTTTTCAAACAAGCAAGTTGTAAAATTTTTTTACAACTTTAGGCGGAAATGCTCAGGCCACATAATTGACTAAGAGGGGAGCGGCAAGGCCGTGCTGGCTTTGACCTCTTCCATCACGACATAGGTGTGGGTCTGGCTAACGCCGTCGATGGCGGCCAGTTTTTCACCGAGGAACCGGCGATAAGCCGCCATATCGCGCAGGCGGATTTTCACCAGATAATCAAAGCCGCCACCCACCATATGGCATTCCAACACTTCGTCCAAGCGGCGGATTGAGTCGTTGAAATGATCAAGCGCCGCCGTGGTCGTGCGATCGAGGGTGATTTCGACAAAAGCGATTAAGGCGGCATCTAATTTATTGGGGTTGAGAATAGCGCGATAGGCGTCGATATAGTTTTCCCGCTCCAAACGGCGGACCCGTTCTAGGCAGGGGGTGGGGGACAGCCCAACGGATTTGGCTAAATCTACATTGGAAATCCGCCCGTCATTTTGCAGAACACGCAGGATATTGAGATCGATACGGTCCAGAGTGCGATCATCTTTCATCAGAATAATTCTCTATTAAAATTATTAATTGGTAGAGAATATATCGTAAAATTACCAAAAAGAGCAGCCTATTCTTCTGTTTTTCTGCGATGATTCGCTAAATTCTATGAAAGGGATCATCATGGCTGGTATGGCAGCACGGAAGGATAGCGGGCTTTCCCCCTTAGGCGCCCTGCGCCAGGGCATTCGCGAAGCAACGCATCGTGACGAAAATCTGGCCGTCGACGGCTTGTTGGAACAGCTCCATCTGTCTTCCGGCGCCCGCATGCGGATTGTCCGGAAAGCGCGGGAGTTGGTTACGGCTGCGCGCGGCCAAAGCCATAAGCAAGGCTCGATCGATGCGTTCATGCATGAGTTCGGTTTGTCGAACAAAGAAGGCGTCGCCCTGATGTGTCTGGCCGAGGCTTTGTTGCGTGTTCCTGATGCCGACACCGCCGATAAATTGATCGCCGAGAAAATATCGTCGGGCAGCTGGGCCGATCATCGTGGACGGTCGGATTCCCTATTCGTCAATGCGTCGACCTGGGCGTTGATGTTGACCGGACGCGTGGTCGATCTTGACCGTGAAACCGCCGAAGATTTGCCGGGATGGTTCGGTAAGTTGGTGGCCCGCATGGGCGAGCCGATCATCCGCAAGGCGGTGATGCAAGCCATGCGCATCATCGGTGATCAGTTCGTGCTGGGCCGGACCATCGAAGAAGGCCTGAGCCGGGCACAAAAACATAATCCGCCGCATGTCCGCAATTCCTTCGATATGTTGGGCGAAGGGGCGCGCACGGCCAAAGATGCCGCCCGTTATTTTGACTCCTATCGTGCCGCGATCAAAGCAATCGGCGAGAAGACAACAGGCACCACCGTTGCCGAGCGGCAGGGTATTTCCGTTAAGTTTTCAGCCCTGCATCCGCGCTATGAGTATAAATCTTGTGACCGTGTGATGGCGGAATTGCTGCCGGTGATTAAGGCCTTGGCCAAAGATGCGGCGCATTACAATTTGGGCTTCAGTATCGATGCTGAAGAAGCCCGGCGGTTGGATATATCTTTGGATCTGTTCGACGCTCTGGCGCGTGATCCCGACTTGGCCGGGTGGGATGGACTTGGTCTGGTGGTGCAAGCCTATCAAAAACGCGCCCCCACTGTCATCGATTGGGTGGCGGCGTTGGCGCATGAGACCGGGCGGCGTTTCATGCTGCGCTTGGTGAAGGGCGCTTATTGGGATAGCGAAATCAAACACGCGCAAGAACGCGGCTATGATGATTATCCGGTCTACACCCGTAAGGCGTCGACCGACGTGTCTTATCTGGTGTCGGCGGAACGGTTGCTGGCGTCCAGCGATGTGATCTATCCGCAATTCGCAACACACAATGCGCATACGGTTGCTGCGATCCTGGAGATGGCGAAACCCGATCAAGCGTTCGAGTTCCAACGTCTGCATGGCATGGGCGAACTTCTGTATGAAGAAATGCCGACTGTGGCCGGTCGCATCGTGCCGATCCGTGTTTATGCGCCGGTCGGTGCGCACAAAGATCTATTGCCTTATCTTGTCCGGCGGTTGTTGGAAAACGGTGCCAATAGTTCTTTCGTCAATCGGTTTATGGATGAAAAAGTCCCGGTCGAAGATTTGGTTGTTGATCCGGTGGCTCAGGTGGAAAAAGCCAACCCGCGGCGTCATCCGAAAATCGCTCCCCCTTGTGCTGTTTTGAAAACGACTGGACTCGATGGTGCCAATCGCGATTGGGCGCGCGGGCTTGATTTGGATGATCCTTTGGTGGTGGAGCCATTTATGGCGGATCGCACGCCATACTTACAAACGGCATGGAATGCCGGGCCGATTGTTGGCGGTCAAGAACGCTTAAGCGGTACGGCCAAACCCGTGTTGTCGCCCACAGACCGCACCCGTCAGGTCGGCAGCATCATCGATGCCACCGATCAAGATATCAACGACGCGTTTTCTAAAGCCGTTGCCGCGCAAGCTGATTGGGATCGGCGCGGTGGTGCGCTGCGGGCCGACATCTTGGATCGGATGGCTGATCTGATGGAAGCCGATCGGGCGCGTTTGATGGCGTTGATCGGGCTTGAAGCCGGGCGGACTGTGAGCGATGCGGTTGCCGAAGTGCGCGAGGCGGTCGACTTCTGCCGTTATTATGCGGAACAAGCGCGGGCTTATTTTGCCACTGCGTTACCGTTGCCGGGGCCGACCGGGGAAACCAACCGATTGTCGCTGCACGGCCGTGGTGTTTTTGCTTGCATCAGTCCGTGGAATTTCCCATTGGCGATTTTTGTCGGCCAACTTGCTGCGGCTTTGGCGGCGGGCAACAGTGTGCTGGTGAAGCCGGCCGCGCAAACACCCTTGATCGGTGCCGAAGCGGTTAAATTGTTTTTGCAAGCTGGTGTGCCGGGCGATGTGTTGCATTTCTTGCCGGGTGGCGGCGGCACGGTCGGCCAACGCATTATGGAAGATCCGCGCTTGGCCGGTGTTGCCTTTACCGGCTCAACCGAAACGGCGCAGCGTATCAATCGCACCTTGGCAGCCAAGGATGGGCCCATTGCGACATTGATCGCTGAAACCGGCGGTCAGAATGTGATGATTGTCGATTCCACCGCGCTTGCCGAACAAGTGGTTGATGATGCCGTTATGTCGGCGTTTCTCAGCGCCGGTCAGCGTTGTTCAGCCCTGCGGGTGTTGTTCCTACAGAATGATGTCGCCGACGGTATGATCGATATGTTGAAAGGCGCCATGGATGAGATCCATATCGGTGATCCCTTGGACTTGAAGACCGAAGTTGGTCCCGTGATTGATGACGGTGCACGCAAGACTTTGATCGAGCATCGGGACCGTATGGCTAAGGATGCCAAGATCCTCCATGCATGTACGGTGTCCAGCGGCTTTGACAGCGGCACATTTTTTCCACCGCATCTGGTTGAGATCGATAGTATTGATCGCTTGGAGCGCGAAGTGTTCGGGCCGATCCTTCATGTGGTGCGTTATGCCGCGGAAGATTTACCCAAGGTGCTCGACAGCATCCGCCGCACCCGCTACGGCTTGACGCTTGGCGTGCACAGTCGCATCGAAGCGACGGCGAGCGAAATTTTTGAAACGTTGAATGTCGGCAATACATACGTCAATCGCAACATGGTCGGTGCGGTTGTCGGTGTGCAGCCGTTCGGTGGGCAGGGGCTTTCAGGCACCGGACCGAAAGCAGGTGGTCCCCATTATCTGTTACGCTTTGCGACGGAAAAAACATTAACCGTCAATATTGCCGCAACCGGCGGCAATGCTGCGTTGTTTAGTCTGAGTGAAGACTGAACTAAGTTGGTTTCTTACGACGCCTATATGCTTTCTCTTAATCTCTGCGCACTTAAGTCCTCCTCAGATTTATCCTGAGGAGGACTTTTTTTATTTACGCAGATAGTTTTTTGGCGAGTTTGGCGACGTGTTCGCCTTGGAATTTAGCCATGCGCAATTCAAGCTCGCTGACTTTGCGGGAGCCGTCACCACCGGCAATGGCACCGGCGCCGTAGGGTGTTGCGCCATGGACTTCGGTGATGGTGGCCAAGTCGGGATTGCTGTAAGGCAGGCCGACAATCACCATGCCATGATGGAGCAATGTGGTGTGGAATGAAGTGATGGTTGTTTCCTGTCCGCCACGCGTACCGGTCGAGACAAACACACTACCGATTTTCCCGACCAACGCGCCTTTGACCCACAGGCCACCCGTTTGATCCAAGAAATTGCGCATTTGCGAGGCCATGTTGCCGAACCGGGTCGGGGTACCGAAAATGATCGCGTCGTAATCACCAAGCTCACTCGGTTTGGCGATTGGGGCTTTTTGATCGAGTTTGAAGTGGGAGCTTTTCGCGGCTTCTTCCGGAACCAATTCGGGCACCCGTTTGATTGTTGCCTCAACACCATCAACGCTATTTACGCCTGAGGCGACCGCTTCGGCCAAGCTTTCAACATGGCCCCAGCTTGAATAGTAAAGTACGAGAACTTTGGTCATGGGAATCTCCTGTGGATGTGCTGTTGGCAATAAACCTAACCATCCATGAGAATTTGAACAATTGGGATATTTTCGAATTTATTGTTCTAATTTATGGAACTAGAGCCCTTTTTCCCAGGATGTGAGCTCCCCACAATAGTCCGTCATCATATCGATGAATGCGCGGAGTTTGGCGCTGACATGACGATTTGGCGGGTAAATGGCTGAAATTGTTGTTGGCGTAGGTTCGTAATCAGCCAGGATATGGACCAGCGCGCCGCTCCGCAGTGCGTCGGCAAAAATAAAACTTGGGGCAAAGATCACCCCGACCCCGCCAATGGCTGCTTGCCGCAAAACGTCGCCATTGTTGGCCGATAGTGTGCCGCGGATCGGCACTGTGAAGTCTTGGCCGTTTTCTTGGAATGGCCATGCGCCACCCCGGGCCAATAAATTGTAATAAAGGCACTTGTGATGCTTCAAGTCGGTCGGATGCTTGGGGGTGCCGTATTGTTCAAGATAACTAGGGGCCGCGCAAACCATCCGCCGTGATGTGGTCAAGCGCTTGGCGATGAGACTGGAATCAGACAAATCGCCGATCCGAATTGCCACATCGAACCCTTCTTCGACCAAATCGACATAGCGATCGGCCAGATTCAATTCGATCGAAACATCCGGATAGGTCGCCATATAACGGGTGACAACCGGGGCCAGTTCGCTGATGCCGAACGATACGCCTGCAGACACACGCAATATGCCGCGCGGTACTTGTGTCAGGGATGCGGCTTCAAGATCGGCTTCGGCTACATCGGCCAAGATTTGATCGGTGCGTTCTTTGTAGCGGCGGCCGGCTTCGGTCAAGCTTAAGGTGCGGGTGGTCCGGTTCAGGAGCGCAACGCCAAGCTCTGCTTCCAGGGACTTGATGGTGGTGCTGACCGCCGATTTGGCTAAATTGAGACGCCGCGCCGCGGCGCTGAAGCCGCCATCGGCGACAACAGCGGCAAAAACGCGCATGGCGAACAATTTATCCATTGAAGCAATCTACCAGCTTAAAGAATGACCAGCCTAAAGAACGACCGGCTTAAAGACGGGCGAGTGTAGTACAGGACTGATGGCGAAAACAGTCGGTATAATGATCGTTGACGATGCCGACCGCCTGCATGAAGGCATAGGTTATGGTCGGCCCACAAAAACTGAAGCCGAGTTTCTTCAACGCTTTGCTCATGGCTTCGGATTCTGCTGTGGCGGTTGGTAAGCCCTTGGCCTTTGCCCGCTTATTGATGATTGTCCGGCCATCGGTGAATTGCCAGATGAAGTCGCTGAACTCTTCGCCACGCTCGGCCATGTCCAAATAGATACGGGCGCTTTTGATGGTGCCGGTGATTTTTGCTCTGTTGCGAACAATGCCGGCGTTGGCCATCAGCTTTTCGACCTTGGCGGGACTGTAACGGGCGATTTTTACAGGGTCGAAATCATCGAAGGCGGCTCGGAAATTGTCGCGCTTGCGTAAAATCGTAATCCACGACAACCCGGCCTGAAAGCCATCAAGGATAAGTTTCTCAAACAGCGCCCGGCTATCAAGCTCGGGCACGCCCCATTCCGTATCATGGTAGTGGACATAAAGCTCATCTTCACCACACCAACTGCAGCGCTTTTGCGGGGCTTTGGGCGCGGCAATTGTTTTTGTCACGTGGGTGTTCCTTCCGGATCAAGCACAAGCCATTCCGCCGGCATCCAATGGGGGCGCACCGGAGTGATCTTTGCGTCCCCGGCGACGTAATGTTCACCGATACGGATATCTTCGAGTTTGAGGACAGCCATGGCATGATCATCAAGACCGGAGCGTATCGCGCCGACTATTTTTCCGGCCTGGGTGGTGATCGGGGTGTCAGCGGCGGGTAGCGGGCCTTGAACGGTGACCGGCATCAAGCGCCGCCGCACTTTGCCGCGATGCTTGGTTCGGGTCGTCATTTCCTGCCCGACATAGCAGCCTTTGGTGAAGCTTGCGCCGTTCAAGGCATCGAGATTGCCTTCGAGCGCCAAACTTTTTTCGAGTTCGAAATCATGCTGGCCGTTGGGGACACCTAAGATCAAACGGTGGCGATCATAGAGCGCCTCAGCGCCGAAATTTGGGGCTTGCCCGGCCGGTAGAATAAGCCTGCGGCCGAGTTCCGCCAGGCGAGGATCCTCATAGATGATCGTGCCTTCGGGCAGCGCGGGACTTTCCCCGGCCCATATAGCGCCGACCACATAGGATCCGGATAAGTCGGCAATCTCGACCTTGCTTCTGAGCCGGTACATTATCAGTCGCTTCAACAGGTCTTGAATACGCGTTTTGTCGACATCGATTAAAAACCGGTCGCCGTCAGCGACGATCATGAAATCGTGAAGATATTTACCCTGGGGGGTAAGGAAGGCGGCGTGGATGGCGGCCTGATTGTGCAAAAGTTCGATATCCTGGGTGATCAGCCCTTGCAGATAACTGAAACGATCCGGCCCGCTCACGGCCAGAATGCCACGGCTCGGTAATAATGATGTGTTTGCAATAGTATCGGTCATGGCCCAAGTGTTGCCTGTTCTGCCCAGCCTTTCAAGAGAGTTCATGGGTGACGACGGCTAACCTTGCCAAAGCCTGAGTAGGCGCGTATCAAAACGATACCGTATAATCGGACGATGTCCTTCTAAACATGGATGGTAAGGGATGCCCCAAACCGACGATTCGCTGGCTTCGAGCGCTAATTCTAACGCGGGGGTCTATGATCTCCTTGTTCGCCGCGGCACCGTGGTCAATCACAGTGGGACCGGCCAGGCTGATATCGGGATCAAGAATGGCCGCATTGCCGCCATCGGCGACCTTGCCCAAGCCAGCGCGGGCGAGGTGATCGACGCCACCGGTCTTCATGTTTTACCAGGGGTCATCGATACCCAGGTCCATTTCCGCGAGCCTGGGCTTGAGCACAAGGAAGACCTGGCGACAGGAGCCGCCGGGGCCGTTTTGGGTGGGGTTGTGGCGGTGTTCGAGATGCCCAATACCAAACCGTCGACCACCACCGCCGCCGCGATCCAAGACAAGCTGACGCGGGCCAAGGATCGGATGTGGTGCGACCATGCCTTTTATGTCGGGGCCACCGCCGGGAACATCGACGAACTCGCTGATATTGAACGGGAACCGGGCTGCGCCGGGGTCAAGGTGTTCATGGGCTCGTCAACCGGTGACTTGCTGGTGTGGGACGATCCGACTTTGCTCGAAGTCTTGAAAAAGGGCCGCCGCCGGGTCGCCATCCATGCTGAGGATGAGGAGCGCCTGAAAGCGCGGAAATCGATCGCCGACTCGGGTGATGTCGGTCAGCATTGTCATTGGCGCGATGTCGAGACCGCCCGCCTGGCGACCGAGCGTGTTTTGCGCTTGGCCCGACAAGCGGGGCGGCTTGTCCATGTCTTGCATGTGACCACAGCCGAAGAAATGGCGCTTTTGGCACTGCACAAAGATATCGCCACGGTCGAGGCTACACCGCAGCATTTAACCTTGGCCGCGCCGGAGTGCTATCAGGACTTGGGTACATTCGCCCAGATGAACCCGCCGATCCGGGAAGCCCACCATCGCGATGCCATATGGGCGGCGGTGCAGAGCGGCATCGTCGATGTGATTGGGTCCGATCACGCACCGCATACGCGCGAAGAAAAAGCAAAACCTTATCCGGCGTCACCATCGGGGATGACCGGCGTGCAAACGCTGCTGCCGTTGTTGTTGGATCATGTCAATCATGGTCGCTTGACGCTCGAACGGTTGGTCGATCTGACCAGCGCCGGGGCGCAACGTGTTTTTGGGTTGCGCACCAAAGGGCGGTTGGCAGTTGGCTATGATGCCGACTTGACGATTGTCGATCTGAAGAAAAAATGGACTGTGACCGACGACTGGATCGCCAGCCGGTCCGGATGGACGCCGTTTGCTGGCAATAAGTTGACCGGTCAACCCATCGGCACGATCATTCGCGGTCATCGCGTGATGTGGGAAGCAAGCTTGATCGGCCAACCGATCGGTGCGCCGCTTCGCTTTGACGCAACCCGCGATAAACAGTGATCGAGGCGCGAATGCCTTTAATGCAGCGGCAAGCTAGGGGGCAAATCTTGGCGCAACACCAAGCTCGCATATCTCAAATCATGAGGTGTGATGAGCGTGGTCGAGGCCACGTTGACCGAATGAAGCTTGCCATCGAGATTACGGTCCCAGAACTCCAAAAATTTTTTCAGAATGGGAAAACGCGGCGCAAGATCCAATTCTTGCCACAGGTAGGTTTGCAACAAATGCGGATGATCGGGCATGTGATAAAGGATTTCTGCCGTGGTCAACCGATAGCCGTGACGCCACAATTCGACTCTCTCCATCAGAGTCCTCCTTTCAGTTTGAAAACTGTGACTCCGTTTAACGCCGCTGACCATCATCAATAGAGGCCGTTAATTTTTGCTGACCAACACCCAAGTCCTTCGCAACTTTAAGATTTGTCACACCGTTCCAGGTAAGGTGTCGGCATGAGTCTGTGGTTTTTATTGGCGGGAATCGTGATTGGTATCGCAGTGGCGGCACCGATTGGCCCGGTTAATGTGATTTGCATTCAGAAGGCCATGCGCAATGGTTTCTTGGGTGCATTCTTGATCGGTTTGGGGGCGGCTGTTGGCGACACCGTCTTTGGTGCGATTGCCGCCTTTGGGTTGTCGTCCATATCAGATTGGTTGCTGACGATCGAACGCTGGCTTTCCATTATTGGCGGTATCATTCTGATCGGCATGGGATTCTTTGCTTGGCGATCACGCCCGCGATTGACGGGGGAAGAACAATCATCCCGCGATATCGCACATGGTGCGGCGGCGACTTTTGCTTTGACCATCACCAATCCGATCACCGCCATTGGTTTCGTTGCCCTGTTTACAAGCATCGGTATTTCCCGGGCGTCGGCGACGGCGGATGCGGCGTCTGTCGTGGTAGGGGTGTTCTTGGGATCGGCGTTGTGGTGGCTGTTTATATGCAAAGTCGCTCACAGCGTGCGCGAACGCATGTCGGATCGCCACTTGTTGTGGATTAACCGATCCTCGGCCATTTTGATTTGGGTTTTTGCGGGCTTGTCTTTGATCAAAAGCGCTACGGTTTAATCGCGTCCCACGCTAGATCACCAATCGCAAAGAAAAAACCGTTGCGGAAATCCGGCTTGCCGTAACACAAGGGTGTGCCGTCCGGTGACAGGACAGCGCCACCGGCGGCGGCCAAGACCGCGTGACCGGCTGCCGTATCCCATTCCATGGTCGGGCCGAACCGCGGGTAAAGATCAGCGGACCCATCAGCGACCAAACAAAATTTGAGCGAGCTTCCGGCGGCGCGGCTATCGGCAATGGCCAGTTGCGACAGATAGCTGTCGGTTTCCGGGGTGCGGTGGGATTTCGACGCCACGGCAATCAAGGCCGCTGTGTCGGCTGTGCGAACATGAATGTCGGCTTTTGCCTGATCCCGCCAGCGCCAGGCGCCGTGACCGACCACACCCGCATACAGATCACCCAAAGCCGGGGCGTAGACAACGCCAAGGATCGGTTGGTCACGGTAGATAAGCGCGATGTTGACGGTGAATTGGCCTTGGCGGCGGATAAATTCTTTGGTCCCGTCCAGCGGATCAACCAGCCAAAACAAATCACCTGCAATCTCGGGCCGTTGGCCTGCGGCCATGCTTTCTTCGGCAACGACCGGAATTGTTGGGGCTAAGGTTCTTAACCCGGCCAAGATAATTTTCTCGGCCGCTTCGTCGGCATCGGTGACCGGCGATTGGTCGTCTTTGTTGCGGATGGCGATGTCGCCCGCATAAATATCCATGATCGCGGCTCCGGCATCGCGGGCAATGGCGTTTAAGGGGTCGATCCATTCAAGATAGGGGGCCAGATCCTGAGAAGCCAGATCCTGAGAAGAGGGACGGGTCATTCATTTACTCCATACGGCTCGCACGCGGGGACGCGGGTTCCAAATCGATGAGATCGGTGTTGATGAGCTGCTTTCCCGCATGTTCAAAGTTGACCGTGGCCCGATTGGCGATAACGGATTGGACCTGACCCATACCCCATTCAGGTTCTTGAGGGTGCCGGACAAAGGAACCGGGGACGAGATTGGCCATTTGCGCTGGTCTCCCTATTTGCACTGGTCTCCGCGGAAATTAGGTTATTCAAGGTTGCCTAGCGGCAGTTCGCGGTATAAGCAAGGGAGAACGCTGTTACAGGGTTAATTTATCGTTAAATATGCGTGGCCATACCTATGACTGATCCAATTGCTTTTTCTGCTTTGCTTTGCTCCCGCCTGTGTCATGACCTGATTAGTCCGGTCGGGGCCTTTACCAATGGTTTGGAGCTTCTGGCGGACGAAGACAATCCGGAGATGCAACGCCAAGTCATTGAGTTGTTGGAACAAAGCGCCCAGCAAACGGCAAGTCGGCTGCAATTTTTCCGATTGGCGTTCGGCGCCGGTGCCGGGTTTGGCGAGATGGTGGCGATGGATACCGGGCGTGACGCGGTTGCCGCCTATTTTGCCGGTGGCAAAGTAACGGTTGACTGGCGACCAGCGGTGCGGGAGTTGTCGAAAGACGGGCTTAAGGCACTGTTGAACGTCATGCTTTTGGCGGGAGAGTCATTGATCCGGGGGGGCACC
This sequence comes from Alphaproteobacteria bacterium, assembly GCA_037189785.1. Classification (GTDB taxonomy): domain Bacteria; phylum Pseudomonadota; class Alphaproteobacteria; order Sphingomonadales; family Govanellaceae; genus Govanella. The sequence continues at coordinate 26,410 of JBBCIP010000139.1, forward strand.
ATCACGGTTGATGGCGACACCCGCGCGGCTGGGGCCGAGCTTCGTATTACTGCCGCAGGCGATCGGCTTTTGCTGCCGCCGGAGATTGAGATGATGCTGACGGGCGGGGCCAGCGGGGCCAGTCACGACGGCGCATTGACCCCCAAGCTGGCGCCGGCATTTTTGGCGCGGACAACCTTGGTTGGACTTGGCGGCCAGGTTACAGTAGCTCGCGAAGGCGATGGCATCGTCAAATTTGTGATTCTTTTGTAATAGATCATATTATCTATTTTTCGGCATGTGATCGGCCCTAGCCACGAACTGCTAGAGTGCTGATATTGCTGCTTTTTGCCTCCTTTGACCTAACTTTACACGTCCTTAACTTTTTTACCTGATCTTAGCTCATGCGTGGGAAAGGTCCGTCCTGCCTGTATTGTCGCTGAAACCCCAACAAATCGAGCCGTCTCATGGATGATTTGCTGAACGAGTTCCTGACCGAAACGGCGGAAAGCATCGACGTGATCGACGTCGAGCTCGTCAAACTTGAGCAAAATCCAAACAACAAAGAGGTTTTGGATAACATTTTCCGGCTGGTGCATACCATTAAGGGAACCTGCGGGTTTTTGGGGCTGCCGCGTCTGGAAGCTGTGGCCCATGCCTCGGAAAATGTGCTTGGCAAGTTTCGCGATGGCGAGCTTGAGGTGACGGCGGATGCCGTGACCCTCATCCTAGAGTCGCTTGATATCATTAAAGTCATCTTGGCCGGTCTTGCCGCGACGGAAGCGGAGCCCGAAGGCGACGATAAAGATCTGATTTCCCGTTTGAATGTTTGTGCTGCTGGCGGCGCCGCCGTGTCACAGAAAAAAGCCAAGCCGGAACCGGTGGTGCCGGTACAAACTTTGGGTCGTGATCTGTTGCCGGGTGAAGTGTCGCTGGAAGATCTCGAAGCTGCGTTTGCTGCGGCGCCCGGGCCGGATGAGGAGCCGGTGACGGTTGAGGAGACTGCGGCTGCCGTGACAGACGATCATGATGGTGTTATCGCGTCTGGGTCTGGGCATCACGATCCCGTGCATGAAGAACCACGCAAATCATCCGCACCTGCGGTTGCAACCGCAGCAAATGTGAGCGCCGACGCGACAATCGGTACGCAAAGCATCCGCGTGAATGTCGATCTTTTAGAAGATTTGATGAATATGGTGAGCGAGCTTGTTCTCACGCGAAACCAGCTGCTGCAAATCATGCGACGCAATGGCGACACAGAATTTTCTGTGCCGTTGCAACGGCTGAGCCAATGCACGACCGAATTGCAGGAAGGGGTGATGAAGACCCGGATGCAGCCGATCGGCAATGCCTGGGCCAAACTGCCGCGCATCATTCGTGACTTGAGCGTTGAACTGAACAAAAAAATCGACCTACAGATGATCGGGGCCGAGACGGAGCTTGATCGCCAAGTTCTAGAACTGATTAAAGACCCGCTGACCCATATGGTTCGCAATTCCGCCGATCACGGTATTGAGCGACCCAAAGATCGGGTTGCAGCAGGCAAACCCGAAACCGGCGTTATTCGTTTGAACGCCTATCACGAAGGCGGTCACATCATCGTTGAAATTTCCGATGATGGCGCGGGCTTGCGTGTTGAAAAACTAAAGTCGAAAATCATCACCAATGGCCTTGCCACAGAAGCGGAAGTGGCGGAAATGTCGGATCAGCAGATCCATAAGTTCATTTTCCATCCGGGCTTCTCGACGGCTGAAAAAGTGACCAATATTTCTGGTCGCGGCGTCGGCATGGATGTGGTGCGCAGCAATATCGAGAAAATTGGCGGGACCATCGACCTTAAGGCTATCGAAGGTCGCGGCACCTCGTTCATGATCAAGATTCCACTGACTTTGGCCATCGTCTCAGCCTTGATCGTCGAATGCGCAGCAGAGCGGTTCGCCATACCGCAAATCAGTGTTCTGGAATTGGTGCGTGTGTCGGGCGATTCCGAACACCGTATCGAACATATCAATAATACGGCGGTGTTGCGATTGCGCGATCGTTTGTTGCCGCTGATCCAGCTTGATAAAATTCTTAAGCTGAATGCTGACACAAAGACTGAAAATTTCATCGTTGTCACCCAGGTCGGCACATTTACATTCGGTATCGTCGTTGATCGTGTGTTCGACACCGAAGAAATTGTTGTGAAACCGGTCGCTCCGATTTTGCGTGATATTCCGGTTTATTCTGGCAACACCATTTTGGGTGATGGCAGTGTGATTATGATCTTGGATCCGAACGGGATCGCCAATTCGACTGGTGATGTCATGACCGATAGTGAAGTGGTTGTGGCCAACGCGACCACCAGCCAAGCCGCGAGCCAAGACCGCGAGTCAGTTCTGGTGTTCCGGGCCGGAACTGATACACAGCGTGCCGTACCTTTGTCACTTGTGGCGCGGCTTGAAGAAATTGCGGTCAGCGCCATCGAGCAGGCCAATGGATCCCTGATGGTCCAATATCGTGGTCAATTGATGCCGCTGGTCATGATCGATGGTAATTGTCGCTTGAAAGAAGAGGGCCGTCAGCCGGTCTTGGTATTCTCTGACAACGATCGCACCATGGGCATTGCTGTTGATGAAATCATCGACATTGTCGAAGAACATCTAAACATTGAATTGGCTTCGGTTACGCGCGCGGTCTTGGGAACCGGCGTCGTTGCCGGGAAGGCTACAGAAATAATTGATGTGTCGCATTACTTAGGTTTGGCATTCGGTGACTTCCTCACTGCGTCTACGAACCGTGCGCATGGCAGCAGTGTCGATCCCAAACATGTGTTGATGGTGGACGACAGTTCGTTCTTCCGCAATATGCTGAAACCTTTGTTGTCTGCGGCCGGGTATCGCGTGACCACAGCGTCTACGGCGACAGAAGCTTTGAAGTTACGCGAAAAAGGTGAAGTATTCGACGTAATCGTCAGTGACATTGAAATGCCGGGCATGGATGGATTTGAATTCGCGAGCACGGTGCGCCGGGAAGGGGCATGGCAGTCTGTGCCGCTGGTTGCGTTGTCATCCCATGCGACACCTCAGGATTTCAATCGTGGTCGTGATGTCGGGTTTAACGACTATGTTGCAAAGTTCGACCGTGATGCCTTGTTATCCAGTCTGCAAGATCAAATCAGTCGTGTGGGAGATGCCGCATGAGCCGCGATTATAGAGCAACGCCCCGTAACGATACGACCGTCAGCCGTTTGGGGGGTGAATTTGTGACCTTGCGGCTTGCAGGGCAGATGTTGGGGATCCCGGTCTTGGCTGTTCACGATGTCTTGGCGGCGCAAAAGATCACGCCGATCCCTTTGGCTCCTCATGCCGTTGCCGGTGTGCTGAATTTACGGGGGCGCATTGTGACCGCTATTGACCTCAGAGCCCGTCTTGGTTTGCCGCCACGCGAGGAAGGTGAGCCGTCGATGAGTATTGTTGTCGAGAACAAAGGCGAGCCTTATAGCTTGTTGATTGACAGCGTGGGTGAAGTGTTATCGCTCAGTGCCGAAAAGTATGAACGCAATCCGGTGACGCTCAGCCAGCAATGGCAAGCCGTATCGGATGGGATCTATCGTCTCGATAGCGAGCTTTTGGTTGTCGTGGATGTTGAACGGCTTCTTGATTTTACACTTTCTGCAGCAGCCTAATATGAAAATGATGATGAAAAAATACATGCGGAGAAGCGCCACATGAAATCTTGTTTGGTCGTGGATGACTCCAGAGTTATCCGAAAGGTTGCGCGGCGTATTCTCGAGGAATTGGACTTCAGCATCACAGAAGCTGAAGATGGTCAGGGTGCGCTCCAGGCTTGTGAAAAAGGCATGCCGGACGTCGTGCTGTTGGATTGGAACATGCCCGTCATGAACGGCCTCGATTTTCTCAAAGCTTTGCGGCGCACGCCGGGTGGCGATGAGCCTGTGGTGGTGTTCTGCACAACAGAAAACGATATGAGCCATATCGCCGCAGCCATCAACGCAGGTGCCGACGAATATATTATGAAGCCATTTGACCGCGAGATTATTGAAGCAAAATTTTCTCAGGTCGGATTGCTTTAGGGGAATAGCTCCAATTTTATTAGCCTCCTTCAGGATGTGAATACAGTGCCGCTTGCGCCCCTTCAAAAGCAAAAACATGCAGATGCCTATCGTGTGATGGTGGTGGATGATAGTGCGGTTATCCGCGGTCTTATCTCCCGCTGGTTAGATGCCGAACCCTCGATCGAGGTTGTGTCGACGGCCCATAACGGTGCTATGGCGCTGCGCAGCTTGGTCGCCAGTCGAGCGGAAGTCGTCATTCTGGACATTGAAATGCCCGAGATGGACGGCATGACGGCATTGCCGAAAATCATCGAGCTGGTACCGCATGTTCAAGTGATCATGGCGTCGACATTGACGCGGCGGAACGCAGAAGTCAGCTTGAAAGCCTTAGCGGCCGGGGCGGCGGATTATTTGCCGAAACCTGAAAGCAGTCGTGATGTAAATTCCTCACTGGATTTCAGGCATACTCTTCTTGAAAAAGTAAAAGCTTTGGGCGCCGCGGCCCGCACAGCACAGAATAAGACTGCTCCTGCGACGACACTCCGGGATCGTGCGGCAACGGCTGTATCGCGTCATACGCCACGCCCGATTGTTTTGCGAAAACCCTCATCGGTGGCGCCGAGGATACTGGCAATCGGCAGTTCGACGGGTGGACCACAAGCCTTGTTTGAATTTTTGGGGACACTGACCAATCCTCCACCATTTCCGATTCTGATAACGCAGCATATGCCGCCGACATTCACGACTATTCTGGCCGATCATCTGATGCGGGCAACCGGGATACCGTGTCATGAAGCTGTCGAGGGTGAGGCCGTAAAGAACGGTACGATTTATGTGGCGCCCGGCAATTATCACATGGTGCTTGCAAATAAAGCGACGGGACCGATCATTCGCCTTAACCAGGAACCGCCGGTGAATTATTGCCGCCCGTCTGTCGACCCGATGTTGACAAGCATCGCACAGATATACGGAGCATCGGCTTTGACAGTTATTCTAACAGGCATGGGGGCCGATGGTCTTCAAGGGGCCCGCAATATTGTGACTGCTGGTGGGTCTGTCATTGCCCAAGACGAAGCCAGCAGTGTGGTGTGGGGGATGCCAGGGGCCGTATCTATGGCGGGACTAACCTGTGCGGTGTTACCACTCAAAGAAATCGGCGCGACTGTAACCAAGTTCATTCAAGGGGACCGGCGGTGAAACCCGAAGAGTTCGATTATATATCCGGTCTATTGAAGCAACGGTCTGGGTTGATCCTGAGCCGAGAAAAAATGTATTTGCTGGAAAGCCGGTTGTCGCCCATTGCGCGCCGCAATGGCTTTGAAACACTGGATGACCTGGTTATTCACATCCGACGCGATCGTAATGAAATCTTGATCCGTACGGTTGTCGACGCGATGACAACCAATGAATCGTTCTTCTTCCGTGACACCACGCCGTTTGACCTATTCCGCGATCATGTTTTACCAAAATTGCGTGAAACCAATGCGGCAAGCCGCCGTATTCGAATTTGGTGCGCGGCGGCGTCTTCGGGGCAGGAGCCTTATTCTTTAGCAATCATGCTGAAAGATTTGGAAGCGCAATGGAGTGGCTGGACCTTTGAAATTCTTGGCACCGATATCAATGCACAAGTTCTGACAAAGGCCCGGGCCGGTATCTACAGCCAGTTCGAAGTACAGCGCGGTTTGCCCATTCGTATGCTGATCAAATACTTTACCCAAGAAGGGGAAACTTGGCAGCTGGCGAAATCCATTCGTGACATGGTGACGTATAAGGAGTTCAATCTGCTCGAAAGTTTCCGAGGCCTGGGCGCTTTTGATGTGATTTATTGCCGCAACGTGTTGATTTATTTTGATCAAGCGACCAAGAGCGATGTTTTGAACCGCATGCGTGATATTTTACCGGTTCACGGTACATTGTTCCTGGGGTCAGCAGAAACGGTTCTCGGCATTACCGAGCGCTTTAAGCCGGTGAGTGGCCAGCGCGGCATGTACATAACGGCGGAAGCCCCGAGACCGACCATCAGCACGTCGACAGCCCCGGCGTCGACATCGTTAGGCCAGGCATCAGTTGCTGCGCCTCGTCCTGCTGCGGCATTGTCGACTGATGGTTTCAGAAGCCAGGCCGCGCGGCGCTAAGATAAATGTCTATGCACGAAAAAGCCCCACGATTAATAACCGTGGGGCTTTTTCTATAGCGAGAGCAGAACGGGTCTTGATCGTTAGACCGGATTAATGTTTGGCTGTTGCCCGGCGGCCTTCGACAGATCAACCTTTTCTGGATCTTTGTGAGAAATATAGGTGTAAATCACCGGCACGACAAACAATGTGAAGAAGGTGCCGATGGTAAGGCCTGAGGCAATGACGAGACCGATCGAATAGCGTGCGGACGCACCGGCCCCTGACGCAATGATCAGCGGTACAACACCCAAAACCATCGCGCCGGTGGTCATCAAGATCGGCCGCAGGCGAACGCGTGCCGCTTCTTGGATCGCCTCCAATCTGCTCATGCCGTGTTCGCGCCTTTCATTGGCAAATTCCACCATCAAGATACCATGCTTGGTGATGAGGCCCACCAGAGTGATCAGTCCGACCTGGGTGTAAATATTCAATGTCCCAAGCCCCAAGTTAAGCGGCAAAAGGGCCCCAAAGATCGACAACGGAACAGCGGTCAGAATGATCAGCGGGTCGCGGAAGCTTTCGAATTGAGCGGCCAAGACCAGATAAATGACAATGATCGCCAAGCCAAACGTCAGAGCCAAGGTGTTGCTTTCCTGGCGGGACAGACGGGATTCTCCGGCGTAATCTTCGAAGAAGCCGGCAGGCATCACTTCGGCGGCAATGTCACGCAGGGCTTGCAGTCCAGCATCATTGGTCATCCCAGGCAAGGCCATGGCCGAGATCGTTGCGGAATTCAATTGATTGAATTGTTCGATCGCAAGCGGCGCCGCTTCGATTCTGATCGTGGTGACGGCGGACAGCGGGACCATTTCTCCGCTGATGCTGCGCACATAAAAACCGCCAAGACTTTCTGGGCCCAAGCGATATTCCATGGGAACTTGGGGGATAATGTCGTAGCTCCGGTTATCGCGGTCAAACCGTGCCATCCAGGTTTCACTCAATAAGATGTTGAGTGTGTTGCCGATGTCGGAAATCGACACGCCGAGTGCAGCCGCTCGTTCGCGATCAATCAGCACCCGCGCTTGCGGCAGATCATAGGACATGGAATTCATGACGAAGATAAACCGGCCACTGGCGTTGGCGCGGGCCTTGATTTCTTCGGCTACTTCATAAACTTGTTCGGGCGAACCAATGCTGCGGATGACATATTGAATGGGCAGGCCGTCACTACCACCCGGCAGAGCAGGCGGCGAAAACACAGGAGCTTCGACGCCAGCTGAGTTCTTCACCGCGTCTTGCATGATTTGTTGAACTTCTTTTTGGCTTTGGTCGCGTTCGCCCCAAGGCTTCAATTGCCAGATCACAAACGCGCTATTCGTCGCAGCACTGGCGCCACCCGCGCCGACAATACTGAATTGCTGCTCGATCGACGGTTGTTCACCAGCAAGCCGATTAAAATCATCCACGAATAATTTGGTATAATTGGATGTTGCGTAGCGGGGGCCCGATGCCATCGACATCAACGCCCCTTGATCCTCTTCAGGCGCCAATTCTGAATTTGTATTGTAGAACATGTAGACCGTGAGTCCCAACAACACGGCAACGGCAAGAACGATCAAGCCCCGCATCGCCAAGGCCCCTTCGAGCAGGCCGGCATACCATGTGTTCAGGCGTTCAAAATAATGGTCAATTTTATCGGCAAAACTGCCGCGTTCTTCGGATTGCTTGACCAGAATACGGGCCGACATCATCGGCGATAGGGTGACGGCGACAATACCGGAAATAATCACGGCGCCAGCCAAGGCAAAGGCAAATTCGCGGAACAATGATCCGGTCAAACCTTCGGTAAACCCGATCGGGACATAAACGGCGGCCAATGTGATGGTCATAGCCACGACGGGTCCGAATATTTCTTTCATTCCGTCGATTGCGGCCTGTACCGGTGGTTTATCCATTTCGATATGGCGATGGATATTTTCCACCACAACGATGGCGTCATCAACCACAAGGCCAATGGCCAGCACCATTGCCAGCAAGGTCAGAAGGTTGATCGAATACCCCAAAGCGAACAGGGCAAAACAAACACCAATCAGCGAAAGCGGGATCGTCACAATCGGGATGATGACGGAACGGAATGACCCCAGGAATAAGAAAATAACGGCGATAACAATCACGACCGCTTCAGCGATGGTGAAAAACACTTCCTTAATCGCTTCATCGATGAATATCGTGGCATCATAAACCACAAAGGCGTTCATTCCCTCGGGCAGGTCTTTCTGAATTTGGGGAATTTCGGCTTTTACAGCTGCTGCGGTTGAAAGGGGATTTGCTGATGGCGTTGGTGTAATCCCGATAAACACCCCTTCCTTGCCTTGGAACGATACTTTGACGTCATCCGTATCCGGGCCGAGCTCTATGCGGGCCACATCACGTAAGCGCACAACATCTTCACCGGATCCCCGAATAGGAATGGTGCCGAAAGCCTCTGGCGTGTTTAACAATGTATCGGCCTCGACGACATAGGCCATCATTTCGTTTTCGGTTTTACCAGGGGCTGAAAAGAAATTGTTATTACGAATAGCATTGGCAATTTCGGCCGCGGTCACACCACGCGCCGCCAGTAGATTGGGATCAATCCAGACCCGCATCGAAAATGTTTGCGCGCCAAGGATTTGTGCCTCGCTCACGCCTTCAACCGTCGACAATCGCGGTTTGATAACCCGTGTCAAATACTCGGTCATTTGCGGCGGGGTCATACGATCGCTGGCAAAGGCAAGATACATCAGGGCAAAATTCATGCCCGTGCCTTTGACAATGATCGAATTTTCAGAGTCTTCCGGTAATTCGGCGCGGACCTGCTGAACCTTTGAAATCACTTCGGTAAGTGCCGCATCCGGATCGGATCCTAGACGCATGCGAACCGAGATTGTGCTGATGCTTTGTGCGCTTGATGAGGTGACGTAATCCACATCTTCGACGCTTGCAACGGCGCCGGCAATCGGCGTTGTGATAAAGCCTTGGATCAAGTCAGCGCTGGCCCCAGGATAAGCGGTGGTTACGGTGATGACCGTTTCTTCCACTTCCGGATATTCACGGATCGACATATTGCTGAGGCCTTGAAACCCAAGCAATAGGATCAGCAAACTGACAACGATTGAGAGAACCGGTCGTCTGATAAAGAGTTCGGAGAAGTTCATGCGTCTTTTCCGTCTTTCTGAGCGGGTTCTTTAACGGCAGCCGTTGGCACAACGGTGTTGTCAACTGCAACGGGTGCACCGTTTTGCAGCTTGTTTTGTCCGGCGACCACCACTTGTTCGCCGACTTTCAAGCCTTCAATAATTTCAATACGACCGCTGTCACGGCGGCCGGTTTTGACAAAGGCTTGCCTCGCTACGTCTTTGTTGTTGTCGTCTTTGACAATTTTATAAACGTAATCGCCGTAAAGACTGGGGATCACGGAGGTCTGTTGCACGGTGATGATGTTTTGTTCAATCGGTAACTCGACGCGAACACGCAAGAACTGGCCCGGCAATAAACGGCGCTGCGGATTTTCTACAATGGCTTGTACATTGACCAAACGGGTTTGCGGATTAACCTTGGGGTCGATACCGATAATTTTTCCCGTCAAGGAAATGCTTTCGGCTTCCGAGATCACGCGGATCGGCAGATCGACTTTCAACAATCCCAGAGATTGCTCGGGCACGGTGAAATCGACTTTCATGCGATCCAGATCTTGTAAGGTAACAACGACAGTCCCGGGTTGGACATATTCGCCTAGGTCAATCCGGACGATCCCGAGGACGCCTGAGAACGGCGCCTTGATAAGCTTTTGCTGACTGGTCGCTTGTAGTCGTGCCAATTCGGATCGCGCTACTTCAAGCTGGGCGCGGGCGTCATCATAACTGGCTTGGGTCGAGAACCCTTTGGTCCGTAACGCGCTGGTACGATTGAACTGGGTTTCGTAAAGGTTGATATTGGCTTTGGCGGCAATCATTTGAGCCTGTTCGATGGCATCGTCGATTTGGATCAGGGCTTGGCCTTTGGTTGCTTGGTCATTGGCCTGGAACATTATGTTTTTCACAATGCCGCCGACTTCGACCGCCAAATCCACACCGTTCGACGCCCGTGCCGAGCCCAAGGCTTCAACCGCCGGTGTCCACGGGCCTGATTCGACTTTGGCCGCGGCAATGGTCACCGTCGGGCGTTCTATATTGTCAAAGTAAGCCTTGATCATTGCGTCGCGGAACATATTGAAGCCGACGACGATTACAACCAGGATCACCAGCCCAACAACTACAAAAAGCTTCTTTTTTGACATGACTGCCTATGCTCGTTCAGACGCCGCGACAGCACAGAGTGGGTGAGGCCTGGGTCTTGATAAACTTAAAGAGATTGACGCACCTTTTTTATAATGGCTAAACTGTACCGTCTGGACGGTTTAGTCAAGTAAAAGCTGTACTGGGGCGTACCATTTTTCGACCTTCCGGGGGGAGGGAGTATGTATGACGATTGATATAGATAAACGTGGGCGTAAGAACAACCGTGAAGTTATTCTTGATGCGGCCACGGAGCTTGCTGCGGAGATCGGCATTAAGACTTTGACGTTACAGTCAGTTGCCGACCGCGCCGGGGTGAGCAAGGGCGGGTTATTGTATCATTTCCCGAGTAAAATGAGCCTTTTGAAGGGGCTTATTGTGCGCTATGTGGATCAGGTCAAAACCCAATCTTTAGCGGAAGTGGGGACCAGCGCCGATACGATGCGGCAGCTGTTGAGAAGTCGTATCGAACATGAGCGCGAGCATGACAATCGGGAAGCTGCGTGCGGAATGCTGGCCGTCATCGCTGAGGAGCCCGAATTGTTGGAGCCGATCAGAGATCATCACAACTGGCTATGGCAGCAAAGCAAGCAGTCGTCTGAGCCGTTTGCTCTGCTTTTACCGTGGTTGGCGATAGAAGGGCTGATGTTCTTAGAATTGTTGGGAGCGAGTCCGCTATCTGAGACCGAACGCGAGGCAACGATTGATCGTATCTTGCATCTTGTTCCTTCGGGGGTCTTCGCAGCCGATGGTGTAGCGGAATAAAAGTAAAAAGGACGCCGAGACGTCCTTTTTCAAGCGTATTTCGGATGTTGCTAGAGTTAGCCGGCAGCGGCCAAAGCCTCGATATCGCCGCTATCAATCGGTTCCTGCGCTTCATCGGGATCACGCAGGACATAGCCGCGGCCCCAAACGGTTTCGATGTAATTATCGCCGTCAGTGGCTACAGCCAATTTTTTCCGCAATTTGCAGATAAAGACGTCGATAATTTTCAATTCGGGTTCGTCCATCCCACCGTACAGGTGATTCAGGAACATTTCCTTGGTCAGAGTCGTGCTTTTCCGGAGCGAGAGTAGTTCCAGCATCGAGTACTCTTTGCCGGTCAAATGGACCCGTTGATTGTTCACTTCAACAGTCTTGGTATCGAGATTCACGGCCAGTTTGCCGGTCCGGATAACAGACTGCGAATGCCCTTTGGAACGCCGGATAATGGCGTGAATACGGGCAACCAGCTCTTCTTTATGGAACGGCTTGGTTAGGTAGTCATCTGCACCGAAGCCCAGGCCTTTTACCTTGTTTTCCAACTCATCCATGCCGGACAAGATGAGGATAGGGGTGTCGATTTTAGCAACACGGAGCTTCTTCAGGACATCATACCCATGCATATCGGGTAAATTCAGATCCAACAGGATGATGTCGTAGTCATAGAGCTTACCAAGATCCAGCCCTTCTTCTCCGAGGTCTGTCGAGTATACATTGAAACCCTCGGCACTGAGCATGAGCTCAATACTGCGGGCGGTCGACTTGTCATCTTCTATGAGCAAAACACGCATTCTTCGTATTCCCTCTTTAATCCCACATAATATCTAACCGGGGCAACTGGCCCCCCCTACTCTGTCAGGTGTAAATAATTAACACATTTGGTTAATTTTTTGTAACTGAAACAGTAGATTTTAAGAAATCTAAATATTCTTTTTGAAAAACCATATAAAACAATGACTTATTATGCTTTACCGAAC